>JBIIRT010000156.1:0-5849 GCA_044341405.1 Daejeonella sp. | reverse complement strand
CCTCAAATTACCTTTCAAAATAAGACTTCCGCACTAGCGGGATTAAAACAAATAAAACATCGATGAAAAAGTACTTCCTTCCCCTGGCTGCAATTTTGATTTCTATCGGAACTGTAAATGCACAAAATCAGAAAGAATTAGAAACCAGCTTCGACAGTTTTATCAGCAGTGAAAATATCGGTAAAACTATCAAAGAGCTTACTTTAAAACCTCATTACCTGGGTTCTCAAGCCAGTAAGGAAGTTGCAGAAAATCTGCTTGCCAAATTCAAAAGCTATGGCTGGGATGCTGAACTTGCAGTCTATAATGTTTTATTTCCAACTCCTAAAGTTCGCATTCTGGAGATGACTGCCCCAACAAAATTCAAAGCTTTACTGAAGGAGCCTGCGTATAAAGAAGATGCGACTTCAGGTCACCCAGACCAGCTTCCAACCTATAATGCATGGAGTGCCGATGGAGATGTGAGCGCTGAACTGGTATTTGTAAACTTCGGTCTGCCGGAAGATTATGAAACCTTGAATAAACTCGGAATTGATGTGAAAGGAAAGATCGTGATTGCCAGATATGGAAGATCATGGCGCGGAATTAAACCAAAAGTTGCACAGGAGCATGGGGCAATTGGATGTATCATCTATTCCGATCCTATGGAAGATGGTTATTTCCAAGGGGATGTCTATCCGAAAGGAAGTTTTAAAAACGAATATGGCGTACAGCGCGGTTCAATTATGGATATGGTTATTTATCCGGGTGATCCTTTGACGCCATTTATCGGCGCGACTGAAAATGCAAAACGCCTGAAAAAAGAAGATGCTGAAAACCTGTTGAAAATTCCGGTTTTACCAATCAGCTATCATGATGCACAGCCACTGCTTCAGGCATTGGGCGGACCTGTTGCACCTCCGGACTGGCGGGGAGCTTTACCTTTTACGTATCATATTGGTCCGGGAAAAACTTCCGTCAGACTGAAAGTAGAATTCGACTGGAAAATGGTACCTGCCTATAATGTCATTGCAAAGATCAAAGGATCTGTTTATCCTGATCAGTGGGTGATTCGCGGTAACCACCACGATGGCTGGAACCCTGGTGCAAATGATCCGATAAGTGGTATCGCAGCGATGATGGAGGAAGCAAAGGCGATAGGTGAACTGGTTAAAAAAGGTTATAAGCCTAAACGTACCCTGGTTTATTGTGCCTGGGATGCAGAAGAGCCCGGACTGATTGGGTCTACTGAATGGGTGGAAGATCACGTTACTGAATTGAAGCAAAAAGCGGTAGTGTATATCAATTCTGATGGTAATGGCAGGGGCTTTTTGTCGGCTGCAGGCTCGCATGGATTGGAATCAATGATTGACGGAATCGCTAAGGATGTAATTGACCCTCAGACAAATGTGAGTGTTTTTGAGCGTTTAAAAGCTCGGGATATTGTTAATTCCGGTTCTGATAAATCAAGAAAGGATAATATGGCTAAAAAATCAATGAGTATAGGAGCTTTAGGCTCGGGCTCTGATTATTCTGCATTCCTGCAGCATGCCGGCATACCCTCATTGAACATTTCTTATGGCGGTGAGAATGCCGGAGGGGAATATCATACAGCTTATGACTCTTACGATTATTACAGCCGTTTTGGTGATCCGGGATTCAGTTATGGTCGCACTCTTTCCCAAACTATTGGCCGTGCTGTGCTTAGAATGGCCTATGACGATACTCTTCCGTTTGAATTTAAAAATTTGCACAAAACCATCTCGAATTATGTAGGTGAAATGATCAGCATGACTGATCAGATGAGAGAATCTACTTTGGTTTTTAACCAGATGATTAATGGCAATAACCATAAGCTGGCAGATGATCCAACTAAGCCAACAAAAGCACCTATAGCAAAAGCAGAAGTCCCTTTCATTGATTTCTCACCTATTCAGAATTCTTTGGTTCAACTGGACCAGTCGGCAAGTTCATTATCTGAAAGTCTGAGCAAAGAAACTATTGCAAAATCAAAACTGGAAGAAATCAATAAAGCACTATATCGTGCAGAACAAAGTTTACTGACAGAGCAGGGCTTGCCTCGTCGCCCATGGTATAAACATACGCTGTATGCTCCGGGATTTTATACCGGTTATGGAGTAAAGACCATGCCTGGTATTCGTGAAGCCATCGAACAACGCGACTGGAAAGAAGCACAAGAGCAGATCAATATCGCGGCAAATGCAATTGGAAGATTAGCTGATCATTTGAAAGCAACTTCGATGATGGCTAAGTAAGACCCGATAGCTATCGGGTTACGAATCTACCTAGGCGCAATACCGGTTAAATTTGTCAGTCACCATATCTAAAAGCGACCCGATAGCTTTCAGGTCGTAGCAAAAGAAATTATCTTAAATGCTGTTATCAAACTTAATTCTAAACGACTTTAAATAATCTCCCTATAAGATTGCAGGCAAACTGACCAGATGAATAAACCCATCTGATCTGTTCAATCATTTATTCTCTATCCCCACAATCCTCCCTCTCCTTCCCGAAACATCGAAAGCTGCAAAACGAAATTTCCCTTTTTCAGCGACCGGACTATCATAAATCGCACTTCCGGCTATCGGATCTGAACCATCTTTGGTATATCTAATCTCTAATCCCGGGAGCTGAATATTGGCATATACCTTTCCATCCCTAAGTTTCAATCCCGGTTCAGGAATGCGATAGGAAAATCCTGCATTATAATATGTGAGACGGGGTAATTCACGTTTCCCAACACGATTGACAAATTGTGACCAGGAGTTTTTATAGTAGAGATCATTAAGTATAGAATACTCACCGATAGCCCATTCAGGCTCCTGTGCCCATGCCCTTTCGGCAAGTCCTAGTATTTTAGGTAGCATCATATACTCCAATCTTTCCTTGCTTACATTGTTCTCTGACCATAACAATCCCTGAAGTCCGACGATATTTGTTTTACCGTAATCTGTTAGCCTGATCATTTTAGTCTGATCTAGATTTTTCATTGGCCTGCCTTGTCCGTCTTCTTTAACATTCTTTAAAAAATCATAAGGAATGAAATAAAACGGCTTGTCAACATCCACCATACCACCCCATTTATAGCCTGGCTCATAATAAGAGCTATTATAAGCCAGATCAAAATACTGATTCGAAACAGGTGAAAGAACTACTTTGTAACCGCTGTTTGCCAATTTGTAAGCCAGATCCTCGGCACCCCAGCCGATCACATTATTCCATACATGCAATTGGAAATGATCATCAGCAAAATCAGGATTAGCAATATAATGAGGTTTGCCATCAAGGATTGTTTTACGCATTCCTGCTTCCTCCCATCCAGAAACAAACAGACCACGCTTTTTAGCCATTGAATTTATTTTTCCGTAGTAGTAATACCAGAGGTCATCAGTAGATTTTATCTCAGGATTCGTGCCTTTTAACTTTAAATATGCCGGAGATTTTTCCCATACCTTCGCTGGCACTTCATCTCCACCATAATGAATCGTTTTTAATGGCGCTCCGGCCTCTTTATACATCAGGATCAAATCATCAGTCACTTTTTCAATGAAATTATACACTGAAGGCAAGGCTACATCCATCACATTATCACTCCAGCCCTGTACAGAACGGTATTGGGATTTATCCTGAGGATCGACCAAACGGTATCTGTTAGCTTCTGCAGGTTTCCCTGCTTTCATCAGCTTTTCATACCGGCTTTCCATCGCTTTAATCGCCGCACGGGCATGACCCGGAGATTCAATTTCTGGAATTACCTGAATATGTCGTGCAGCAGCATATTTTAATACTTCAATAAATTCCTCACGACTTAAATGACCGCTACCCGGCATCTGATTCGCAATACCACCCGAGGCAAATGCAGGCTGAATATTACTTTTATGGTCAATTGTATGTGCTCTCACACTTCCAACCTGGGTTAGTTCCGGAAGCGATGGAATTTCAACTCTCCAGCCTTCATCTTCAGAAAAGTGGAAGTGAAATACATTCAACTTATATAAACTCATCAGATCCAAAACTTTAAGGATCTGCTCTTTGGTTTGAAAATTCCTGGCCACATCCAACATAAAACTCCGGTATCCAAAGCGGGGTTTATCCTTCACTTCAACAGCCTGAAGCATAATTGAATTCTGCTTACTGCGCCAGCTTAATGGTGGTATCAAACTCTTAAGCGACTGAATGCCGTAAAATGCCCCAGCTGGCGTTGAAGCAGCGATTACTATTCCCTTATCCGAAACACTGAGTTCATAACCCTCATCTGCAATTTTAAGATCTCTTTTTAACACAATACCTTGCGGGACACCTAACTTAATTGATGGTTTTGCAATAAGCAACCTATCAAGCTCATCTATTAAATAACCCGCCTCTTTAGCAAATAAGGGATCTGACGAAATACCGGTATTCCCGCTGATTGTATAGGCTCCATTCATGGATTTATACTCTTGCGGACTCGGGAATATTAAGGGTAATTTCGATGCCTCTATATCCTGAACATCCTGATTCTTTGAATAGACATAGGCAGGATCCATCCAGGTTTTTGATGCCGGGAGGGAATTTAAAAATTCAGGTGAAGGATCAATATAAGTACATTTTACAGGTATTACCTTATCAGGTGTCCCCGAAATAACCAGATAAAATCCCTGAGGTGACTGAGTTACATTCTCAATATTCCCTAAGCTGACCAGTTGAAAATCTATCTTTGCCCCTGCCGATATGCCATCAGAAGCTGCATTTGGTTCAATTTTATAGAGATCACCATTAACAAATGAAATTGTTAACCCCCTGCTATCTGGCTTTGGAAATTCACCTGAATAGTTGAAATACAAGGTCCATCCGTTGGCGGGTAAGTCTTCTGAAGATTCATTAATAACATTAAGAACTGAAAGTGACTGACTTTTACCTTCATAGTTATTCTGAACCGCCTGCCATTGAACACTGATCTTATAATCTTTAATTTTAGTTTGGGAATGGGCTTGTTCAGAAGAAAATAACAGAATTAAGCTTAGAATAAAGCAGATAAAGATGCTGTTCGGGGATCTTTTAAAAGTCATATCTCGGATATTTATAATTGATTCACAAATTACTAAAACATTGGTAACTGGTGAAAAATTAGTTATCAATAAAAAATGCTAGAGACCAGAATACTTGGGTAAAGAACTCAAACCCAGTGAAAGGGCGTTCAAAGTCAGGATTTAAGACTTATAATCCAAACGGAAGTCAGGATTTCCTTCATTAAAAATATTTTTTTCAAAAGATAACCTTCAGTTTTGGCCCAGGCCATAAACTCATTAATTTAATTAACCTTAGTTCGATATAAAATCTTGACCTGCTGTTTTAGATAGAACAATTTTATCTTTTTTAGAAAGCAGGGTCTGTACCTCTTCGGTTACGCCAGACCCGTGTTCTGCCCTAGTTTTTGCCCATAAAGTGCTTTTTGCGATGAAATTTTTGACTGGGCAAAAAGCTAAGTCTGACACCCGGGTTTAATTTCAGGGGCAGCAGTCCTTTTGCCGGGCTGCCCTTCCCGATGAAATACAGCACCAGGTAAAATAAACCTTGCCAGAGGAGATTCCAGCTTTCACTGGAATGACAACGATTTCTTGCCGGAAATACTCCGGAGGAAAGGGCTGAACTGACCTATACCACACAGGTATTGCTTTCAAAAAACAAATTATGCTGCACCAGTGCCTGATCTGATGTGCTATAAGGTATTATTTTAATATGATTCGGTTGAACTCAGATATAACAATGATATTTGGCTGGCACTAGCAATGGACTTAAGGAATATAACGAATCGGATTGCAATGAAAAAAACAGACAATACAAGCATAAAAAGCTTAAAAATGGCTAAA
>JBIIRT010000155.1:0-5890 GCA_044341405.1 Daejeonella sp. | reverse complement strand
CCCGACTGGCAGCCAACTTTCATCAAAACTTTTTTAGGTTTTGGTTTTACTTCTGCCAGTGATTCCATTGGTGACAACACGGAAGCACCAATGGATCCGGCTGCGATTGTTTTAACAAAATTTCTACGTTGCATAATTTTAATTTTATTATTACGGTTAAACGAAATATTTTATTTTCCTTCCTGAAGCATAAAAAGAGAACTATGATCCAGTTCTCCATGACCTTCACTGACCAGCTGATTCATTAATCCAGCTATTAATTCTGTTGCTTTTAAAGAAACATTATGATTAGCTCCAGTTTGAAGTGCTATTCCCATATCTTTCTTATGTAGTTTTACTTTGAAACCGGGTGCAAAATTTCCATCAATCATACGTTTGCCATGCAGATCCAAAATACGGCTTTGTGCAAATCCTCCCAAAAGTACTTCTCTCATCTTTTCAAGATCAACTCCAGCTTTCTTTGCCATTGAAAAGGCCTCAGCTACCGCCTGGATAGTAATCCCAACAATCATTTGATTGCATGCTTTTGTAACCTGACCGGCACCGGCATCACCGATTAAAACGATATTCTTACCCATTGCCTGAAAAACCGGCAATGCCCTGTTGAAAGAATCCTCAGATCCGCCTGCCATGATTGACAAAGTACCGGCTTCAGCACCAACTTGTCCGCCCGAAACTGGCGCATCCAACGCAGAGACTCCTTTTTCCTTCAGGCTACCATAAATTTCCATAGTAGTGCCAGGCGAAATGGTTGACATGTCTATAAAGAGAGAACCCTTCTTAATTCCGGGAAGGATTTCTGAAACAACTTGCTTCACTTCAGGTGAATCAGGTAGCATCGTAATAATGATATCTGAACTTGCTGAAAGATCTGCGATACTGTCAAAAACCTTTGCCCCGGCTGCCTGGACATTCCCAGAAGCGCTGCTTTTACTCAAAACATTTACCTCAAAACCGGCTTTTAATAAATTCAATACCATGGGTTTTCCCATGATACCCAAACCGATAAATCCTATTTTTTCCATTATTTAGTTATTACAATTAAAATCTTTAAACCAGAGGGAACAACTTAGCCCCGATCATAATGACAATCAGTCCGGTAAAACCCATCACCACTAACAATGGGGAAATAGTTTTAAGCGCCTCTTTTTCAGTAAGGTTACTCAATTTACAAATTATCCAGAACCCAGCATCATTCATCCATGGAACTAATTTAGAACCACAACCAATAGCTAATCCCAGATAAACAGGATGGAAATCAAGATTAGCATTCATAGCCATTCCCGATAATATCCCTGATGCTGTAATTAAAGCTACTGTTGCAGATCCCTGTGCTGTCCGGACAACTGCCGCAATTAGAAAAGCCAAAGGAATTAAGGCCATCTGGTAATCCTGAGTCATGGCAGCGATCTGAGAACTGATACCGGTTTGCTGAAGCATACCCCCAAATGCACCACCAGCGGAGGTGATCAATATAATACTACCACCACTTGTTAAGGCAGTACCTACAAAGGTTGAAAGTCCCTCTTTTGAATGCTTCTTTCTACTGGCAAGAACCAGAATAGCAGCAACACCTCCCAATATAATTGCTGTATTTTTATTTCCCAAAAAGGCAGAAATACCAATAAGATATTGAATCAACGGGGATAATGTACTACTATCAGCAGGTTTCATCGCAGTTACAACCGTGTCAATACAGATAAAAATTAATGGAATAAGTATTGGAAGTAAAGAAATTCCCAAGCCAGGTAGGTGCTTGGTATCAAGAATTGCTGAGGCTTTAATATCTTCGATTTTAGCATCTAAAGAATCTCTTAATTCGATAGGTCGTTTTTTATTGACCCAAACGGAGAAAAAATAACCTGAAACAATAGTAAAGAGCCCAACAATTGTACCCGCAACCATCATCAAACCTATTGGAATGTTCATTTCACCGATCAAAAACAATGGCCCTGGTGCCGGTGGAACCAAAGAATTAGCCATTGCAGCACCTGCCATTACGCACATTACCAATAATAAATAATTCTTTCCGATTCGTAAGGCCATTGCTTTTACTAAAGGAATCATCAAGAAAATTACTGTATCGAAAAATACAGGAATACCAATAAAAAAACTGCTAACCAAAAAAGCTACAGGAGCCTTATCCATTCCAGTCAAGTAAAGTATAGATCTTATTATTCGTTCAGCAGCACCACTTTCCAGCAAACACTTACCAATTATAGCGGCCATAGCTATTAAAATACCAATCTTGGCTGCTGTATTACCAAATTCAGCAGCTACCCTTTCGCCAACATTTTTCTTCGAAAGTGCGAGTGCGGCATCAGCTGACATTCCTTTCTCCAATCCAAAATTTTGAATAAAATCAGGTGGAGTAAGTAAAGCAACTATAAAGGCAGCAAATAGCAAAGCCAGAAAAGGGTGAAGCTTTAAACCAATTATTCCCCCTACAACGATAACAACGCCAATCAATAATAAAACAAAAGGATCCATAAGTTCAATTTTAATTTACTGGTTTCTAAATTTTGACATTTTCCCAGCCATAGTCCGGGCTCCTTCGGCAACAAATGTGGCATCGGCTCCACAAGCCAGGAAACGAATTCCTAAATCATGATAGCGTTGATAATCGTCAGGATTGAAGAATAAAATCCCGACTGCTTTATTGGCTTTTTTTGCTGCAGCAACTATTTTATTCAGTGCATCTACAAAGGTAGGGTGATCAAATTGACCGAAAATACCTAACTCCATAGAAAGATCTGCAGGCCCAATAAATAAAACATCTACACCATCGATTGCTGCCACTTCATCCAGATGGCTCAAAACCTCAATCGTTTCAATTTGAACCACACCCAATATCTGATCTCTCGACTTTTGATAATAGTCGTTGAAATTTTGCGCAAACTGTGTGGCTCTAACCATTTTGGCGACCCCTCTGTTTCCAAAAGGCGGATAATGCAGACCTTTTACAACCTTCAAAGCCTCTTCAGCATTTCGAACTTTCGGACACATCACACCTTCAGCACCCATATCCAGAACCCGGTGTATTCTTTGTGGTTCTGTACTTTCGGCACGTACGATCACTCCGGCAGAGGTATGTTCTAACGCTTGAATTTGTGATAAGGTGGTACTTTCTGAACCAGCACCATGCTCAAGGTCGATCAAAACCCAATCAAACCCAGATAATCCAACTATTTCGGCAGTAACAGCACTGCCAAGATTTAACCAACAACCATTGAGGGTTTCCCCATTTAATAATCTCTGTTTTAAATTTTTCATCTTAAATCCTGCAGTGCTGTTTTTATATCAATTAAATTTTAATGTGTTTGAAAAGGGAAGATAACTATTTTTTATCCCACCATACTCGGGTGTCCATAACATCCGGACCCTGCCTTGCTATTGCCGCCTGAACATTTGTTCTGTTGACATTAAGTTCCGCATCAGTATAGGTCAATCTCCGAATAAATGGCTCTGTTTTAAGATCCTTTCCAGGAAATGGATTCGGAGTAAGAACAGGGAAACCACTTCTTCTAAAATTAGCCCAGGTTTCTGGCCCAATTAAAAATGAAGCTACCCAATATTGGGTGTTTATTTCTTGCAATTCTCTTCCAACAGTTAATGGATTAGCAGACACAAAGGTGTTAATTGCAGCATCTGCAATCGCAGTACTTGTTCCATAGAGTGCCAACTGCTGCATATGAGAGCGAATCCCATTACTATAGAAAGTTCCCGGTGTTCCTGTTGTCCAATTCCTGAATGAGGCTTCAGCTAGCAGCAACTGAGTTTGAGCATAAGTCACAAGAAAACTAGGGGCATTCAAACCAGCCATACGGGTACGGTCAAGCTGACTATAATCCCATAAACTAGCAAGATTACTCGCTTTAACTGCTGTAGAAATCGTGGTATTATCAAATCCCAGAGGAGCGCCAATCTGAACAGTAGTGGTTCTGTTAGCCCTGGTTTCAACTTGCTGGGCACCACTGGCAGCACCCACATAACGCACTGAAATAGATGTTAAACGCGGATCATTTGCATTTTTTAAGTGATCTACAAAATCCTGGGCCAGATAAAAGAAGGCAGATTGCCCTCCGTTTAATTGTGAACTAACAGGATTAGCAAATGTTGGATTATGTCTGATCATTGCGTTATCAGCATTGGATTGCATCACACCACCCGCTACAGCCTTTTTAACAATTTCTGAAGATTTGACAGGATTAACTTTTGAAAGACGCATACCTGCACGTAACAGTAAAGAAAATCCAAACCTTTTCCACCTTGCTATGTCACCATCATACAATACATCGGTAGTAACTCTCGCTTTTGTGGCATCCAGAGCTGTAGAAGCAGTTTCCAGTTCTGTCAAAATATCATTATAAATTGATTCCTGGGAGTCATATGCCGGACTTGTAATCGCTGCAAGAAAGCTCTTACCTGCATCTTTGTAAGGAATATCTCCGTAGGTATCTGTCAAAATCATAAAGGAATAAGCCCTCCAAATCCTTGCCATATTATACAGGTTTGAACGGGCAGGAAGATCTTTAGTTTTTGCAATAACATCTGTTAACTCCTTAATGTTAGTTTGATAAAGATTATTCCAGTTTCCTGCAGCCACTGAGCGATTATCCTGATTGAAATTAGCTGCTGTTCCCTGACCACTAAAAGGAGTAATCATTTGTTTCACAATAGTAGTTTCATAACTCAGATTTCCATATCCAGGTGCGGTATTTATAATGGAGGAATTTAATTGATAAGAAGGATCCACCGCTGTTAAGGCAATTGGATTGACGTTCATTTCATCAAAACCTTTATCACAGCTCACTAGTCCGGATAGGACTAATAGAATAGCTGAAATTCTTAGTTTGTTTTTCATCTGTTTGTTATTTTATATTTAATGGTGATGAAGCAATCATGATTTAATAATAAGCTCAAGCATTTTAGCAAAATCATGATGGTTTCATGTTAAATTTTTTAAATATTCAATTTATCTAACTAGTATTTCATGTTGAATGTTAGGATTCATTAGAATTTAACATTCAAATTGAATCCAATACTTCTTGTTATCGGCAATCCGGTAGCTTCCAATCCAACAAGATTATCAGAAGGTAAACCTGATTGTTCAGGATGAATGTTATCAACCCATTTCTTTAGTGCAAATACATTGTTTGCGACACCATTCAAACGCAATCCCTTGATAAATGAAAGTCTGGTAGGTATAAACCGAGTGAAATCATACCCTAGCGTAATTTGTCGTAATTGCCATAGACCTGCATTGTAGACAAACTCTTCTGCAATATTTTGAGAACGGACAGTTTCATAATACTGCTGAACGGCTGATCTTGTTGCATTGACTTGCCCATTTTGATTAACACCGACACCAAGAACTGAATTTGTTTCACGGCCAACCAAGGTTGCTTTATGTAGACCATGACGATAAGCATTATGGTTAGTTCCGGAAATCAATTTATGACCAAGTTTGAAGTCGACAAGAAAAGACATCTCTACACCTTTAACAGATAAACTATTGGAAATACCACCAACCCATACCGGTATGGCCGATCCGAAGGAAATTTGAGTTGGAGTACGCAAAGGGCGCCCATTTCCGACATCAAATACCTGTCTTCCCTGTGCATCACGTAAATATCCAAAACCATACAATTGACCCATTGGCTGACCAACTACCTGACGAAGTTCGCCTGTAAAGTCGGCAGTACCAACAGTAATTTGACCGTTTGAAGCTCCGCTACCAAGATCAAGTACCTCTGTTTTATTGTAAGACGTGTTAAATGCAAGATTCCAATTTACGCTTCGAGTTCTGATTGGATTGAAAGTCATTAACATTTCTAACCCTTCATTTCTACTCTTCCCAACATTGATTAACTGATTTTGGTAACCACCT
>JBIIRT010000154.1:0-5893 GCA_044341405.1 Daejeonella sp. | reverse complement strand
AGCATTTTCTTGATCCTGAGTTAAGCACCCAAAGCGCAATTTTAGGAGTACCTATTAAGGATTATGTTTTAGGAGTAAGCTTTCAACGATATGGTATTACTGAATATCTTGAACAAACTGCCGGAATCGCACTTTCCAAAAAGTATTCAGATGCGCTCTCAATTGCGCTTTCGATGAACTATCATCAAGTTAGTATACCATTCTATGGCTCAGAAAATACAATAAGTGTTGATGTTGGTATGCAATATAGCTTGAATGATAAGCTTCGTTTGGGAAGTGCTGTTACCAATCCGGGCAGAAGTAAAATCAATGATCTTTCGGGTTCTCAAATTCCTACGGGTATTTCTGTAGGTCTGGCATTCGACTTAAGTGATAAAGTTTTGTTTTTAAGTGACTTGACAAAGATTTTAGATTATGGGATGAATTTTAGGTTGGGTATTGAGTATCAAATTTTAAAGTCCTTTAATTTAAGGGGAGGAATAAGTGCAAATCCATTTAAGCAAACAGGGGGTTTCGGATTCAAATTCGGGAGAATTGCTGTTGATGCGGCCATTTCATCACATCCCAGATTAGGTTATTCTCCAAATTTATCCTTGAATTATGAATTCTGATTCTAAGCGGATTTTTATAATGATTATTCTTTGCTTGCTATTGAGCAAAATGACTCATTCACAGGTTCAAAATGATATAGTCCTAGAACAAATTATAGAGTCAATGGCTCAAAACTTCTCAGAAGATCATGATTATTCTGAAATGATTGAACGATTGAATCTTTATCGAAAATTACCACTTAATATTAATACTGCCACTAAAGAGCAACTAGAGGATTTATTTTTCATTTCGCCAATTCAGATAAATTCAATTCTTAATCATAGAGAAGCAAATGGTTTGTTCATCGACGTTCTTGAATTGCAAAGTATAATTGCGCTTGATAACAATACGATCCGCTGGCTTTTGAATTTTATAGTTGTTTTGAGGCCCGGAGATTTTACCAATTTATCTTTTAAGAATATGGTACGAAAGTCTGAACATGATCTTATGCTAAGGTTCGGTCAGGTTTTAGAGAAACAATCCGGGTTTTATTCATCAGATAAAAATGAAGCTGGAACATATTCCGGTTCTGCAATGAGAATGTTTGCCAGATATCGCTACAACTACTCAGATTTTTTTTTTGCTTCCGTTAACATGGAGAAAGATGCCGGTGAGCCTTTTTCATTCAAAAATAGACTTAAGGGTTTTGATTTTTACTCGGCTAACCTTTCTTATAAAGGTAAAGGGAAAGTCAGGAAGGTAATAGCTGGCGACTACGCGCTCCAGTTCGGACAAGGTTTGAGTATGTGGGCTGGTGCAGGATTCGGAAAAGGAGCAAATCTGGGTTCGATCGCTAGAAAGGATGTTGGATTACGACCTTATAGTTCTGTAAATGAATCTTTTTTTTTACGCGGAATAGCAGCCACTTTCGAATGGCGTAAATTTTCAATTACCCCATTTTATTCAGGAAGAAGAATTGATGCGAGCTTTTCTGATTCTAATTCTCAAATAAGCTCTTTGCAGTTGAGTGGTTTTCATCGGACTAAAACAGAAATTTTTAATAAAAATGCTGTTTCGCAGCGTGTTTATGGTGCAAATATGCAATACAATGCCGCAGATCTGAATGTAGGATTAACAGGATTTCAAACCCGCTATAGTATCCCATTTGCCGAAGGAAATACGCTTTATCAGCAATATAATTTTATTGGATCCACTCTGAATAATTTGAGTATTCACTATAGCTACACCTATAAAAACTCTTATTTTTATGGCGAAACTTCCCATAGTTTAAATTCTGGTTTTGCATCCATGAAAGGACTAATCAGCAGTATAGCCCCTGCTGTCTCCCTGGTGAATTTATATCGGAACTACGAAAGAAATTATCATTCATTTTTTAATCAGGCACTCTCTGAATCTTCAAATGCAGCGAATGAAAAAGGATTTTATTCCGGACTAGCAATTAGATTTAATAAGGAATGGGAGCTTTTTACCTATGCTGATTTTTTTAAATTCCCATGGTTAAAATTTAGGGTTGATGGTCCATCATCTGGCCTTGAGCTTTTCGGGCAAATGACTTTTACTCCCAATAAGCAATTTAAACTTTTGAGCAGATTTAGACAGCAAAGAAAGGAAGAGAACACCGAAGATTTAGATGGAGGATTGGATATTGTCGATAAACAAGATCTGCGAATCGAATTAAATTATAAGATAAGTGATGATTTTGCTATAAGAAATCGTGTAGAAATTGTCCGTTATCAAAAGGGCATATTGTACCCTGAATTTGGTTTTCTTAGTATTCAGGATATTATTTATGATTCTATGGGTTCTAAGTTTTCAGGAAATATCCGATTTGCAATTTTTGAAACATCCGGATTTGACACAAGGATATATGCTTATGAGAATGATGTTTTATATTCATATTCTGTCCCTGCTTATCAAGGAAAAGGTATCAGATTCTATGTAAATGGCAGATTTAAGCTATCCCGAAAAACTGATCTATGGATAAGATATGCTACGATCAGTTATGCCAGTCAGGAAACTATCGGAAGTGGTGGAGATTTGATTGAGGGCAATCAGCGGTCTGATATCAGGATACAATTGCGGCTTCAATTTTAAATATGTTTTTCAAAGGAGAAGTACCTTTTGTTCGTTTTTTGATTCCAGTTATGCTTGGGATAGTTTTAGGAAGATTCTACTCCACAAGATTCCTGATTGATTGGGGTTTTGCATTATTTGTCTTGATTCTCTTTTTATTTCTGTTGTTGTTAATCGTGTATAAGCGCTATCATTTATTTAGGTTTTCCTGGATTTTTGGTATTACTATTCACCTTTTTCTTCTTATTCTATCCTTTTATGTAACAGCAAAAAGTTCTGGAAAATTGGATCCATTTAGTTTTTACAAGAATAAAGCCGAACTATTAATTATTGAGATTCTTGATGAACCTAAATTAACCAAGGGCAATTTTCGTTTTGAAGCTGAAGTTACCGGGATACTTGAAAACGGACTGATTAAAAAAAGTAGTGGAAAATTGTCAATATCACTTGAAGCGGATTCAGTAGGAAGTTTTAAGCCAGATTATGGCAATGTTTTATTAATTCCGGCTGTTTACAGTGCTATAGAACCACCATACAATCCTGGAGGGTTTGATTACAAATCATTCATGGAAAACCGTCAGATTTACTTTCAAGCTTATGTTGGTAAGAACAAGTATCTATGTTTAGCTGTTAATGAAGGAAATACCCTTATAAAATTTGCTCTTTTATTCAGGAGAAGTCTGGTAAGTAAATTTAATACCTATATACCTGATTTCAAGGCAGCCGCTTTGGCTTCAACGTTAATTTTGGGTTACCGGGTAGAATTAAACAAAGATATCATTGAGGCCTATTCTAAAACGGGAACCATGCATGTTCTATCTGTATCAGGAATGCATGTAGGAATTATCTTTTTAGTGTTAACTGTTTTACTTAAGCCGATGAATAGCACTAATTCTCTGAAAATAGTACGGATTCTAATTATTTTAAATACAATTTGGTTTTATTCAATGATAAGCGGTTTCTCATCTCCGGTATGTAGGGCTGCAATTATGATCAGCTTTGTAGTGATTGGGCAGGCATTTAATAGAAATCAGAATTCATACAATCTCATCGCAATCTCTGCATTTTTGTTATTGTTATATAATCCGTATTACCTTTTTGATGTTGGATTTCAGCTGTCTTATTTGGCTGTATGCGGACTGATTTACTTCCAGCCTAAAATCTATCAAAGCCTTTTTTTAGAAAATAAGCTCGCTGATTTTATTTGGAGTTATAGCGCACTTTCTATTGCAGCCCAACTGGCTACTTTTCCATTAAGCTTGTATTATTTTCATCAATTTCCTCTTTATTTTCTTCTAAGCAATCTTTTAATTGTATTGCCTGTTACCATTATCATGTATTCAGGAATCTTGCTTCTTATCCTTCCATTTGATTTATTACTCATTCCGATAGGAAAATTTTTGAGCGGATTGATCAATTTCACGAATGAAATATTATTTCGGATTGAGCGTCTTCCTTTTGCAAGTCTTTCAGGATTATGGATTAATGGATTCCAGTTTTTTATCCTTTGTTTAATGATTCTAATGCTGATTTTTTGGTCAAAGTCGAATTTGAAAAGAAGTTTATTGTTGAGTATGGTTTTAAGTCTGATTTTGCTGATAACTATTTCCATTAATCGGATTTTGAATGTTGCACGTCAGGAATTGATTTTTTTTAGTCTCCGGCAAAACTCCGCTATTGCCTTTTCCAATGCCGGGAAGTCAGTCGTTCTAGCAAATTTTGGTAATGCAGATAGGATTTTTAATTATTCCATTATGCCGGCATTAGAAAGTCGAGGTGCTTCGGATATTCAATTGTTTAATATTGAGGATAATGTAAGCGGTCAATCTTATTGGTCTGATTCCAATTTTATGCAGTTTGGTAATTTAAGACTGTTGATTTGGGACAGAAGCATGATTTTACCAAAATCGGGTAAAAGATTAAAAGTTGATATCCTTGTTCTGAGCCGAAATCCAGTTCAAAAATTAACAGATATCAATAATTTTATTGAGTTCAAGAAAGTTTTGATTGAAGCAAATAATTACGATTATAAAATTGAGGCATGGCTTTCGGAAGCAGCCAAATTGAATATTTCTACCTATGTTTTGAAAAAATCACCTGCTTACATCATTAAACTTTAGGAATTTGGGTAATTTTTATTAATCCGAAACGTATATATACTTTAACAAATGCCTTTAAAACTGCTATTGATAATGCATATGTCAAGATTATAGTACTAAAGGCTAATAGTGAAGTATTTAGTGCTGGGGCAGATTAAAATTATCTGAAGCATTGATTATAATTGCTCCTTGACCTCTAGCAAAAATTGTTTAAGACGTTCTAATGAATCGATTACTTTTTGATTCTCTTTTACTTCAGCCTTATTGCTCCGCAGATAATCTTTAGCACCCTGAAGTGTAAATCCTTTTTCTTTAACCAGATTGAAAATAATTTTTAAATTCTCAACATCCTCAGAGTTAAAAAGACGGTTCCCTTTTTTATTTTTTTTGGGTTGCAGAATTTCAAATTCGCGTTCGTAAAAACGAATTTGGGATGCGTTTACATCAAACATACGGGTTACCTCACCCATGCTATAATATAATTTGGTAATATCGCGCTCCTTGTATGGCATATAGACAATTTTGCTTTTGTAAAACTACTAAATTTGATTTGAAGGAAGCAAAATTTAATATCATTTGAAGCTTAACGAATAATAAATCATGGATGATCGTTCAATGCTATTTTATTTTCTGTCAATAAAAAACGCATATCTGTATTATATTTGCTGAATAGCTAATCAGGATGACTACCAAAGAGATAAGACAAGGTTTTTTAGAATTTTTTGCCAACAAAGCACACCAAATTGTTCCTTCAGCACCAATTGTTGTAAAGAATGACCCTACATTGATGTTTACCAATGCAGGTATGAATCAATTTAAGGATCTTTTTCTGGGGCAGGCAGCAATCAAATACTCAAGGGTAGCAGATACACAGCGATGTTTACGTGTTTCAGGTAAACACAATGACCTTGAAGAAGTTGGGATTGATACGTATCATCATACCATGTTTGAAATGCTTGGAAATTGGAGCTTTGGTGATCCTTCAAATCCTGATGGTGGTTATTTTAAAAAGGAAGCACTTGCCTGGAGCTGGGAATTGTTGACCGAAGTGTATAAAATTCCTAAAGACAGGCTATATGTAAGCGTTTTTGCTGGAGATGAAAAGGAGGGGCTTCCAAAAGATCAGGAAGCATACGATATATGGAAACAATACATCTCTGAAGACAGGA
>JBIIRT010000002.1:0-73204 GCA_044341405.1 Daejeonella sp. | reverse complement strand
ACGATCTGAGCAGCCTCCAATTGATCAATTATACGACCTGCCCGGTTATACCCTAATTTAAGCTTTCGCTGGATTAATGAAGTAGAACCTTGTTGATGCATCACAATAAGTCTAGCAGCTTCTTCAAACATCGGATCTCGGTCGGAAGCGTCAAAGTCTTTTGCCGAAGAGTCGGCGTTATCATCAAGATATTCAGGCAGCATCCAGGCAGAAGGATATCCGCGTTGAGAACCGATAAATTCGGACACTTTTTCAACCTCCGGAGTATCCACAAAAGCGCATTGTATCCTGATTAGGTCACTTCCTGTAGATAAAAGCATGTCTCCGCGGCCAATCAACTGATCAGCCCCTCCACTGTCCAAGATTGTTCTTGAATCAATTTTAGATAGTACCCTGAAGGCCAGGCGCGCCGGGAAATTCGCTTTGATCGTTCCGGTAATAATATTAACTGAAGGACGCTGGGTGGCAATGACGAGATGTATACCAACCGCACGGGCTAATTGTGCAATTCTCGCAATCGGTGTCTCAACCTCCTTACCGGCAGTCATCATCAGATCCGCAAACTCATCGATGATCAGCACTATAAAAGGTAGAAAACGATGCCCTTCATTTGGATTTAGTTTCCTACTAATGAATTTTTGATTATACTCCTTCAGATTGCGCACATGTCCATTTTTCAATAGGTCATAACGCAAATCCATTTCTATGCATAGTGAATTTAAAGTGGTGATTACCTTTTTCGTGTCGGTGATAATGGCATCTGCTTCTCCAGGCAATTTGGCAAGAAAGTGTCTTTCAATCTTTCTGAAAAGTGTTAATTCTACCTTTTTAGGATCTACCAGCACAAACTTCAATTGTGAAGGATGCATCTTGTACAATAAGGAAATCAGAATTGCATTGATACCAACTGATTTACCTTGACCGGTAGCACCGGCGACCAGCAAATGTGGCATTTTTGATAGGTCGGCGATATATACCTCATTCGAAATCGTTTTTCCAAGTGCAATCGGCAAATCCATAGTGGTATTCTGGAACTTCTCTGTTGCCAGCACAGAACGCATAGATACCATTTCAGGATTCTGGTTTGGAACTTCAATTCCTATGGTGCCCTTTCCAGGCATTGGAGCAATAATGCGTATACCCAAAGCTGCGAGGCTCAGGGCAATATCATCTTCCAGATTTTTGATTTTCGAGATTCTGACTCCTGGTGCTGGAATAATCTCGTATAAAGTAACCGTCGGACCGATAGTTGCTTTGATTTTATCGATTTCAATATTATAATGGTTAAGTGTTTCAACTATTTTATTCTTATTGGCTTCAAGCTCTTCAGAATTAACAGCAATCTTATTTGAACCATAGTTTTCGAGTAAATCCAACGGCGGGTATTTATAACTTGACAAATCAAGCGTTGGATCATACATACCAAATTGCTCAACCAGCTCGGTTGATTTTTTCTCTTCTTCAGTTTTTTCTATAGTGAGTGGCGGCGATTCTTTCAAATCATTGGAAACTGCCATGGCTGTTTCAAAGGGTATATTTTTGGCAGGGCTAAGCACAACAGGTTTGTGCTCTTCAGATTCAGGCTCTTCCGACATTTCTATTGGTGGAAGATTCTGACTTAGTTTTTGTGTATTTGCATCTGCTAACTCCTGACCGGGGCGATTGGGCAAATCAAATTCTACCGGCGGATACAAGACCTCATCTTCGAGTTCCACTTCATCACCGGATTCAGGAACAATATATTCGGGTTTCGGACTACGTTCTGGTAGTTTAAAGTCAATGTTATAGGCAATAATCAAGACGCTCAGACCAGCAAATGCCAGCAATCCGGCAGTACCTGCATCACCTATCTGAGCTTGCAGCAGCCGATTGGTCCAGAATCCAAACTCTCCCTCAAGGAAATGAGGGTAATCATTTATGAAAGCATGGAAAAATGCGAAAGTTAAGGATGTAAAAATTAGTAGAAAGAATGAATATGCTAAAGTTTTTTTAATAGATAAAACCTTGATTTTAAACAACATACGATATCCAATGATAAAAAAGACACCGATGAAAAGAAAAGAAGCAACACCAAACCATTCATAAATAAACTGATGGGATAAAAGTGCCCCTAATTTACCAAGCCAGTTTTGAACCGCCGGCTGGTTTAAACCCATTTCAGTTAATTCCTCCTGAGTTTTCATCAAATTGCTCCAGCCACCATTTGCATCGATCACATAACTCTGATCATCCTGCCAGGTAAACAAATAGGAAGTAAAGCCCACCATGAAGTAAATTGAAACAATCAGAAAAAACAGACCGATTATCTTAATTGATCTGCCGTCATTCAACTTGAACTTGGGCAGATCCTCAGTCGGTTGTTTTGGTGCACGTGGCTTTGTGGCGGATTCACGCTGAGTCTCATCGCGAAAAGAATTACCACTTCTGAATTGATTTCCTTTAAGTAAGGGCATTCGATTTTTTGCTAATTATTGACAAATATAATGTTATAAAGAATATTTGATATAGCCTAAATCTGCTGTATTTTTTTATTTAATTTTATTATTATTGATAAACAGATGTTTAGTTCATTTAACACCAAAAAAAATGGATCAGGATTTACTGGAGGAATACATATTAACTGGTAATGCAATTGAATTACATGCATTACTTAATTCCAATCCGAAACTTGCCATGCAAAAAACAAGTCAGTTGATTTCTCCTTTACTGCTTTGTTGCTATTATAAAAAACCTGAATTAGCGGATATTATTATTAAGCATATTCCCGAAATCAGCATTTTTGAGGCTTCGGCTATCGGTAAGAATAATTATGTTACCACTGCCCTATCAGAAAACCCCGGTCTGATTCATGAATTTTCTGAGGATGGATTTACTCCGCTTAGTTTGGCAGCCTATTTTGGAAACGAAGATGTAATCCGAACATTACTATTAAATGGTGCTGATCCTAATATACCTTCAAGAAATGGCTTTAATGTATATCCCATACACTCTGCCGTGGCATCAAATTATACAATGATTGCCAAAATGTTGCTTGAGGCAGGCGCAGATATCAATGTTGTACAAAAATCGGGTGCCACTCCGCTGCATTCTGCCGCCAGTAACGGAAATATCGAACTTTTGATTGTTTTACTAGAGGCCGGAGCAATTGTTGATGCAAAGATGGAAGATGGAAAAACTGCTTCCGAAAAGGCCTTTGAGAAGGGTTTTATAGAGATTGCAAAGATTCTATCCTGATTAGCCTTGAATATACTTCCCAGAAAACAAGCAAACGTAATTTCTTTTTGTTAGTGCCTCTGGCGCTTGTTAATTTAACCTGAGTTCAATATGAAGGTAGATTAAAAATGCCATTTAAATCGATCTCATGATGCTTGCTCTAGGTTTGTATTATTTGATTTTTGAAACCAATACCTGTGTTTCATAGCTTAGTTTAGCCCTTTCCTACGGAGTATTTCCAGCTGGAAATCGTTGTCATTCCAGCTGGAACCTCCTAATCTCCAAAATTGTTGTCATTCCAGCGGAAGCTGGAACTACTTCAGCAAGGTATATTTTACTCGGCGCTGTTTTTCATCGGGACGGACTTCCGTTAATAGAACCATAGGTCCTATTAAACAAACCCGTATTCTATCTTTTTTGCGATACAGAATCTCATGATAAAATTAAATTTCCGGCAAAAAATAGGACAGAACACGGGGAAATAGAAACAGACCCTGCTTTCTAAAAGGAGAGAAAAATTTTGGTCTAAACTTTGCCAAGCAAGATTTCATATCCAACTCACGTTAATTTTATGTTCTAAAAAAGAAGAGTTACGAGAATGGCAATAGTGTAATGTTGATGAAGCGACACACTAGCTTCAACATGTGAATGATCTTAGGTAATCCTAAAAATCCCAAACACTACTTGCTCTGATTTTCTTGACATAATGCCTTACATCCAAAACAATGGCGGCAAAAACATAAAATATCAATGGAAAACCAACAGCCAGAAAAGAGGAGTAAATGAAAAAAAGTCTGATTTTGGAAATAGAAATATTTAATCGTTCTCCAATGTAGGTACAAACCCCAAAAGAACGCTTTTCAAAAAATGTAAGAAATTGCTGAAACATTTTACTTGCTCATTAATTTAACTCCAATACTGCAAGATAAACATTTCTTTTGATCACAATATGATTTTTTTAATTGTATAAGAGCCTGACTTATTGCAGCATTGATAGCATTTACGCCGATTTCATGAAACCTTTGAATGGTTGAATTACGTTCAGCTTTCAGACTTTCAAGTAGAATTAAAGCCCTTTCCTGATGTATTTCGCTTCCTGTTTTGAGTCCGAAAGTAAATAGAAAAACTGCAACCGTATTAATAAGAATATTATTTATCGCTTCCTTTCCCAGGGTTAATTTAAAAAATGCACTATCCTGATCAAAGCGATAATGTGTATTCCAGTACTCATTCAGCTTTAGTTTATCAAACTTACAGACAATCAATTTTATATCCCTTTCATGAATTAATTCAGAAAATAAATGATTAGAACGGATAATTAAAGCGGCAAACTGAGCAAGTCGGATGGACGGAAAATTATGAGGTCTTAAACGCATATATTTCCAAAGATATTTGTCCAAAGGATGCAGATCATGCTTTATCTGTAGAAAATGATATTCTTTCCGCAGTAATCGAGGATAAGTATCTTTTAGTTTATGATCCAAAAATCCTGCCTGCCCAAAAATGAGGGCCTCAATCTGTAAGGGCCGGTCTTTATATCTTGCCAGCAAAGATTGTGGTATAGATCGGGCTAGCATCTCAAAGGGAAGAGCATTGATTTTAAAACCGAAATTTCTTGCCAGTGTAATATAAAACGCATCATCCCAGCTACCTTTAACTTCAATGAGCAGTTTCTCAAGGAGTTCACTTTTTTCCTCAAGACGTTCTAGCAAAACTCTTGAAAGGCAAGTATTTATGTAATTTTCATCAACAAATCTTATCTTCTTTTCACAGGGTATCCAGTTTAATCCGGCCATCAGTTCCTCATAATTTTTTGAGATGGCTTGAGGAATGAGTTTATCAATCTCCAAAACAGCGATCTCCGTTCCATCAGCCCTGAAAATGCTTTGATCATGATTAGCCACCACATGCAAAATCACATTATCATAGGCCATATCAAGCTGATGCTGATGCCGGTACCAATCCGAAGAACGAATATGAATCTCGACATTGCCTACCCAAACGGTATCTCCAATCCTGATTTTGGCATTTGAAAAATCAGGACCTGCATGGCAGTTATGCTGTCCTGAGCGGATAACTTCAAGGCGATCTCCCGAGGTACTTTTTAGATCTGATAACTGATAAAGTCTGAATTTCCAGATATAATGCAACAGGTCTTCATTCTGAATCATGAATTAAGATGTCAAGAAAAATTCTGCTGTAAAAGATTGATTTATTGAACGGTACTGGTGATTGTTTGAGTGGTTGTTTAATATATATGTGGCTTTCTAATGTAGTCTATATTAGGATTAGTAGGATTAGTAGGATTGATAGGAATCGTTGGAATGGTAAAATTACAAAATTGAATGCTTTAGGTTATCCTAAAATCCTTCAATCCTTGAATCCTAGCTCAGACAAAGAGAGCAGATTTCCTTAAAAGCCGATATCCTGAAGCAATAATTCCATTTCCAATTGAAGTTTTTTAGCTTCTTCCCTTGCACGATCCGCAAAATCCTCACCAGAGGATGCATAAATAATTGATCTTGATGAATTTACCAACAAACCACAGTTTGGAGATAAGCCATACTTACATACTTCCTGCAGGCTTCCACCCTGAGCACCAACTCCAGGAACGAGTAGAAAGTGATCCGGAGCATGTATACGGATACTTAAAAATTCTTCTCCACGTGTAGCACCAACTACATACATCATTCGGTCATTCCCGGCCCAGGTATTTGCCTTTTCAATCACATTTTCAAACAAACGACCGTTTTCGCTTTGAATAAATTGAAAGTCCTTACTTCCATCATTTGAAGTTAATGCGAGCAAAATAACCCATTTATCATGGAATGCTAAAAACGGCTTCACAGAATCACTCCCCATATAGGGTGCGATGGTGATTGCATCAAAATTCATTCCTGAGGAGGAAGGATCAAAAAATGCTTTAGCATACATAGTTGAGGTATTCCCAATATCACCACGCTTAGCATCTATAATACCCAGACAAGAAGAAGGAATGAGTTTTGAGGTTTCAATTAAACTTTTCCATCCTACAAGACCTCTGCTCTCATAAAATGCGCTATTGGGTTTGTATGCAACACATAAATCATGTGTGGCATCAATTATTCGCTTATTAAATTCAAGAACAGGATCTTCATAGTCGAGCAAAAACTGAGGAATAAGTGTTATATCGGTATCCAAACCAACACATAGGAAGGATTTCTTAGCTTTTATCTGGTTAATTAACTGTTCTCTATTCATTTTTTTGGAGGAAATTTTAGTAAAATTAATGAAAGATGAGCGCTGCACATTAAAAAAATAATTAAAATTTTGTTTTATTAGAGATTATTGCATAGAATTGTGTCGTAATCTCATTTTATCCCTGAATTCAGGAAATCACATAAATTCTCCCTAAAATATCATTTGTAAGAATTCTTGTGTCGTCTATTTCCAGGATAAGTATTTTGAACTAAAATTCCAAAAAAATATAAACCAAATTTAATGCTGGATAGTACCAAATTGAACGATAAGCTCGTCTCTGAGCTACGTGAAATTGCGCAAACTTTAGGTATTCAGGATACTGATACCTTACGTAAACCGGATCTTATTTCAAAGATTCTTGAATTTGCTGTAAGCGCTCCTGTTTCTGACACTCATAAAGAAGAGTCTGAGATCCTTGACGCAAATGATTCATTAGACAACGGTGACAAACCCCGTAAGCGTTTGCGCAGCACAAAGCCTGTTGCCGAAAACAAACAACATAAAGAAGTTCCATTGGATAATACCCGAACTTTTGATTTTCCTGAAGATGATGATGTTCCAGTGATTGATCCTGTTCAAAACCAGATTAATTCTGACAATCCTGTCGAAAAATTACAGGAAAATAAAGAGGCAAGACCATCAGAACAGGCAGAACCAAGAAAATTTGATCGTAGGCAAAATCCAAACCAAAATCCAAGAACTCAGGAGGCCCCTGTAATCAATTTGGATTTTGACAATGTAATTGTTAATGAAGGAATATTGGAGATCATGCCAGACGGCTATGGTTTTTTAAGATCATCTGATTACAATTATCTTTCATCTCCGGATGATATTTACGTCTCTCAATCTCAGATAAAACTTTTCGGACTTAAAACCGGGGATACTGTAAGAGGAAGTATCCGCCCACCTAAAGAAGGTGAAAAATATTTCCCTCTAGTACGAGTTGAGGCCATTAATGGTCGTATTCCTGCCGAAGTGCGCGATAGGGTTCCATTTGATTACCTTACTCCATTATTCCCAACGGAAAAGCTTAATCTGTTTGTAGATACTGCAAATCATTCTACACGAATCATTGATTTGTTTACTCCAATTGGAAAAGGACAACGTGGATTAATTGTGGCTCAGCCTAAAACAGGTAAAACCATGCTGCTAAAAGATGTGGCAAATGCCATTGCTAAAAACCACCCTGAGGTTTACCTAATCATTTTACTGATTGATGAGCGTCCAGAAGAAGTTACAGATATGGCCAGAAGTGTACGTGCGGAAGTAGTTTCTTCTACATTCGACGAACCGGCTGAGCGCCATGTTAAAATTGCAAATATCGTACTTGAAAAAGCAAAGCGTATGGTAGAATGTGGACATGATGTGGTTATTCTACTTGATTCCATAACCCGTTTAGCCAGGGCTTACAATACTGTTGCTCCAGCCTCAGGTAAAATACTTTCAGGTGGTGTTGATGCTAATGCATTGCATAAACCAAAGCGCTTTTTCGGTGCAGCAAGAAATATTGAAGACGGGGGTTCATTAACTATCCTTGCAACTGCTCTTACCGAGACAGGATCTAAGATGGATGAGGTGATCTTCGAAGAATTTAAAGGAACAGGTAATATGGAATTACAGTTAGATAGAAAGTTGTCTAACAAGCGTATTTTCCCTGCTATTGATCTTACCGCTTCCAGTACTCGTCGTGATGATTTATTGCTTGATAAAGATACGCTACAACGAATCTGGATTTTACGTAATCATCTGGCTGATATGAATTCTCAGGAATCTATGGAGTTTTTACAATCCCAAATGCGTGGTACAAAAACTAACGAGGAATTCCTGATTTCAATGAATTCCTGATCTAAAGGATTAGATTTTGATTATAATCAGCGGTTATTCATACCTTTAGGAATAAGCTTAATTTCTGATGAAGAAACATATCCCAAATTCTGTAACCTGTCTGAATTTATTTAGTGGCTGCCTGGGAATTGTTTTTGTATTTCAGGGAAACCTGATCTGGGCTTCATATGCGATACTTATTGCTGCCATTTTGGATTTTTTTGATGGGATGTTGGCTCGTTTATTAAAAGCATATTCTGAAATCGGCAAGGAATTGGATTCTCTTGCAGATGTAGTAAGCTTTGGAGTTCTGCCCTCGATGATTATTTTTCATTTATTCGCACTTTCTCCACAGCCTGAATTTGGGGGAACATGGTTAAGCTTTTCAGCGTTCATTATTGCTGTTTTTTCGGCCCTGAGACTCGCCAAGTTTAATATCGACACCCGTCAATCCGAAAATTTTATAGGTCTGCCTACGCCGGCCAATGCCCTGCTAATTGCTTCTTTTCCACTTATAATCGTTGAAAGCAATAATTTTTTTGCGGATTTTATATTGAATCCATGGTTTTTGCTAATCTTCATTCTTGTTATGAGTATGCTTTTGGTAGCTGAAGTTCCACTGATTTCCTTGAAGTTTAAAACTCTGGATTTAAAAGAGAATATGCTTAGGTATATCTTAGTTATTTCATCTTTACTCCTATTGTTATTTTTAAAATTTGAGGCATTTCCGATTATTATTATTATTTACTTTCTAGTATCACTGATACAATTTAGATCAGGAGACAAAAATCTATCGGTTAAATAATCAGAATCTCAGGAGATTAATTAAGGAGATTAATTAACTTAATCATATCACTAAAAAATCTTTATTTTTTAGTGATATGAATTCTTTAAATGTCAAGAGGTTCCAGCTTTCGCTGGAATGACAAATTGTTTGGGTTGGAGAAGGGGTTTCGAGCTTTCGCTGGAATGACAAATTGTTTGGGTTGGAGAAGGGGTTTCGAGCTTTCGCTGGAATGACAAATTGTTTGGGTTGGAGAAGGGGTTTCGAGCTTTCGCTGGAATGACAAATTGGTTGGGTTGGAGAAGGAGTTTCGAGCTTTCGCTGGAATGACAAATTGGTTGGGTTGGAGAAGGGGTTTCGAGCTTTCGAAAAAAAAATCTTAGGATAACTTTTTTACGAACAAATCGTCTGATAATTCAAATAGCAATTCCTGAATATTTTTTTTCAATATTGGATGAACGAATTTCGGAGCGATCTCATTCAGCGGCATCAGACAAAATCGTCTGAACGCTAAAAAAGGATGAGGTATACTCAGTTCAGGTTCATCAATTACCTGATCTCCATAGAGTAAAATATCAATATCTATAATCCTGGAACCCCATTTTTCAATGCGTTTACGACCTAAAAGAATTTCTATGCTTAAAATTTCTGCTAATAAATCCTTTGGTTCAAGGTTTGTTTTAAGTTCAATAACCTGATTTAAGAAGTCAGGTTGATCATGCTTCCCCCAAGAAGCTGTTTCATAAAGTGACGAACTTCTTTCAATTTTTCCCAGCTTTACTCCAATAGCAGAAATTGCTGATGCAATATATTTTCTTCTATCGCCAAGATTACTACCGAGTAAAATGTAACTTATTTGCATTTAATTTTAGACCCTCTGTAACAAATTGCAAAAATCTATATCTGTAATTTGTATAATTGCATAGATAATATATTTGTACCTGATATGAAAGAGTTTTTCAAATTTGTTTTCGCTTCAATGATAGGTTTCATTCTATCCTTTTTTGTTGTTTTTTTGGTCCTAATTACCATTGTTGTTGCCATAGTTTCTTCGGCAGGAAGCGATGAAAAAGTAAGTCCGGCATCCAACAGCATTTTGCATGTCAGATTGGATTATCCTATCAAAGAAAGGACAGATAAAAATCCATTTGCTGAATTGGGTCTGATGGGTTTTGAGAGTAAACAAACGCTTGGCCTTAATGAGATCCTCGAAAATTTGGAAGAAGCAAAAAAAGATGACCATATCAAAGGTATATTTCTTGATGTTTCTTCATTGGCTGCCGGTTTTGCTACCATTGAAGAGGTAAGAAATGCGCTGATTGATTTCAAAAAAAGCGGAAAATTCATTTTAGCTTACAGCGAGGTTTATACTCAGGGGGCATATTATCTGGCATCTGTTGCAGATAAGGTTTATATGAACCCAGAAGGTATGATCGATTTCAGAGGACTAAGTACCGAAATGATGTTTTTTAAGGGTTCTCTTGAAAAACTTGAAATTGAAGCACAAATCATTAAAGTTGGAACATATAAAAGTGCAGTTGAGCCATTTATTCTAGATAAGATGAGTGAGCCAAACCGTCAGCAGGTAAATTCATTCCTAGGATCAATGTATGATCACTTCCTGACTGAGATCTCAAGAAGTAGAAAAATTTCTAAAAAAACTCTGTTTTCATTGGCTGACAGTTCCAAAATAAGAAATCCAAATGATGCATTGGTTTATAAAATGATCGACGGACTAAAATATAAGGACGAGGTTATTGATGAACTGAAATCAAAATCAGGGATAGAAAAGAATAAAGAACTTAAATCAGTTAGTATTGAAGAATATGCTCCGGCTCCTGAAGAAAACTCATCAGGTTCATCAAACCGTATCGCAATTGTTTATGCGAATGGAGAAATAATCAGCGGAGAAGGAAATGATGAATCAATAGGTTCTGATCGGATTTCAAGAGCAATTAGAAAAGCTCGTCTAGATAACAAAGTTAAGGCAATTGTACTTCGGGTAAATTCACCCGGTGGAAGTGCACTTGCTTCGGATGTTATCTGGAGAGAAATGGTTCTAAGCAAAAAAGTTAAACCAGTTATTGTTTCGATGGGGGATGTTGCAGCGTCAGGCGGCTATTATATTGCCTGTGCAGCGGATTCAATTTTTGCACAACCAAACACAATTACGGGCTCTATTGGTGTTTTTGGAATAATTCCAAATATGCAGAAGTTCTTTAAAAATAAGTTGGGCATCACATTTGACGGCGTTAAAACCGGTAGATATGCTGATATTGGAAGTATTAATCGCCCATTAACCGATGCAGAGAGAATGATCATACAGCAGGAAATCAATAAAGTCTACAGTACTTTCACACAAAAAGTAGCCGATGGACGAAAAAAATCTCAGTCCTATGTCGACAGTATTGGTCAGGGAAGGGTTTGGAGTGGAACGGAAGCCCTTCAAAATGGCCTGGTTGACAGACTCGGGAATATTGATGACGCGATTGCTTCTGCCGCAAAAAAAGCGAAGTTGAAAGATTTCAAAATTGTTAGCTACCCTGATCAGGTAGACCCAATTAAATCTTTTTTCGATAATTCTGGCGATAAAATCAAGACTTATTTTATGAAGCGTGAATTAGGTGATCAATTTATTTATTATGAACAAATGCAGCATGCCATAAACCTTTCAGGTGTTCAGGCACGTATTCCTTACAATATACAGGTGAAATAAATCTACCTCAAACACAATTATTTTAAAAAATTAATAAACCCTTCACATTTCAGTGAAGGGTTTGTTTATTTTTGAAATTTAGCTTTATGGAAAACAAAACTATCGCACGCACTTTAAGATTGTTAAGTCAGCTAATGGAACTTCACGATGAAAATCCATTCAAGATCAAATCTGTGGCGAACGCGGCGTTTAAGGTCGATAAACTTCCGTATCCAATAGCCTCTAAAACTCTGGCTGAAATTGAGCAGGTTGACGGACTTGGAAAAAGTATTGCCGGCAAAATCTGGGAAATTATAGAATCCAATTCTCTGTTAGATCTGAGCGAACTACTCAATAAAACCCCTCCGGGAATAGTCGAAATGATGCGAATAAAAGGCCTAGGCCCTAAAAAAATTCTTATCATCTGGAAGGAGCTTGGCATTGAAAACGTTGGGGAATTATATTATGCCTGTAATGAAAACCGCCTGATTGAAGCTAAGGGTTTCGGACTCAAAACACAGGAAGAGATAAAGAAGACCATCGAATTTAATATGGCCAGCAATGGCCGCTTTCTCTATGCGCAGGTTGAAAGCTTCGCAGAAGCCCTTTTGAACCAAATTAAAACTGAAATTAAGCCTGAACATGTATGGCTGACCGGACAATACCGCAGAAGATCAGAAATTATTGATAGCCTTGACCTCATAGTGGTTAAAGAACTTGACCATACTATTTTACAGAAACTTGAAAGTTGGGACATCGATGGTTTAGAAATTCATGGAAATCAAATCAAATTTCAAACTGAACAGGGTGTAATTGTTCACTTACATTTTGTGAATAATAATGAGTTGGGATGGGAGCTAATTCTCAAAACTGGAAATCAGGAGCATGTAGAAATACTGAAATCTATGTTAAAAGGTGTCGATATAGATGGCAAAACAGAGTCGGAAATTTATGAACTGGCAGGTATCCCGTACATAGAGCCAGAATTGCGCGAAGGGGATAATGAATTTAAACTTGTAAAATCAAATTCCTTGCCTCAACTAATTGAATATTCTGATCTGCGGGGAAGTCTGCATAATCATAGTACCTGGAGCGATGGGGTTCATACCCTAGAGGAAATGGCACTATTCTGTAAAAATGAACTTAAGCTAGAATATTTAGGGATTTGCGATCATTCTAAATCAGCATTCTATGCAAATGGCTTGAATGAAACTAGGATTTCGGCTCAACAGCGCGAGATTGATGAGTTAAATAAAAAGCTTTCTCCATTCAAGATATTTAAAGGAATTGAATCTGACATCTTATATGATGGTTCATTGGATTATTCTGATGAGGTACTTGGCAGTTTTGACTTTATCGTCGCTTCGGTACACTCCGTTTTGAATATGAATGAACTTAAAGCAACCGAACGCTTGATTAAGGCCATTGAGAATCCATATACCACGATTCTGGGACATCCTACTGGTAGATTACTACTTAGCAGAAGTGGCTATCCTATTGACCATAAAAAGGTTATAGATGCCTGTGCTGCCAATCAGGTAATTATTGAAATCAATGCAAATCCACTTAGGCTAGATCTCGACTGGAGATGGCATCAATATGCCATCTCAAAGGGCGTTATGTTATCGATTAATCCAGATGCTCACAGAAAAGAAGGTTTTAATGACATGAAATTCGGTACTCTAATTGCAAGAAAAGGGGGTTTGAGCAAAGAAAATTGTCTGAATGCAATGAATTTTGAACAGATTAGTATTTTCTTTGAACAGAAAAAAAAGAAACAACAGCTTTGAGAAACAAAAAACTGAAAATACTGATCATCCGTTTTAGTTCAATCGGAGACATAGTACTCACCAGTCCGGTGATAAGATGCCTCAAAGAACAGATGGAAGATATTGAACTTCATTATTTGAGTAAGAAGGCTTTTGAGACAGTTTTGGTAGGCAATCCTCACCTTGATAAAATCCATTACCTTGAAAATTCTCTTTCAGATTGTCTATTGGAACTAAAAAAAGAAAACTTTGATTATATAATTGATTTACATCATAATCTGAGAACCTTATGGATCAAAACTAAATTGGGAGTAAGCTCCAGTTCGTTTGATAAGTTAAACTTGAAAAAGTGGCTTTTGGTCAACTTAAAAAAGAATACCCTCCCTCCTGTTCATATTGTTGATCGATACCTTCAAACTGTACAATTCCTTGGTGTAAAGAACGACGATAAGGGGCTTGACTATTTTTTGCTAAAGTCTTATTCTCTTGCTGATATGTTACCGAAATCGCATCAGTCGTACATTGCATTGGTTATCGGTGCCCAGCATGCCACCAAGCGGCTTCCCGTTGAAAAGTTAATAAAGCTTTGTGAGGGAATTAATAGCCCTGTGGTCTTACTTGGCGGACCTGAAGATAAAGAACGAGGAGAGGAAATTATAAAAGCTACAGGCCATCATGTATTTAATGGTTGTGGTAAGTTTAAACTTGATGAATCAGCTTTTTTAATCAGCGAGGCCGAAAAGGTTATCTCACATGATACCGGACTCATGCACATTGCTGCAGCTTTCAATAAACCAATTGTATCTGTTTGGGGGAATACTGTACCTGAGTTTGGAATGTATCCATATAAAGCGAATTATTCTAAAATTATTGAGGTCAAGGGTTTAAGTTGCCGCCCTTGTTCAAAAATTGGATTTAATAATTGTCCGAAAAGTCATTTTAACTGTATGAATTTAATTGATTTGAGTTTACTAATCAAAGAAAGCAATGCCTAAAGTATTACTGATAGTTCGTCATGCCAAAGCAGAAGAAACCGATTTTAAAAAACCGGACTTTAAAAGAGTTTTGAATGAGCGGGGTGAAAAAAATGCTAAGGAAATGGCAAAGAGATTAAAAAAAAAGAATTTAATCCCTCAAAAACTATTTAGTAGTCCGGCCTTACGCGCGATCTCAACTGCCCGATATTTTGCAGATGAATTTAAAATTCCCCAATCAGAAATTATCCAGGATATGGAAGTTTATGATGCCCTGACTATTAATTTACTTGATTGTATTAACAGAATAGACGATAAGACTGATTTTGTTGCATTATTTGGCCATAATCCTTCGATAACTGATCTGGTAAATAAATTGTGTGGATCACATATTCATAATGTTCCAACCTGTGGAATGGCTATGATATCCTTTCCATTTGAAAGCTGGCAAATGCTGAGTCAAGGGACAGGTGAATTAATTTTATATGATTTTCCTAAAAATGAACATTAAGCTGGGTCGATATAAAATCTCGTTGCGCTGTTTTAGATTGAAAATTTTCTGTTGTTTTATAAAGCAGGTTCTGTTGTTCTTCGGTCCCATTAGTCCCGTATTCTGTCGTAGTTTTTGCCATTAAATTCCTTTTTAACATAAAAATCTGCCTCGCAAAAAGCTACAGCTGCCACCCGGGTCTATTATAAATGGCAACTGTTCCTTCCCTATGGTTGGTGTTATCACCGACCATTTGATAGATGGTTCTTGGTACGGTGACAACACCGACCAAAGGGAAATAGACAACGATTACTTGCCGGAAATACTCCGGAGGAAAGAGATGAACTGACCTAAACCACACAGTTATTGCTTTCAAAAAACAAATTATTGTTAACCAGAGCCCAATCTCATTAATTATTACCGTCTTATTTTAGCTTTGCTTATGTCAAAAGCAGTTTAATGGGTCATTTTATACACCTTGCCAGGTAATGAAATAATACATCCCTTCATTTCCATACCTAAAATGGTCATAACGAGCTTGCTTTGCTTAAAACCTGTTAAAAAAGCAAGTTTATCCACCCCTATACAGCCATTAGCATAAAGTATATCTGCAAGAATCTGCTCATCACCTGTTAAATTAATAGGCAAACTCAATTGAGTTTTTACAGATGATACCTTTTCAGTATTCCAACCCATGATATATTCTAGATCAGCTACTCCAGTTATTAAATTTGCTTTGTTCGTTTTAATCAGAAAATTACATCCTTTGCTAAACTCATCATTAATCCTACCAGGATAAGCAAAAACATCCCTATCATAGGAATTGGCAAGATCAGCAGTAATTAATGCCCCACCTTTGATATTAGCTTCCACCACTATGGTTAAATCTGCCAAGCCTGCAATAATCCGGTTTCGTTTTGGGAAATTCTCTCTGTCGGGAATTGTTTCCGACATAAATTCGGTAATAAGTCCGCCACACTCCATAATCTTCTCAGCCATTCCCCTGTGTTGTGCAGGATAAATACGATCGAGCCCGTGAGCAAGCACCGCAATATTCAACATTTCGTTCTTAAGAGCCTCTTTATGAGCCGCAGCATCAATGCCATAGGCCAACCCACTAATAATTAAAGGTTGATGGACTTTCAAGTCGTCAATTAAGGTTCTGCAAATCTCTTTTCCATAATCAGTAGCATTTCTGGTTCCAACAATACTGATAACTTTTGCTGCATTTAGATTTGCATTTCCTTTAAAATAAATTGTTACTGGCGCATCTGCACAATTTCTAAGGCGTTTCGGATATTCCTCATCGGTAATAAATAAAGCATTTATCTTAAACTTATCTATAAATTTGAGTTCATGTTCTGCCCGTTTCAATGCAGAATTATTAGTTAAATGCTCGAGCGTTTTAGGACCTATCCCAGGGATTTGTGCAAGATGTTTACGTTTTGCTTTAAACACATGCTCTGCATCACCGCAATAGCTTAGAAGATTTCTTGCAAGTACCGGTCCGATTCCCGGCAGACACGATAATGCCAACTGATGAAGCAATGCCATATTTTCAGAATTAATAACGAAGGATTAAAAAACAGTAATGACGAATGATGTGGCATTGGGGATGCCAGATTTCATTTGCAAAAAAAATAAATTTTATTGGGGAATGTAAACTACAAATTTCGAATCAAAATAGTCCTCTTTAAAAAAATTAGATAGAGGTATCAACTCTGTTTTTAACCCTGATTCTTTAATTTCATCAGCCAAATCACCACCTTTGAGGTATAAAATCCCGTTTTGAATCGTGTTTAAAGACTTTTTCTCAAATTTCCCTTTTACCCAGGGATAAAATTCAGAAAGTCTGGTCACCGCTCTGGAAACTACAAAATGGAATTTACCATCAATCTGTTCAGCTCTGGCATGGCTAGACCTAACATTCTCTAAACCACAACCTGATGCAACCTCATGAACTACTTTAATCTTTTTGCCTATTGAATCAACGAGATGAAAATCAGTTTCAGGAAACAATATAGCTAATGGAATTCCAGGGAATCCACCACCTGTGCCTACATCAAGTATTTTTTCACCGGGTAAAAATGAAACTACTTTTGCAATAGCCATTGAATGCAGAATATGATGAAGGTACAACATATCAATATCCTTCCGTGAAATCAAATTGATTCTGGCATTCCAAAACCGATATAGATCGTCTAACTGGTCGAACTGTTCCTTTTGTTTTGGATTCAGATCAGGAAAATATGATACTATGATATCAGAAGTCACTTCTTAAATTTTTCTTTTTTCGATTCATTTTATTTAGGCCGCTTACCGGAAAATTTGTGCTTTAACCGTTCATAAATGCACATGGAGCAGATGCGACATCTCTTGATAGGATTATTCATCATACTACCTCAAATTAATCAGAGCTAGTTACCGCTGAGGCAAGAGTTCTTCATTATTCTTTAGCTTATATTTTTTCAATATTTCCGAATGCCCTACCAAAAGTATCAACCATAAAATGACTGTTACTATTCTTATTATAGACCATTTTAAGAGCCATAAAGTATTTAGAAACCGTGTCACGCTGCATCAATTCGGCGCAAACCCCATGATTTCCATTCTTAGCTCAAAGGATGATCATACAATAGTTTTTCCAATTTGCCGAAATTTAGGATTTATTTCCATTCGACCCGCTTTATAAATAAAGCAAAGAAATTAAAAAGCACAATATAAATGTAATAAATGAAATCAAATACCGGTATCCACCAAATCAAATCAAAATATTTTAATTTTTTTAGAACGGGTATATAAACCAGAATTTGGGCTAATAATCTGGTGAAATAAAATGCAGCAATAATCGCCCAATCTACCTGAATAAAAATTAAAGCACCTAGAAAAACATAGAACATGAAACCTGATAAAGCCTGAATGCTTAACATTTTTCTATGGCTGCCTTTGTATTCCTTACCTGCACCCTGATGGCGAATTTTTTGAGTAAAATAGCTTGAAAGTGTTTTTTTGGGTTCAGACCAAATATGCGAGTCAAAATCAATTTCAATTCTAGTATTTGAATTATTAGCATTCTGATTTACAAACAGGTCATCATCACCCGACAAAATATGCATGTGTGAAGCAAAACCTTTACCCCTGAAAAATAAAGACTTCCTGTAGGCCATATTTCTTCCAACTCCCATATAAGGAATTCCTTTAAGGGCATAAGAAAGATAGTTGACTGCTGTAATGAATGTTTCATATCGAATCAATCGATTCAAAATACCTGCTCTGATTTCATAAGGTGAGTAAGCCAATACAATTTCGGTGTCCTCATTAAAATTTCGCTGAATACATTTAAGCCAATTATTAGAAGCAGGGCGACAATCAGCATCGGTAAAGACAAGATTTTCATTTTTAGCAGCCTTTATTCCTAGAGTTACTGCAAACTTTTTCCCATGCTTAAAACGTGGATGCTCGTCAATTGTAACCACCTTAAGATTCTTATGTTTAAGGGAAAGATCATTTAAATACCATTCCGATCCATCATTTGAACAGTCATTGACAATTACAATTTCAAAATCAGGGTAATCCTGTTCAAGAAATGGTTGAAGGTTTTGCTTCAGATTCTCCAATTCATTTTTTGCACATATGATAATAGATATTGGTTCTAAAACCTGATTATCATCTTCCAAACCTCTATAGACGGCTAATTTTCTATGAACTGCCAGAATGTAATACAACTGCAGAACCAAACAAAATAGTAGAGAAATTAATAAAGAATTAACTAAATGATCCACGCGTTAGAATTAGCATTAAACAAGGGTAAATTTCTAATTTTTCAGCTAAGTATTGTCATTTTTATAAAATAAAAAGAAATAACACTGGCATATTTCTGCCTCATCGCAGCCAAAGTTTATATTTTGCTATTTTTACGCCAGATATTTTGCAATTGGATGAAATTTAAATTAGAGGCTTCAGATAAATTTTCAAAAGCACGGGCTGGCGAAATCAGTACTGCCCATGGGATCATTAAAACTCCTATTTTTATGCCCGTGGGGACTGCAGGAACTGTTAAGGCAGTCCATCAACACGAGCTTTCTGAAGATATCAAGGCTCAGATTATCCTCGGCAATACTTATCATTTATACCTTAGACCAGGCCTTGAAACTCTAAAATTAGCGGGAGGATTACATAAATTCAATGGCTGGAATAAACCGTTGCTTACAGATAGCGGCGGATATCAGGTATATTCACTAGCAGGAGTACGCAAAATAAAAGAGGAAGGTGTGACTTTCAGATCCCATATTGATGGCTCTAAACATCTCTTTAGTCCGGAATCCGTAATGGATACTCAAAGGATCATTGGAGCCGATATAATCATGGCTTTTGATGAATGTACACCCTATCCATGCGAATATGGTTATGCCCGCCGTTCGATGGAAATGACACATCGCTGGCTTAAACGTTGTTGTGAACGTTTTGATACAACTCAGTCAGTCTATGGATTTGAACAAACTTTATTTCCTATTGTTCAAGGTTCGGTTTACAAGGATCTCAGAAAGCAATCAGCAGAAGTTATCGCCTCTTTTGAAAGGGAAGGCAATGCTATTGGTGGACTTTCAGTTGGGGAACCTGCCGAAGAAATGTACGAAATGACCGATATCGTTACCGATATACTTCCAAAAGACAAACCACGCTACCTCATGGGAGTTGGAACTCCGGTAAATATTCTTGAGAATATTGCCTTGGGAATTGATATGTTCGATTGTGTTATGCCAACCCGAAATGCCAGAAATGGTATGCTATTCACCAAAAATGGAATTATAAATATTAAAAATGAACGCTGGAAGAACGATTTCTCTGCTTTAGAAGAGGATAGCGATCTTTTTGCTGACAGAAATTATTCAAAGGCGTATCTTAGACATCTGGCACATTCCAAAGAGATACTTGGAGCACAAATTGCAACCTTGCATAACCTGCATTTTTATTTATGGCTGGTGAATGAGGCCAGGGAAAAAATTATATCAGGTGATTTTTACGATTGGAAAAATAAAATGGTAGTTCAATTATCACAGCGCTTATAAACTATGATTGGAATAATCGACTGGTATATAATAAAGAAGTATTTGGGGACATTTGCCTTTACCCTAACTATTTTCACAGTGATTATTGTGATTTTTGATGTTTCTGAAAAACTTGATGACTTTTTGAGACATCAGGCACCATTAAAAGAAATCATTTTCAGTTATTATGTTGGTTTTATACCATTTTATTTAAATTTTCTATCTCCATTAATCAATTTCATTGCTGTTATTTTCTTTACAGCAAAAATGGCCGATCAGACCGAAATAGTACCCATTCTAAGCAGTGGGGTTAGTTTTAAGCGATTTTTATGGCCATACCTTATTTCATCAACAGTAATCTTTATTGTAACGCTAATCTTCAATCTATTCATCATTCCTGAAACTAACCGGCTGAAAATCGACTTTGAGAATGTATATGTAAATCCGAAAACAGACAATTCAAAGATGTATACACACATGCAGATTGATAAGAATACATTAGTTTACATTGAAAATTTTAATAATAATTTGAAAACCGGTTACAAATTTACGCTGGAAATATTCTCAGGTCAGAATCTCAAAGAAAAACTGGTTGCCGACAGAATTACTTGGGACTCAGTGAAAACAAAATGGAAGATTGAAAACTATACCATTCGAAAAATTGACGGCTTAAAAGAGAGCATGTCGGCAGGCTTACAAATGGATACAACCCTAGATATGCGCCCAAATGACTTTGAAATTTACGATAATATTTACCAGGCGATGAATATGGGAGAGTTAAATGATCGAATTAAGAAAGAAGAAACACGGGGCACTGGAGTTATGTCAGATTTAAAACTAGAAAAATACCAACGCTATGTGTATCCATTTTCAGCTTTTGTACTAACCTTAATGGGTGTTTCACTCTCATCACGTAAGGTTCGTGGGGGTGTTGGACTTCCACTTGGTATTGGTATTTTTTTAAGTTTCACCTATATTTTATTTATTAGGTTCTCAAGTATGTTTGCACTTAAAGGGGGATTACCTCCCATGATCGCAGTTTTAATTCCTAATATAGTATTTGGAATTCTGGGGATCTATTTATTGATGAAAGCCCCAAAATAAACTATCATGTCGATTCAAAAACCTGTGGTCAGTAAAAATCTGATCATCCTGCATGTGACAGTATTTATATGGGGCTTTACCGGAATACTTGGGGCTTTAATAACAATTGATGCAGTTAGTCTTGTTTGGTATCGGGTACTCATCGCATTTATTAGTTTATATGGCTATTTATTGTATAAAAAAGTAACCATTCGCGTATCAAGAGATGCATTCTTTAAACTGTTTTTTACAGGCGCAATAGTTGCAGCACACTGGATTCTATTTTTTAAATCCATCAAATTATCAACTGTTTCTGTTACTCTGGTCACGCTTTCATCGCTTACCTTATTTACAGCGATATTAGAACCCCTAATTAAAAGACAAAAGATTTCAAGAGTTGAAATCTTTACTGGCTTACTAATCATCTCAGGAATCTACATGATTTTTAAGTTTGAATCACGCTATTCGGCAGGAATAATCTGCGGTCTCCTAAGCGCTTTATGTGCTAGTATATTCTCAATAATAAATTCAAAACAAATTCAAAATCGCCCTGCGCCCATTATAAGCTTCTATGAACTCATTGGGGCTTGGTTCTGGGTTTCTATTTATTTATTAATTTCAGAAGGACTGAAGGCTCCTGTAGCACTCAGCATATCAGATCTGTTCTTTTTATTCATTCTTGGAACCATTTGTACATCACTTGCCTACGTTGCAGGAGTAGCTGTAATGAAAGAATTATCGGCCTTTAGAGTTGCTCTTATCACGAATCTAGAACCGGTATATGGTATTATACTCGCGTTCATATTCTTCGGCAAGAAGGAGCAAATGACACCCGGATTCTACGCGGGAGCAATAATCGTCCTCGGTACAATCTTCCTTTATCCCTATCTAAAAAATATAAAAAGAAAGCCAAATCTCAAAACCCCCATCGGGTAGGGGAGGAGATATTTTACACTAAGTGAAATAATTTACGATGTCATATGAATGAAATTGTGAAGTACCAAACGGCTTAAAATTGAGCTAGTTTATCATGTACTTTTTTTATATTTTAAGGTATAGTCATAATATTAAACTGTACTATTCAGGAATAATTATTCTTGCGAAAAGGTATCAATTTTAAAACATAAAAATGAGGTTATTAGTCGGGGGGAGAATTTAATATCAGAGCAATTGCTTCAATTTAATATCTTCAAAATATAAGTTTGTTTAATAGATAAATTGAGAATAAAAACCGCTACTTAAAATCACCGATTCATCTTTGAAATACAAGAAAAATGAAAAGCATTTTAATACAACCGGAAAGCTGATAATTATCGTAATTCATAAAAAAAAGAAATGCCTATTTTTAGCTGCGTCTAGAAAATACCAATTATTTTAAAATTTCAAAAAAATCATACTTTAAGCATAATTTTGTGAATAAATTTTTATTTATGGCAAGTTTAATCCAAACAAATTATTAATATAAGTATTTAGTATTCAATGATATATATTATAATATTAAATAAAAAGTTTATATTAAATTAAAACGCCATTACAACAAAAACTAAAATAATTAGCAATACAAGTATTTAATGAAAATAAATATACTTAACATATTATATATCAGTGTATTTACATCATTTATATTATGTAAAAGTATAGCATCTGTTAATGCGCAGATTTTTAACTCTGAACAGAATCCTCCAGGCATAAAGTGGATGCAGATCCGGACTGCAAATTTCCAAATCATCTATCCTATTGAACTCAGTGATGAAGCCCAAAGAATGTCAAATACCCTTGAGCATTTAATTGTTGGGGTAAGTAAATCATTGAACAAAAAACCCAGACCCATAACTATAATACTTCAAAATCAGGGTGTCATTTCCAATGGTTTTGTTCAGCTTGCACCTAGACGCTCGGAGTTCTACACTACCCCACCCCAGAACCTCGACTTCCAAGATTGGCTTAATGGATTGGCCATACATGAGCTTAGACATGTAGTCCAATTTGATAAATTAAGCCCTAGACTCAAGGCTCCATTTTTTGAAGAATTGGCACTTGCCATTTTCGGAATCAGCCTCCCTCCTTGGTTCTATGAAGGTGATGCTGTTGGAATGGAAACTGCACTAAGTCATGCTGGTCGTGGAAGGCTTCCGGATTGGGAATTGATTTTCAAAACAAATACACTAAGTACCCTCCCATACTCCTACTCAAAAAATTATTTCGGGTCTTTAAAAGACTTTACTCCCGGATATTATCAACTCGGTTATTTCATGACCACAAAGTTGAGAAGAGATTATGGAACAAATATTATTGATAGTATTTTGTCTAGAGTCGGCCGTAATCCTTTAAGACCTTATAACCTTAGTAATTCCATAAAAAAATTCACTGGACTTAACAGCAGGCTCCTGCATGACTCAACAGTTGCTGAATTGAAGTCACTTTGGCAAAAACAATCTAAATCACAGATTCCGGCAAACTATGCTGTATTAAATAAAAGAAGCGATTCCTTACCGGCAGACTACCTCCTACCGGTAAGCAGTTCCAAAGGTGAAATTATTGCCCTGAAACAAAATTTGAAGAATACTCCAACATTAATACTAATTGATTCTGAAGGTAAGGAGCGCATACTCTGCAAAATAGGCTTTCAAACAGAGTATAATTTCAGATACGCTGCAGATAAAATTGTTTGGGATGAATTGAGATTTGACAAGCGTTTTGGCAAACGAACATATAATGTAATTAACATTTATGATTTAACAAATGGTGCTCTTAAACAAATCACTCACAAAAGCCGATTATTCTCCCCTAGCCTTTCTCCGGATGCTAAAACAATTATCGCAGTTAAAATCAACACTTCTAACCTTTTCTCCTTGATTGAACTGGATGCAAAGAATGGAAGTATTCTGAAGGAGCATCCTGTAAAAGAGGGGTTTAGTCTACAAAGTCCGTCATACAACGAACAAGGAGACAAAATAATTTCCGTTATCATGAGTAAGGATGGTGCAGCACTTATAGAATTCAATCAAGCGGATGGAAAACAGACTATAATATCTCCCTTTCAAAGACAGCAACTCAGCCGTCCGGTTTATGCTGGTAAAAATATTTTGTTCAGGGCACATTATGAGGGTATTAATAATATTTTTTGTCTTACACCTGAGAAAAAAATTGTTTCACTTAGCGCTGCACCTTTCGGGGCTACCAATCCATCTTACGATAAAGAAAATAACAGATTGCTTTTCAATAATTATCAGATTAAGGGCTATGACATCGTGAGTGTACCATTAGATCTGCAGACTCCAAATCGGGAATTAGTAAACAACTTCATAGATTATGCTTCAGTACTTGTTGAACAGGAGGCAAATTCAACTATTCTCGACTCAATACCGCAAAATAAATATCCAGTAAAGTCTTACAAGGAAATCCATAACTTATTTAATTTCCATAGCCTCTCTCCAGTTGCAAAAAACAGCGACACGAATAATGAGCTGAGTGTTGGTTTAACCTTCAAATCAAATAATCAGTTAAACACTTTCGATCTTTATGGAGGTTATCAATATAATTCTGGTTTGAGAAGGAGTGAATATGTGGCTGGTGTAAGTTTCAAACGATTTTATCCGATTCTGAATATTAATCATACAAACCGGGCTAATCTCAACTTTTTCAGGCAAAATAATCTTTTGGTACCTGTAAACTGGCGTGAAAATATTACCGAAGCTGAAATCATCATTCCATTTATTTTTAACAAGCTCAACAAAACATATAGAATGGGTGTGAGGAGTTCAACTAGCTTCACGTCAAGGTATGACATTCAGAATAGACCCAATAACTTCATTGACAAATTAAAATTTCCAATGAGATATCAGGTATATTTCAATCGGAATACTCAACGTAGTTTAAGGGACCTTGCACCAACTTGGGGCCAAAATTTTTCATTATCCTATTCACACCTTCCATTCCAGAACTTACTTAATGGCACATTACTATCTTTTAGAAGTATAATTTATACCCCCGGATTAATGAGTAACCATTCATTCCAAAGCAGTTTCAACTATCAGAAAACCAGTGGCGCTTATGGTTTTAATATAGAAATTCCAAGAATTAGCGGATATGGTAATTTAAGTTTGAATAACAGGCTTCGAAACACGCTGTTGCTAGATTACCGATTTCCACTATTCTATCCGGACTCTGAGATTGGTCCGTTTGCTTATATCAAGAGAGTTAAGGGGGGCTTTTTTGCTGATTTTGAGAATATTGGAAAAGGTTCGCCATTCACGCCACGTACCTTCGGATTAGAATTAAGTACAGATATGAACCTAATGCGTTTCCTGCTTCCGAATTTCGAGCTTGCAGGAAAACTGATTTTATCAAGGGATAATGGGATCCGAAAACCTATCCTGGAATTTGGATTTCAATACGAATTCTGAGTAGTCTTTACTGGTACAATTGAAAGATCCTGATTATACTTTTAAAAAATCAATTCAAATGCGACACTGTATAAGCAACAGTAAAGGGCAATAATTTTATTACTTTTACATCGATATTTAATAACAGGATTTTATTTAATAGTTTCCGCAATGACCTTTAAAACCATTTTTATCATCATTGTTTCGGTACTTGTAACCGTTATTTTAATGAATAATACTGACGAAATAAATTTCTGGCTTTTCGGAAATGCAAGAATACCAAAACTGGCGATTCTGGGGTTTATGTTCGGACTTGGACTGATTATAGGATTTATGGCAGGCAGACCAGGTAAGAATTATGAAAAAAATTCAACTAATGATTCTGAAGACTTACCCCACAATGGTAGAGATAATGCTGATAGAGAACCTGATTTTTTAAGCGACGAGGATCGGGAGTACATCAGGTAGTATCCATTTGCCATCTTATTACTTCTAAATCTGTCAAATTGGAATAAATATTGTATTTCAGCTGGCGAAAACCCTTATTAGAATACTATTTGGCATTCCATTGTCATTGCGCAAAAATAGAAATCAATAAAATAACCCTAAAAAAACTTAACAAAGCTTTCTTGAAAAAACCATCATCCTTAATGTATTTTTTTTCAAGGAAGTATCATTTCCTAAATTATTTATAATTTCACGTTTCTTTTTAACTAAACAAGCAATTTATGAAACAAATTTCTACTTTTTTATTTTTACCAATCTTGCTGTTTCTATCGATCAGTGTTCAGGCACAGGTTAGAGAGATAAGCGGAAAAGTTACCATCGCCGAAGACGGATCCAGTCTTCCGGGAGTAAGTGTAAGAGTTAAAGGCACCAGTACTGGGGCAGTTACAAGTCCGGAAGGTACTTACCGCATTCAGGTACCGGGCAATAGTTCGATACTCGTGTTCACTTTCATGGGTTTTTCGGTTAAAGAAGTTACTGTAGGCACTCAGAGCACCATAAATGTTGCCATGGATACAGACAGCAAACAACTTCAGGAAGTGATTGTTACCACAGGATTTGGTATTACCAGGCAGCAAAAATCTCTTGGTTACGCTGCTCAGGGAGTTAATACGGACGAATTAAACATTAACCGACAGCCAAATATTCTTAATGCATTGCAGGGAAAGATTGCAGGTGCAACCATCAGCAGTGTTGGTGGAGGACCTGGTCAGGGAGCAAATATCCGCATCAGGGGAATTAACTCAATTGATGCATCTGCGTCAAATGATCCACTTTACGTGATTGATGGAGTACAGATAGATAACTCTACATCAACACAAGGTGCAGGATCTGGAACAAATGTTCGTTCGGTAGGAAACAGAGCATCTGACATAAACCCCGACGATATTGAAACAATAAACATCCTTAAAGGAGGTGCTGCAACAGCTATGTATGGTCTGAGAGGATCAAATGGTGTTGTTTTGATTACCACGAAAAAAGGAAAAACTAATGAAGTCAGAACCAATTTTTCAAGCACTTATGGCTTAGAAAATATCAACAAGACTCCGGCAGTTCAAACAGAATACACTGCAGGTATTTTAGGTGTTTATACACCGGTAGGCCTTGGTCCGGCTTGGGGTCCAACCATTGCAGAAGCAAAAGCAATAGACCCAACACATCCTGATTTTCTTTACGAGAATTATAAAAATGCATTTGACACTGGAAGCCAATTAAGAAATACAGTTTCGGTTACAGGTGGTTCGGATGCTGTAAAGATATTCTCTTCAGTATCTCAGTTTAATCATGATGGAATGCTCCCGTTTACAGATTATCAAAATCTTTCAGCAAGGTTAAACACTGATATCAAAATCAGTCCGAAGATTATTGCAGGAATGAATTTGAGCTATAATAATTCGGGAGGTTATCGTTTTGATGCCGACCGTTATGGAGAGAGTTTAACTTATTTCTCAGGTCGCTGGGATGTGAGGGATTATATAAATGAAAATGGAACACAGCGATGGAGAGGAACAAACAACCCGATTTTTGGAGCTGCAACAAACAGGTTAAGAGACAATGTAAACCGTTTTATTGGAGGTGCTAATTTCGGATACTCTCCTACTTCCTGGTTAAATTTTAACTATCGTTTAGGTATTGATTCTTATACAGATGCCCGTAAACGTACTGCTCCAGGCAGATTAGGTATCCCGGGAGAAGCTGTATATGATAATGCCGATGGTTTTGTGGGTGAATACCTTACTCAGTATCGTGCAATCAACTCTACTTTTATAGCAACTGCTTCAAAGCAGATCACTAAAGACATTAATGGAACGCTAAGATTTGGATATGAACTTTATGACAGAAGTGCAAAAGATTACGGTGTTTTAGGAAGTGTTTTAAGTATCTACAATGATTTCAGGTTAATGAATGCCAGAACTCTTCAGGTAAATCAGGGTTTAAATCAATATCGTTCTAATGGTTTTTTTGGAGAAGCTACTTTTGATTATAAAAACTACCTTTTCCTAACTTTAACAGGTCGTAATGATATTACTTCAACCCTTTCTTCAGAAAACAGGTCATTCTTTTATCCTTCTGCTAGTTTGAGTTATGTATTTTCAGATAATATGAAATTACCTGAATTTATTGGTCAGAGTAAATTGAGATTATCTTATGCTAAAATAGGTAAAGATGCAGCTCCTTATTCTACATCGTCAGGATTTTCAAATTATAGCGGATTACCTACGGGAACTACCGGCTTGACTTTAGCTTCAAATCTTGGGGATATAAATTTAAGACCTGAGTTTACAGATACTTATGAGGCAGGACTTGAAATGGCCTTTTTTAAAAATCGATTGAGTTTTGACCTTACTTATTATTATTCATTAAGTAAGGACCAGATTACACAAGCTCAAATTTCCTCAACAACAGGTTATGTTACTGCTTCAATCAATGCAGGATCAATACGCAACAAAGGTATTGAGCTTGTTTTGGGAGGAACACCGATTCAAACAAAGGATTTTACATGGGATGCCTCACTTAATTTCTCTGCAAACAGGAACAAAGTAATAAGCCTTAAAGAAGGTTTAACGGAGATTATCTATGGTGCTGCCACTGGAGGTTATATTAACTCACCGGTACAATTCAGATTGATTCCAGGAGAGCCATATGGTAATATTTATGGTTCTTACTACCTACGTTATTATGGTACTGCTGTAGAAGATCCAAATCGTACTGATAAATCTAAACCATTATTGATTGGCGCTAACGGTTTTCCTATTTCATCGCTTACCAGAAGAAAATTGTTAGGAAATTCACAACCTGACTGGATTGGTGGAATGTCAAATAACTTCACTTACAAACGTGTAACATTATCAACATTGATTGATGCACGTTGGGGCTTTGAAAAGTTCAATAGACTGGAAAACTTTAATTCGGCTTTTGGTATTGCTGATTATACAACAAACCGCAGAAGCTTTTATACTTTCCCTGGAAATCTTGCTGATGGCACTCCTAACACCAAACAAGTTTGGTTAGGTCAGGCAATCGGTCCGGATGGTGTGAATTATGGAGAGGGGTATTACAGACTTTACCACAGATCACTTTCTGAGCCATTTGTTCAGGATGCTTCGTGGATCCGTTTACGTTCAGCAAGTCTTTCTTATTCGTTACCATCCAAATGGTTACCTAGAAAAGCAGTCCGTAATGCTTCAGTTGCAATCACTGGAAACAATCTATTATTGCGTACCGATTACTATGGTCTAGATCCGGAATCAATATCTGCTGATAGCGGTAGCAACGTGGATGGTTCGGCAGGTATGACATACCCTGCAGCAAGAACATTCCTATTTTCACTTAATGTTGGCTTTTAAAGAATATGAAAATGCTTAAATTAAATAAATATACCCTAATCATTTTAGCCACATCCGTATTTGCTTTAAATGGCTGCGGAAAGGAGTACTTTGATGAGCTTAGTACTAACCCTAATCAGGTAAGTGTTGCCACGCTCCCGGCTCTTCTGTCTACCTCTACGAGTAAGGCAGGACTCAATACATTCACTGTGGGTAGCAATACCTCAACCTATGTACAATACACTGCAAACCCAGTTGCTGCTTCAGCCAATGATATATATGAAACTATAGATCATACCGGAATGTGGGATGCCCTTTATTTCGCGATGGCCGATGTTAATCAATTGAAAAAACTGGCTGTTAGTCAGGGTTCAAGTGAATACCTTGGTGTTGCAAATGTGTTAATGGCATATAACCTGATGCTAGTCAACAATCTTTGGGGAGCTGCTCCTTATTCAGAGGCATTCAATCCAAGTAACTTTACACCAAAGTATGATACCGACCAGGCAGTTTACGCAACTACATTATCACTTATAGACGAAGCAATCACTGAATTAGGAAAAACTACTTCGACTATTAAATTAGCGGCTGCAAGTGACCTGATTCATGCCGGTGATCGTACCAGATGGTTAAGAACCGCACACGCGCTTAGAGCCCGTCTATTAATCAAAGTCAGCAAAACTACCACCTATAATGCAGCGGCCGTTTTAACTGCGGTAGGAAACTCTTACACTTCAAATGCAGATGATGCTGGTATGGCAACTTTTGTGTTGCGAAATAACTGGGCTACTGTTTCCAGAAATAATGCAGCTCTAAGTCTTGGAGGTTGGTTGTCAGAACAATTTATTGATCACCTCAATGGGAAAACGTATGGTCTTTTTGATCCAAGAATCAGGAGAATAACTGATGTAACTGTTGTTCCTGGAAATCCAACTTATCCCCCATATATCGGTACTGTAAATGGAGCGGGTAACCGGCTCAATCCCCCGCACAACAATACTATAAAGGATGAGAATTATATCTCGTTTAATTCACCATGGACCAGTGATACAGCACCTATATTGATCATGACTTTTGCAGAACTGAAATTCATTGAAGCTGAAGCTGCATTAGCAACAGACCGTACCAGGGCATATGCAGCATATCTGGCGGGAATCAGAGCTAACATGGATAAATTAATGGTACCTGTTACCGAACGTGATTCATATCTGGCCGACGCTCGTGTAGCAGTAGGAGCAGCTAATCTTACAAGAGACTTGATACTAAAAGAAAAATACGTGGTAACTTACCTCAATCCTGAAGCATTTAATGATGTTCGCAGATATGATTTCAAGTATAAGGATTTCACAATGCCACTAAATTCGGTTTTGACTTCTCATTTGCGAAGATTGGATTATCCATTAGGTGAACGAGCCAAAAATGGCGTTAGTGTTCCTGTTGGTGTTCCAAGAACCACTAAATTATGGTGGGATTTATAATAAATCTCAAATGATATTAAAAAAAGCCCTGACTTATGTTGGGGCTTTTTTATGCAAAAAAACCTTTTTTGAAGGTTGATTTAAATCTGATATGCTTTGATATCTAAATAAATTCAAATTCCATGAAAAAACAATCCGTTTTTTTTTCTCTACTCTTAAGTCTGACAATACTTACAACGCAAATAGCTGCACAATCCTTTTCAGTTAAAAGTATTTTAAGCTATCCATTTCCTTCTGAACTTGTGAGTAGCTCTGGAGGTTCAAAAATTGCCTGGGCAATGAATGAAAAAGGTTTACGAAATATCTATGTAGCCGATGGGCCGGATTTTAAACCCAGGAAGTTAACAACATATAGCAATGATGACGGTCAGGAAATCAGCAGCTTATCCATTTCTTCTGATGGGAAATGGATTGTGTTTGTTCGGGGAGGAGATCATGGCTCGAGAGAAGCAAGTATCCCTGTACAGGCTGCATTTGATCCACTCGGTGCTAAAGTTCAAGTAATCAGTATCCCGTTTGACGGAGGAAAGCCAATCATCCTTGGAGAAGCCGATTATCCTGAAATTTCACCGAATAGTGAAAGGGTCAGCTTCATTAAAGGAGGACAAATCTGGTCTGCAGCCATAAACGGCTCTACACCGGCAAAAGCCCTCTTCTATGCCCGGGGTTCGAATGGCTCAGTAAGATGGTCACCTGATGGTTCAAAATTAGCATTTGTGTCTTCCAGAGGTGATCATTCATTCATAGGTATTTACACTGATGACCAAAGCCCAATCAACTGGATATTACCCTCATTTTCGAGGGATGCATCACCAAGGTGGTCTCCTGACGGGCAAAAACTGGTATTTATCAGAACTCCGGGCTCAGGTGGTGCTCCTGATTCTATTTTTGCTAGAAAACATCAGCCCTGGGCAATCTGGACGGCCGATATAGCTACTGGTATAGGACAACAGATATGGAAAGCCCCTGAAACCCTTGAAGGCTCATTCCCCTCAACTGAAGGCGGTACAAACTTGCATTGGGCAAAACCAGATCGCATTGCTTTCGTTTCATTTCAGGATGGATGGCCGCATCTGTATTCAATTCCTGCTGAAGGAGGCAAAGAACTGTTATTAAGTCCGGGAAATTTCATGGTTGAACATGTTAAAATTAGCCCTGATGGTAATTCAATAATTTTTGCAGCAAACACTGGTAAAGACAAATTCGATCTGGATAGAAGGCATATTGGCAAAGTTAAGATTGATCAGCCGGGGGTTGAAATTCTGACCGAAGGCATTGGGATTGAGTCTAATCCTATTTTTACCGGCGATCAGCATTCGATTGCCTACTTAAGTTCAACAGCACAAAGACCAGTACTACCTGCAGTGATGAATTCAAATGGAAAATCTCACAGGGTGCTATGTGAAGATCTTTTACCAGCGGATTTCCCTCAAAATCAACTGGTTATTCCAAAGCATGTCACTTTTAAGGCCCCAGACGGTCAGACTGTATACGGGCAATTATTTGAACCTAAAAATCGTTCGTCTACTAAAAGACCGGCCATTGTATATGTCCATGGCGGTCCGCAGAGGCAAATGCTTCTCGGATGGCATTTTATGGATTACTATTCGATAGATTATGCACTAAATCAATATTTAACAAGCTTAGGATTTACTGTGTTATCTGTTAATTACAGACTAGGTATTGGATATGGTTTTAAATTTCAGAAAGCTATAAACGCAGGAGCTTTGGGAGCTTCAGAATATCAGGACGTAAAAGCTGCAGCAGAATGGCTTGCTGCACAGCAAGATATTGACCCCGAAAGGATTGGGATTTATGGTGGATCTTATGGTGGATTCCTCGTAGCGCTAGCATTAGGAAAGGATTCAAAGCTATTTGCCGCAGGTGTTGATATACACGGAGTAAATAACCGTTTTAGCAGCTCTATGTCAGGAAATAGATCACTAGCCCCCGATGCCGAGTTAGCAGAACAGGCGATGATCAAGTCTTCACCGGTAAGCTACCTGGATACCTGGACTTCTCCTACCCTGATCATTCATGCAGACGATGATCGGAATGTTTCCTTTAGTCAAAGTGTAGATTTGGCGAGAAGATTTGAAGATAAAAAATTCCCATTTGAATACCTGGCTATTCCAGATGATACCCATCACTGGATGAAATTTAGTAATGGACTGAAGGTAAGCGAAATTACTGCAGATTTTTTGAGGAGAAAACTTATGAAACGACAATAATCAATTGAAAGTGGAGAATGGAGAGTGGAGAATTATGGGATACATTCTCCACTCTCAATTATCAATTCAACACATAAAAAACCTTGTTTAACTTCTCCAGTTGAGGCAATTTCGTTGGCTCATTAAAAATTCCGTAAACCGATGATCCGCTACCGCTCATAGATGCGTACAATGCTCCGGCCTCATACAATGAATCCTTTATTTGGGCGATTACAGAATATTTTGAAAAGACTGAAGGTTCAAAATCATTTTTGATATGGAATTTCCACTCAGTAATGGGAAGTTTAATAAGCTCCGTTAATGGCATATCATTCGGGGAAACACGAACACCACGATACGCTTCAGCGGTTGAAACTTGAACCTCAGGCATTATTAAAACGAAAAAATAACTATCCAGATTCAGATCCAAAGGACTTAGCTGATCGCCCTTTTCAAGTGCATAAGCAGGCTTGTTCTGAATAAAAAAAGCACAATCAGAACCTATTTTAGAGGCATAGTGTTCCATTTTGGAATTATCCATTTGAAGATCAAATTTTTGATTCATCATACGGATAAAAAAAGATGCATCTGCAGATCCACCTCCCAATCCGGCGCCAATGGGTATATTCTTATGCAAATGAATCCTGACCGGAGGGAGCGTCTTAAAATCTTGTTTCAATAAATGATATGCTTTAAGGCAGAGATTATCATTTGAAGCTCCGGGAATAGCAATACCAGAAGAACTAAACTGCAAATTATCATCCTCGATCACTTCTAGAGCATCTTTGATAGCAAGTGGGTAAAATATTGACTCCAGATTATGAAAACCATCGGGACGCTTGCTTACAATATTTAAGCCTATATTGATTTTAGCATTCGGAAAAAGTATCATATTGTGAACATACTGATATATTTATAAACAATTTTAGGATGCCAAAATTACATTTATTTTATTTGCACTTAAGTTGTAAGTATTAAGTTTTATTAATAAGTTTTAAGACTTAAACTTTAAACTCTAGACAACAGATAAAAGATAACAGGTAACAGATAACCCGATTATGAAACAATATCACGAATTAATGCAACATGTTCTACAAAATGGAACCCAAAAACACGATCGGACAGGAACCGGAACGATCAGTGTATTTGGGTATCAGATGCGTTTCAATCTTCAGGATGGTTTTCCGCTAGTGACCACCAAAAAAGTGCACCTGAGATCTATAATACATGAATTGATTTGGTTTTTGAAAGGTGAAACTAATATTAAATACCTAAAGGACAATGGGGTTAGTATCTGGGATGAATGGGCAGATGATACTGGCGAACTCGGACCTGTTTATGGATCTCAATGGCGCTCTTGGCCTACCCCGAATGGAGGGCACATCGATCAGATTTCACAAGTTATAAAACAAATAAGTACTAATCCTGATTCAAGACGACTGATTGTGTCTGCATGGAATGTTGCGGAGATTGAAAATATGGCGCTTCCACCCTGTCATAGTTTTTTTCAATTTTATGTTGCAGATGGAAAATTAAGCTGCCAGCTTTATCAGCGGAGTGCAGACATTTTTTTGGGAGTACCCTTCAATATTGCTTCATACGCCCTTTTAACCATGATGGTTGCACAAGTTTGCGGATTGCAAACCGGAGATTTTGTACACACCTTTGGAGATGCACATCTATACAATAATCACCTTGAACAAACCAGGCTGCAATTGAGTAGGGAATGTAAAGTTCTTCCATTAATGAAGCTAAATCCGGAGATCAAAGATATTTTTGATTTTAAATTTGAAGACTTCAGTCTTGAAAATTATGATCCACATCCACATATAAAAGGAGCTGTAGCCATTTAATTTAAGTATATGAATATTAATCTGATTGTTGCTATTGATAAGAAGAACGGTATTGGTAAAGACAATCTCTTGCCCTGGCATCTACCGGCAGATTTGAAACATTTTAAAACGATTACCACAGGTCATCCGGTTATTATGGGTCGAAAAACCTTTGATTCTATCGGAAAAGCTCTGCCAAATAGAAGAAATATAGTAATTAGCAGACAATCCGGTCTTTTAATAGCGGGTGCTGAGGTTTGCAATTCACTAAAAAATGCAATTGAATTGTGTGCAAATGAAGAAGATGTATTCATAATCGGGGGCGCACAGATATTTGAACAGGCAATAGCAATAGCTGATGTCCTTTATCTTACAATCATTCACGAAGATTTTAATGCAGATGTATTTTTCCCAGAGATCAAAGCGAAGGAATGGATCGAAGAAGAAAAAAATCTACATGAACCTGATGAAAAGAACTTATATTCTTATAGTTTTATAAAGTATAAGAAAAGCTGAATTTCTTCTTTAATTTTCTGTGTTAAAGAATTATTCCAAAAAACAAAAATTTAGTTAGCTTTGGCGTCTTAACCAAAATAGGCTTAAATCAACATTAACTGACAATTAAAATAAAATGCAAGGTAAAGGATTAGTAAAATTCGCAGCAATTGCGCTTACAATAGCGTGTTTGTATTCCCTCTCGTTTACATGGATAGCGAATAAAGTTGAAAAAGATGCAAAAGAATTTGCAAAAGGTGATGCTATAAAAGAGAAGATTTATCTTGATTCTGTGGCCTCATTGCCCGTTTATAGCAGTCTTGATTATATTACCTATCAATATGCAAAGGAACGTGAAATACCTCTTGGACTAGATCTTAAGGGGGGTATGAACGTAACTATGGAGATCTCCTTGAGTGAAATGGTTCGTAACCTTGCCAATAACAGCACAGATGCAAATTTCAATGCTGCCATTAGAAATGCCGAAGCAGCTATGGCAATAGGTGAAACTGATTTTATAGGAGCTTTTGGAAGAGAGTTTGAAAAAATTAGTCCGAACACTAACCTATCCCCATTATTTGCAACAAAAGAAAATTCAGCAAATCTTAAAATTGATGCCAGTAATCAGGATGTTTTAAATTTCCTCAGGAAATCTGCTGATGGCGCAATCGACCTTTCTTTTAATATTCTTCGTACTCGTATTGATAAGTTTGGAGTAACCTCTCCTAACATACAAAAACAACAGGGAACCAATCGTATCCTTATTGAACTTCCAGGAGTCACAGATCCTGATCGTGTTCGCAAACTACTTCAGGGATCAGCAAAACTAGAATTTTGGGAGACTTACGAAAATTCTGAGATTTTTGGTTTGCTGCAGAACGTAAATAGTATTTTAGCTTCAACCATTAAATCTACTGATACTTCTAGCGCATCTGCCACTCAGGATACAAGTAAAAGTAAACTTGCTGCCTTGGGTAAAAAAGATAGTTCTGCAGTTGACAGCGCTGCTTTATTGAGTAAAGTACAAGCTGAGCAAGCAAAACAAAACCCCTTGTTTTCAATTTTAAACCCTGCAACGTATCAGGGACAAGATGGTCAGTCTAATTTACGTCCGGGACCAGTAGTTGGATATGCAGTGCTTAAAGACACTGCAAAAGTGAACTCATACCTTTCATCAGCAGCTGTTAGAGCAGTTATCCCACAAAATATCAGATTATACTGGGGAGTTAAAGCTATTTCAGAAGAAAGTAAAGTTTTTGAACTTTATGCTTTAAAAACTAGTAATCTAGGTGGCGGACCAGCCTTGGAAGGTGAGGTAATTTCTGATGCACGTTCTGATTATGACCAGAAGGGTAATCCGGAGGTTGTAATGGTTATGAATGCCGATGGTGGACGCGCATGGAGATCAATAACTGCTGCAGCATCAGCTGATCCAAATAATAAAAAGAGCATTGCTATCGTTTTGGATAATTTGGTTTACTCTGCTCCTACAGTGCAGGGAGAAATACCAAATGGAATTTCATCCATCAGCGGTACCTTTAAAGTAGAAGATACTCAGGATCTTGCAAATGTTTTAAAAGCAGGAAGATTACCTGCACCTGCAAAAATTGTAAGTGATTATGTCGTTGGTCCATCCCTAGGAGCGGCGTCAATTTCAGCAGGTTTAGTTTCTACTATTGCCGGTATAATATTTATCCTTCTATTCATGGCGATGTACTACAGTACAGCCGGTTTAGTTGCTAATATTGCTCTTTTAGTAAACTTATTCTTCCTGATGGGAGTACTCGCATCCTTAGGTGCTGTTTTAACCTTACCAGGTATTGCAGGTATCGTACTATCATTAGGTATGTCTGTGGATGCAAACGTTCTGATCTATGAAAGAATTCGTGAAGAGTTGTCAACGGGAAAATCGGCCAGGTTAGCAATTACTGAAGGATTTAAAAAGGCAATGCCATCCATCCTAGACTCAAATATTACTACTTTCTTAACTGGTGTTATCCTTTATGTATTCGGACAAGGTCCAATTGTAGGTTTTGCTACCACCCTAATGATTGGTATCATCACTTCCCTGTTTGCTGCAATATTCATTTCAAGATTGGTATTTGAATGGTTACTTGACAGAAAAAAGCCGATCAGTTTTTCAATTAAGGCAACTGAGAACCTATTTAAAGACTCTAAATTTGATTTCATAACAGGTAGAAAGCGTTTTTATTATCTTTCAGCAGCGATAATCTTTGCCGGTATCATCTCTGCCTTTACTCAGGGATTCAGTCTTGGTGTAGATTTTCAGGGTGGAAGGTCTTATTTTGTTGCATTTGATAAACCAGTTGAAGTTGAAAATGTACGTTCAGTCTTGATTAATGAATTTGGGACTGCAGTCGAAGTAAAAACTTTCGGATCGTCAAACCAAGTTAAGATTACTACAGCTTACCTGATTAATGATAATTCAGATCAGGCAAACGATCAGGTAAGTGAAAAGCTGGCATCAGGTTTGAAAAAGATAAACCCTGTTTATGAAATAAAAGATTCACAGAAAGTTACCCCTACAATTGCCGAAGACATTAAAACTTCAGCTATTTACGCTACTATTTTCTCTATTCTTGTCATATTCCTATACATCCTAGCAAGATTCAAAAGGATGGCATTTGGTTTTGCAGCAATTCTTGCACTTGTACATGATGTGTTGGTACTACTTGCAATCTTCACCTTATTTAATGGTTGGCTACCTTTCTCTTTAGATATAGATCAAGCATTTATAGCAGCTATATTAACCGTAATGGGTTATTCAATTAACGATACTGTGGTTGTATTTGACAGAGTGCGTGAGTATATTGATCAACATCACTCCAAAAATGAAGATCTTCCTTCTGTCATTAACAACGCTTTGAACAGCACATTAAGCCGAACAGTTATCACCGGTGTTTGTACTATCGCAGTATTGCTTATCATTTTCATCTTTGGTGGTGAAATATTGAGAGGTTTCTCCTTTGCAATGCTAATTGGAGTAATATTTGGTACTTATTCTTCGCTGTTTGTTGCAACACCATTTGTTGTAGAATTTATTAAAGAAAAAGATAAAACAAAAGCATAAGCAATTCTTTTGAATATATTTTAAAGCATCCGCCCATGGGCGGATGCTTTTTTTTTGTTTTATCATAAAATTATATAGATATTTGTCATACTAACAATAAGTATGGCAATAGAATTATTTAGCACGTATTCCTACCTGCTTGACAGAACTGCGCGTAAGGTGAAGCAGTATGCTCAACGCCGCTTCAATGCAGCAAACTACGATATCACCGTAGACCAGTGGTTGATTATAAAAAACCTGAACAACAATAATGATTTAAATCAGAGTCAGTTAGCCGAAATTACCGGAAAAGATCACCCTACCTTAACCCGAATTATAGATCTATTGTGCAAGAAGGGTCTTACTGAAAGAAAGATTCAAGCTAATGACCGACGATGTTTTACGATACATCTAACTAAACTGGGCATTCAGCGAGTCGCAGAATGGGAGCCAAACATGGCTGAAATCAGAATGAAAGCCTGGCAAAATCTTACAGAAGAAGATTACAAGAATTTGAAGCGGATTCTGGATACGATCTATATGAATCTTGATGAACAAGAGAAGCTTTTAACAGAATTATAGATAAAACTTAATACTATTTAATAAAATGATATCTACAGACATTTGCATAATTGGAGCAGGCCCTGTGGGACTGTTTGCTGTATTTGAGGCAGGATTACTCAAAATGAGGTGCCATCTAATTGACACTCTACCTCAAATAGGCGGTCAATTATCTGAGATCTATCCCCAAAAGCCTATTTATGATATACCAGGTTACCCCGAAATAAAGGCACAGGAGCTAGTTGAACGTCTAATGGAACAAATTGCACCCTTCGACCCCGGGTTTACACTTGGAGAACGGGTTGAATCCCTTGAAAAGCAGGAAGACGGTTCCTTTATTGTTGGTACTAATGATGCAACAAAAGTTCATTGTCAGGTTGTTGTAATTGCCGGTGGACTAGGATGTTTCGAACCTCGCAAGCCTGAAATCCAGGGATTACTTGACTTTGAAGGTAAAGGGGTAGAATACATGGTTAAAAAACCTGAAAACTTCAGAAATAAACGTGTTATACTAGCAGGTGGTGGAGATTCTGCACTAGACTGGACGATATTTTTAGCTGATATCGCCCAAAGGGTAACCTTAATTCATCGTGGTGATACTTTCAGAGGAGCACCCGATTCTGCAGAAAAAGTGCATGAACTGGCTAATCAAGGCAAAATCGATTTAATCCTTCAGTCAAACTTACTAAGTGTAAGCGGTAAAGATAGTCTGAGGGAAGTATCTATCGTAGGAAGGGATCAGGTTAACAGAACGATTCAAACGGATTATTTAATCCCATTATTTGGATTGAGTCCGAAATTGGGCCCGATTGCAAACTGGGGTCTGACTATTGATAAATCTGCCATATTAGTTGATACGTTAGATTATTCAACCAATGTAGATCGTATTTATGCAATCGGAGATATAAACACCTATCCTGGAAAGCTGAAGTTGATTTTATGTGGATTTCATGAAGCGGCATTAATGGTTCAAAGTGCCTTCAAATATGTATATCCCGATCAAAAATTAAGTTTTAAATACACGACAGTTTACGGCGTTAACGCATTCTAAAATGATCAATATTACAATTGAAGATAGGAACGGAGAGCAACAGTCTATTGAGATTCCTGAAGAAATCAGTCTGAGTTTAATGGAGGTTTTAAAGGCCTCAGAATACAATATTCTGGCAACCTGTGGAGGCATGGCTTTATGCGCAACCTGTCATGTACAGGTGCTGAAAGGCCTTGAAGATTTGCCGGAAGCCGGAAATGAAGAGATGGACATGCTTGACACCCTGCCTGATGCAGGATTTGATAGCAGACTTGCCTGCCAGATTAGAATGTCTGAAAATCTAAATGGCATGATTTTCCGAATCAGAGGGGATGAACTTTAGATTTCAACAAGAATTATATATAAAACATAGCTATGGAAAAACCTCTAATTAAATCGTCTTCATTTCCCAAAGAATTAATTATTGGATGTGGAATTGGTGGAATTGAATTAGCAAAACGTTTAAAAGGCAAAGAAGTTGAAATTATAATGCTTGCCAGGCATAACTACTCCGGTAACTGACAACTGCTCACTGATAACTAGTTTACTCAAGGATCATTTTAAAATGCTGTATCCCTGCCTCTTCAAACTGTTCACCTGCCTTTTCAAATCCGAATTTAGCATATAATGACATTGCATCAAGCTGTGCATGCAAATAAACATACTCAGCGCCCTGAGGAAGGTCATTTAAAACTGCAGAAACCAATGCCCTTCCCATTCCATTTCCTCTGAATTCTTTTAACACGGCAAAACGTTCGAGTTTGTACCCTTTGTCGGTTTTACGCCAGCGCGAAGCACCCGCAGGCACACCATTGAACGTACCAAGAAAGTGTACAGAAACATCTTCAAATTCCCATTCCAGCTCGGGAGGACAATTTTGTTCATCAACAAACACTTTTCTTCGGATAGCAAAAACTTGCTGAAGATCTTCTTCATTACTTACCCGTTCAACTTTTATTTGATCCTCCATTTTCATAAACTGCTTTAAATATGGAAAAGGGCAAGCATCACTTTAAGCCCTTATAAATAAACTAGAGCTTGTCGTTAACATTAAGACAGTTGAGATCTTCAAAAGCCTTGGTCAATCTTTTAACAAAATTATCTTCGCCTTTTCGAAGCCATACCCGCGGATCGTAATATTTCTTATTAGGCGAGTCCTCTCCTTCCGGGTTACCGATCTGACTTTGAAGATATGCCTCTTTTAACTGATAATAGTCTTTTATACCTTCCCAGAAAGCCCATTGCATATCTGTATCAATATTCATTTTGATAGCTCCATAGGATATTGCCTCACGAATTTCTTCCTGTGAGGATCCTGAGCCGCCATGAAATACAAAATTTACAGGTTTCTCAGCATGTATATTGAACTCAGAACGAACAAAGTCCTGAGAATTCTTCAGAATTACCGGCTGTAGTTTGACGTTACCAGGCTTGTAGACACCATGAACATTTCCAAAGGCAGCAGCGACAGTAAATTTTTCACTAATTGTACTTAATTCTTTGTAGGCATAGGCTACTTCCGAAGGCTGAGTATACAATTTTGAGCTGTCTACATCACTGTTATCTACACCATCTTCTTCTCCACCAGTTACCCCCAGTTCAATTTCAAGAGTCATGCCCAATCCCTTCATCCGGCTTAAATACTTTTTACTGACTTCAATATTCTCTTCAATTGGTTCTTCAGAAAGATCCAGCATGTGCGAGGAGTAAAGAGGTTTACCATGTTGTGCAAAAAAACGTTCACCATGGTCTAATAGTCCATCAATCCAGGGTAAAAGTTTCTTGGCGGCATGATCGGTATGTAAAATCACAGCTACACCGTAATGCTCTGCAAGGAGATGAACATGTTGTGCTGCTGACACACCTCCAAGTATACATGCGTTTAAATTATCATTATTCAACGACTTGCCTGCGTAGAATTGTGCGCCACCATTTGAAAGCTGAATAATTACAGGGGAGTTAACAGACTTAGCTGTCTCCATTACTGCATTGATAGAATTTGTACCAATTACATTAACCGCTGGCAGGGCAAACTGATGTTTTTTTGCAACTTCAAATAATTCCTGAACCGCATCACCATGCAAAACTCCCTTAAACTCTTTTAAACTCATGATTTTAATTTTTTATACGATGACCGAAAATATGAAAAATAGCCTCAAAATCAAGCAATGAGCTTAATTATTATATCCATTTAAGGATATTTTAATTCTATCATTTTGAGGAGCATTGCTTTCTTAAAATTTTTGTTTCTTTGTAAGGTATACACAAATCCAAAATGGCCTGGTTTAAGAGAGAAAAAAAGGGGATTATAACTTCCACAGAAGAAAAGAAAGAAACACCCGATGGGTTGTGGAATAAATGTCCCTCATGTAAGAAACCGCTGCATTACGCAGAACAGGTAGAGAACAAGTATGTTTGCCAATACTGTGCCTATCATTTGCGAATCGGCTCAAAAGAGTACTTCGAAATTCTTTTCGACAACAATGAATTCACCGAAATATACCCCAATATAAGGTCAGCTGATCCTTTGAGCTTTACTGATACAAAAAAGTATACCGAAAGACTGGAGGAAAGTTATGAGAAAACAGGCTTAAACGATGCAATACGTGCTGCTTCAGGTAAGTTAGCAGGACAGGATTTAGTCATTGCTTGTATGGACTTTAATTTTATTGGCGGATCAATGGGTTCGGTTGTAGGTGAGAAAATTGCACGTTCAATTGATTTCAGTATCAAGCACAAAATTCCTTTCATGATGATATCAAAATCAGGCGGTGCAAGGATGATGGAAGCCGCTTTTTCATTGATGCAAATGGCAAAAACTTCAGCTAAATTAGCCTTGTTGAGCAAGGCTAAGATCCCATACATATCATTACTTACTGATCCAACAACCGGTGGTGTTACTGCTTCTTATGCGATGCTAGGCGACATCAATATTTCAGAACCTGGGGCTTTAATTGGCTTTGCAGGTCCGAGGGTAATCAAAGAAACCATCAAAAAAGATCTTCCAAAAGGTTTTCAGACTTCAGAATTCGTACTGGAACATGGATTTCTAGACTTTATAGTTGACAGAAGGCAAATGAAGGAAAAATTAGGATCTTTTCTGAAGATGCTGGCCTAACCGTTAAAATTCTCTAAACTATAACTAGTATGAATTTTTAATTATTAACAATAAAACTACAAACTTAATTCCTCAAAAGCAGCAGTCAGGCTCCTTTGGATTCCCTGACCCTGAAAATCTTCCGCACCAGGAATGCTTTGGGCTTTTAAAACATCTTCTTTCGATTTGCCAGCTTTTATTTCATTCTTAACAAAAGAAAGTAGTTTTTCAAGGTAATTCTGCATTGCCCTAATTTCTTCTTTGCCACCTGTAACTTTTAACGGATCCGCAGAATGACCAAATACAAATAAAGTATCCTTATCGAATTTAGCGACTGTTTTATCCAATACATTAATCCAGCTTTGAATATTTGCGCCTCCTGCCCTATCGATGAAAGGAAAACGCTTATTAAACATAAGATCCCCCATATGTGCGATATTGGCATTCTCAAAATGCACAACTATATCCCCATTTGTATGTCCTGCTCCAAAATAATGCGCTTGAATACGTTCAGTACCTACCTTAGCTTTCCATTGATCCTGAAATACGGTATCGGCAAAAAGTTGTTTATCTTGAGATTTCTGAGCAGATGCAATCTTTTGATGATTAGCAAGACAATTTGCATGTCCAACCACTTTCTCAGCCAATCCTTTAAAGGCGAGGTTCCCTCCTGTATGGTCACCATGATGATGTGTATTGATTAGGAAATTTATTGGCTTGGAGGAAATTTTCTTAAGCTCTGTGATCAAATGAGTGGCCTGATCAACAAACTGGGTATCGACCACTACTATTCCAGAAGTATTTGACAACCAGGCAACAGTACCACCCTGCTCCGTGAAAATACCTACGTCATTTCTTAATGGAGTGAACTTATAAGCAGGCTGCATCAGAAGTTTAGCCAGCGCATTATTATTTAAAGTAGCTAACATAGCCAATGAAAGTCCGGTTCCCTGTAAAAATTTTCTACGTTGCATTGAAAATCAGATTAAATGAATTTAAATTTAATAAAATAGCCTTTAATTAAAATTCAAGGACCTAGCCCTCGACATGACAAAATTCCTTTAGCTTGACTATAACATAATCAATTTCTTCTTTTGAGTTGTATTTACTAAAAGAAAAACGTACGGCAGGACGATTAGGATTTGCTTGAATTCCATTGAGTACATGAGATCCAATATTCGTTCCAGAGCTGCAAGCACTACCTCCAGAAGCAGAAATTCCGGCAATATCAAGACTAAAAAGTAACATTTCAGCCATATCCATTTCAGGAAAGGAAACATTCAAAACTGTATAAAGGCTCTTTTCAGAATCAGTTTCACCATTAAATTCTATTCCCGGAATATTTATCCTTAGCTGATCAATCATATAAGATTTAAGTCCCTGAATATATTGATGGTGTTCCTCCATTTCAGCGTAGGCAATCTCCAGAGCCTTTGCCAAACCAACAATGCCATATACATTTTCGGTGCCACCTCGCATATTACGTTCCTGAGAACCGCCAAAAATCATGGGATTGATCTTAATTTTATGATTAATGTATAAAAAACCTACACCTTTTGGCCCATGTAATTTGTGAGCTGCACATACCAGAAAGTGAACCTTAAGTTTATTCAGATCGTGAGGGTAGTGTCCCATACTCTGCACCGTGTCACAATGAAAAATTGCATTATACTTTTCGCATAATTCGCCTACCCTTTCAATGTCCGTAAGGGTCCCTAATTCATTATTGGCCTGCATAAGAGAAACAAAACTTCGTTCATGAATATCAAGAAGTTCTTCCAGATGCTGATAATCAACTGATCCACTTTCATCTATATTGACATAATTCAACTTAATTAGTCCGCTTCTTTCAAGATCCTGAAGGCTGTGTAAAACTGCATGATGTTCAATAACACTGGTAATTACATTTCTTATACCATAGTCTATTATACTACATCGAATAGCCATATTATCTGCTTCTGTACCACCTGAAGTAAAGAAAAATTCGGAAGGTGAAGCATGTAAAAGTGATGCAACACTCTTTCTTGCCTTTTCAATCAATGTACGTACTTCACGGCCATGAGTATGTATGGAAGAAGGATTCCCATAATGACTTTCCATTACTTCATAAACAGACTTTAATACCTCCTTGTCTATAGGGGTTGTAGCCGCATTATCTAGGTATACACGCATATAATTTATATTCAACAGATTAATTTTATACCTGCAATTGGTCGAAGCAGATATAAAAATTATAGAATTTCTACGAAGTAAAAGAGTATTTCACTATTTTATTCAATAACTCTATTCAGTTAAGTGCAATATTTCTTTGATATCTGTAATAATTTTTTGTGCAAGGTATTCTGCACCGGTTTCTGAACTACTTTCTGAATAAATTCTAATTATAGGTTCCGTGTTTGATTTCCGGAGATGTACCCACTGTTTATCAAATTCAATTTTCAATCCATCAATAGTGGTGTGCGGTTGATTTTGATACCTCTTTTCAATCTCAATTAACAATGAATCGATATCCATCTCGGGGGTTAATGTAATTTTATTCTTAGAAATATAATAAGCTGGATAGGAAGCCCTCAGGACTGAAACAGATTGCTTTTTAATTGCAAGATGTGTTAAAAACAAGGCAATTCCCACAAGTGCATCACGTCCATAATGAGATTCAGGATAAATAACACCACCATTTCCTTCCCCACCAATAATAGCCTGTGTCTCTTTCATTTTATTGACCACATTCACTTCTCCAACAGCTGCAGCGTTATAAATTCCACCAGCCGCCTCAGTTACATCTCTTAAAGCACGGGTTGATGATAAATTTGAAACAGTATTTCCCGGGGTATGTTTCAAAACGTAATCAGCTACAGCTACTAATGTGTATTCTTCTCCAAACATTGAACCATCTTCACAAACAAAACACAACCTATCCACATCAGGATCAACAGCAATGCCTAAATCAGCCTTTTTAGCAAGTACTAAGCGTGATAATTCAACCAGATTTTCAGGCAATGGCTCAGGATTATGAGGAAATTCTCCATCAGGCTCACAGTAAAGTTCGTGAATAATCTTTACCCCAAGAGCTTTTAGCAGGGCCGGCACAAAAATTCCACCTGAGGAATTTACACAGTCAATTGCGATTTTAAAATTGGCATTCCTTACCGCTTCGGCATTTACTAAAGGTAATGCTAAGACTTTATCTATGTGCTTTTGTAAATAGCTGTCGTCATAAGTAACCTTACCCAAATCATTAACCTCGGCGAACTCAAAATCATTCTCTTCGGCCATAGCGAGAACTAATTGTCCTTCGAGGTCTGAAATAAACTCTCCTTTATGGTTCAATAGCTTCAATGCATTCCATTGCTTCGGGTTATGGCTAGCTGTAAGAATAATCCCACCACCGGCATTTTCATCAGGAACAGCAAGCTCTACGGTAGGTGTGGTTGAAAGACCAAGATCAACAACATGAATTCCTATACTTTGTAAAGTTCCAACCACGAGATTCCGAACCATTTCGCCTGAAATTCTTGCATCTCTTCCAATTACTACTTTATTTTTACCTGTACTCGCTATAACCCAGCGGCCATATGCTGAAGTAAATTTCACTATGTCAGTTGGGGTTAACCCACTTCCTGCAAGTCCGCCAATTGTACCCCTGATTCCGGAGATTGATTTTATTAATGTCACGATTTTAAATTATTGGACAAAAATAACAATTACATCCTATTCACAACTCTAAAACAGTAAATGTATATATTTGCCTCTATACCCTATGATGGGCATGGCAAAGAAGTGGTTTCAAAACAGGTTCAATTCTCCTTATGATCATATTCTGTACAATCAGCGAAATGATTAAGAGGCAGAATTTTTATATTTATAATTTATGTACATACCTCAAACCAAATATAAAATCAAATTTAATCGATATTGCTTGCGGCCGGATAAGACATGCTGTCTATCTAAATAAAGAAGTATACTGTATTACTAGAGTAGACTTTTAGGTATTGGATTTAATGTTTGCCCAAAAGATTGAATAAAAAAATCGGAATTAAGTGTATGATTTTAAATCTACTTGTGAATATTCACCGAATACATATAACAAGACAAAATCAGAACGACTGATTTTTATTTGCGAAAAAACCAATGCTTGAACAGATTATTCAGTTTGACCAGAATTTATTCTTTGGCATAAACCAGGGACTAAGTAACTCCTTTTTTGACTGGCTGATGCCAGCCTTGAGAAACCGCTATTTCTGGACTCCCCTCTATTTGTTCGTCATAATCTTTTTGGCTAGAAATTATGGCAAAAAAGGATGGTTAATATTGTTATTTGCAATCATAACTTTTGGCATTACTGATTACTTTTCATCATCAATAATCAAACCATCGGTTGAACGTTTAAGGCCATGCAATGACCCTGAATTAAAGAAAGAAGTTAATAATTTAATTGCATGTGGAACGGGATATAGTTTTCCCTCATCTCATGCAGCTAACCATTTTGGATTAGCTTTTTTTCTGATATTAATTTTCTACCATAAATGGAAGTTAATTCTACCGATCGGAATATTCTGGGCTTTTTCAATCAGCTTTGCTCAGATTTATGTTGGGGTCCATTTTCCTCTTGACATACTTTTTGGAGCATTACTAGGTTCTATGATTGGATATGTAATAGGCACAATATTACTCTTGAATAAATCATTTCAAAAATGGGAATCTGGGAATTAATTCTACTGTTTGGTAGCTCAATGATTGGGGGACTAGCAATCTTTCTTTTGAAGAAGGATAATAGCAGCCGACTAAAACTTGTACTTTCTTTTAGTGGTGCATACTTGTTTGCGATAACAATCCTACATCTTATACCAGACGTTTATAAAACAGGTAATACGGAAATAGGTTTATTTATTTTAGGTGGCTTTCTGCTTCAGATTGTCATGGAACAGTTTTCCGAGGGGATAGAACATGGTCACATCCACATGCATAAGCATAAGCATCAGCACTACATTTTTCCAATTGGAATTATGGGAAGCTTGTGCTTACATGCCTTTTTGGAAGGTATGCCATTAGCCCAGAAACAAAACAAAGAACTCGTTTTAGGAATTGCACTTCACCATATACCTGCCGCCTTTGCATTAGGAAGTGTTCTTCTGCAAAACAATTTAGGCAAATTTAAGGTTATAGCATTATTGATTTTGTTTGCTGCTATGAGTCCGATGGGCTATTGGCTTAGCTTTGAGATTAGAACAGGATCTATAGGTAATATAGATACTTATTTCGATCGAATCATGGGCGTAGTAATCGGTATATTTCTGCATATATCAACTACCATCCTATTCGAATCAAGTGTGGATCATAAATTTAATCTCAAGAAAATGATAGCTGTTCTGCTAGGTGTCGGAATTGCGCTGTTTGGGTATTATTTACACTAATTAAGCAGAAAGCAGAAAGCTAAAAGCACAAAGCTAAAAGCTTAAAGCAGAATTCCGATTTCAAGGAAAACTTATTATATTGAATACGCATTTTCCGACTGTCATCCCGATAGATATCGGGAGTCAACTGTCAACTAAATCCTACCCCCTCATCTTATCCAGTAAACCACTTAAAGTACTTGCTTCATCTTCGCTTATGTTGTTAGAAAGCATGGCCTTTAAAGAGATTTCAGTATCAAGCTTTTGAAGAATGTCTAAACCATTTTGACTAATAAGTATATCAACTGCCCTGCGATCTTTATCACTAACACATCTTATAACCAGATCTTTCTGAACAAGCCGCTCTACAATTCTGGACGCATCAGACATTTTATCAAGCATACGTTCTTTCAAGATGTTTATAGTTGCCGGATTGGGATGGTGACCTCTCAAAATTCTCAAAATATTATATTGCTGGAGTGTTACATTGTGCTTATTAAGTAATAGTCTTAGTAAATTGGTTATCCATCCATAGGTATATAAAAGGTTTACAACCGCTTTTTGGTGGCTATTTTCAAATTTTCTGTTGTAAATTTCCTTCTCTATTTCCATTTTAATGGATTAAATATGGATTGAAAATGAATCCAAAATAAAATATTAATCATTTATGCTTAGTCTTAATTGCTTTATCCTGCCCATATTTCCAAGGACAATTCAAACATTTATTTTTACAGCAATATCCTCTTTTTAAATGGTACTTTTCTGTGAAAACCAGATTACCAGCCTCGTTTATATAGTAATCTACATTTTCAATCAGCATGATTAAGTAATTTAACTGTTAACTGATCTTTGAAATAGGATTTTAGATGTTTTCCGTTACCGTGAAGTGTCCAAAGTTCCCGGGGTTCAACATGTTTAATCATAATGAGTATATCATTCCAGTCCACATGATCCGAAATCAAAATTTTTAGATCATTATCTGTCTGTAAATTCATCCATCCTGAGGCGAAAGCCCTGACCACATTTTTGGCCCTGATGTAGCTATTGAATGTTAAAGGAGGAACAATATATACTAAATTTTGGTCGGGATTTTTCATAAGCTTTCTAGTATATAACTCGTATTTACCTAGCGAAAAGCCAAATTGCTCATAAATCTTGTTTAGTCCGATAATAGAATGATGAACTAAAACATGCCGCTGCGGACAATAATCAGACAATAAACGAATGAGTCTTTGTGCTTTACCTAAAGCATAAGACCCAAGCAATACATTATGACTAAAGGAATTCAGTTTTTTGATCTCATCAGTTGCTGAAGGATGTTGAACCGTAGGATCTGCAAAAGTAGATTCACTAATTAAAACATCAGCATTTACAAACTCAATTTTCTCGCAGGTAGAGTCAAGCTGTAATTTATAATCGCCTGTGTATAAATATCTTACATCCTTGTAAACCATAAGAATCTGGGCTGATCCCAATATATGTCCGGCTGGAATAAAACTAATTAATACACCATTTAAAGAAAATGATTCAGACCAATTGTAAGTAAGGATAGTATTACCGGCATTTTTTTGATACCTATGTTTCATTATTGCGGCAGTTGCCGGGGTGCAATAAACGATATCATTGCCTCTGACAGCATGGTCACCATGAGCATGAGAAACAATAGCCCGCGATGAAGGTTCTTTTGGATCAAGATAAAAATCACCATAACGGCAATATAAACCACGCGCATTAATCACCAAAAAATCTTCAACAATCATTTTAGGATCCTATCAATAAAAACTGCTGATGCAATTGAATAATTTGGGGAATTAATAGTTGTTTCTCATCATTGTTAAGAATATAATCTGCATACTTTATCTTTATCTCATCACTAAACTGGCGATTCATCCTTAATTGAATATCTTCCTCACTTACTCCATCTCTAAGCTTCACTCTATTCATTTTGATTAAAGTGGGGGCAATTACAAGAATCGACTTATTACACATCTTAAAGCCACCGCTTTCATATAAAAGAGCTGCTTCTTTAATTACATAAGGAGATTCATGTTGATCCAAAACCCAGTTATCAAAAGCTCTTAAAACTGCAGGATGTACTAAAGAATTGAGTTTCTCCAATTCTTGCTTATCGTTGAATACAATCGAAGAAATATAAGCCCTATTCAACATTCCATCCTTTGTGTAAGAATTCTCTCCAAAGGTATCCAAAAGAGCAGTTTTTAAAACTGGGTCGGTCTGCATAATAGACTTTGCTACATCGTCAGCATAAAAAACAGGTATCCCCAACAGTTCAAAAACCTTACATACTGTCGTTTTACCACTACCTATCCCACCTGTAATACCTACTTTCAACATCATTTTTGAATTATAAAATCTAAAGTCTGAGGTTCAATTTTAACTAGCTTTGAAAATTCAGGAAGTCGAATAATCCGAACAGGCAATTGGCTATATCCATCTTTCTTCCAATTATCAAGGTCAACATACAGTTCAAAATCCTTCCGTTCGATTTCAGGATATTTACTTAATGGGCTAAGAATAGTAACCTTTACTTTATCAGGCAATAATTTCACATTCCTAAACTCCTTATTATTTATTACACCGACAGGGATTTCAATTACTTTTTCCGTAAACTCATCAATATCTAACTTGACATTAACATAATTGGGATAAATGGTAACATTAGCTTTAACTGGGCGCTTCAGATTAATTCTCATGTTCAAACTTTCACTCAAATTAGTCAAATTGGATACTTCAGTTTCCCAATATTTAACTTCAGAAAGCTCTTTAACAGGACCAGTAATGGTAATAAATGCTGGATTTATCTGAACAGAATCAGAAATTCCAAACTGAGATTTAAACTTAAGATTCTGTTTGAATACAACAGGAATTTTTTTTACTGTACTTGAAGAAAAATCAAAATAAAGTGTATCTGGATTAACATAAACCACTTTTTGTATTGAACCAATCTGAATGTTTATTTTTTGAATCTGACTTGAAAGTTCGATGAAATTCTGCTTCTTTAGATCCTTCAACTCAATATCAACAGATTGAGGATTTATTCTCAGCTTAGAAAACAACAATTGCCAACCAGTTCCTTCAACCTGAAGCCTAAGAGTATCTGATTGAAGAGGATTAAATGCTCTGTTTTCTGGCAGATTAACAAAACGAACAAGGGTCTGAACCTGGTACACATATTTATTTGAAAGAGAAAAGAATAGCCATGCCCCCACTGCGAGTATCAAGCAGAGAAAAAACAGGGAAATCCTGCGTCTTTCGATTTTTGTGAACTTAAATAATGGCATTATATATTCAAATTTAGGCAAATAAAAACGCCGCTTCAAAAATGAGGCGGCGTAGTTTGTAAGAAACAATTAAATTATTTCGCTGATGCCTGAATAAGTGCTTTTGAAGATTCTAAAGATACCGAAGATTTTTCAAAACGAATTTTTGTGCCACTTTCAACCTCAATTAGAAATGTAGCTTCATTCAAGTCTACTATTTTACCATGAATACCTGAAGTTGTAATCACTTTATCTCCTTTTTTTAATTCCTCCACAAATTTTTTGTGATCCTTCGCTTTCTTCATTTGCGGACGAATCATGAAAAAATAAAACACTACTATAATTAGTAGCATCGGTAAAAACTGGCCAATCTGTTGCATATCCATATATTATTTTTTAAGTTAAAATTATTTTGTTTCCACTGGCATCACCATTCCTAGAATATTCAGCTCAGTTAGAGAAGGTATTGTATTTGAGGTGATACTTACTACTTTATTTTGCATTCCCGGTTTTCCTGCACTGTTAAATATCACGCGGATTACACCCTCAGCACCAGGAGCGACAGGCTCTTTTGGATACTCAGGTACAGTACAGCCACAAGTTGCAGTTGCACTACTAATGATTAAAGGGCTGTTTCCAATATTTTTAAATTTAAAATCATAGGTTACAACATCTCCATCTGTGATCTTACCAAAGTCATAAACTTCCTTTTCAAACTTGAAAGCAGGTGCATTTGCCGTATCAGGCGCTGCAATTTCACTTGTTTGTATTGAATCAGCAGTACTTTCAACTGCTTTTTGATTATTACATGCTGCTAAAATTACAAGGCAGGCAATTGATAAAAAAAAATTTCTCATTGGTACTTAATGTATATAATTTAAAAATGAAATGAATAAAAATTCTTGTCTAATATTACTCCATTAATCCACGTCCTGATTTATGAAGTTTTCCAGAAGCTTTCAATTCTGCTAATATTTTATCTAAAATACCGTTAATAAATGAATTGCTCTTGGGAGTACTAAATTCCTTTGCTATTTCAATATATTCATTCATAGTAACTTTTACTGGAATTAAATGGAAATGTACGAGTTCTGTAATAGCCATTCGCATTAAAAGAGTATCCATAACAGCAATTCTTTCTGAATCCCAATTTTTAGTCTTTTGTCCGATAATTTCCTGATATTCAGATTCAAATGAAACAACTTTTTTGAAAAGATCCAACATAAATGGTCTGTCTTCATCCCAATTCGGACAAACCTGTGCAAGCTTGTTCTCATCAGGGTTTTCACTCGAAAAATTCTTAAATGTTTTTGCTACCAACGCTTGAAGAACTTCCTTGTCTACAGGCCAATTAATGAATTTTTCTTCGAAAATCTGCTCAATACCCGGAGATTTTAAGATCAATTTTTTGAAAATATACTTGATAACATCTTTATCTGACTGGATAGTATGAACAGAAAGATCATTAAATGAAGTAAATTCTGGAGAATTCTTTAATGAAATAAAAATTGATTTACTTATTTCAGGGTCGAAACTCCATGATATTTTATACTTCTTAATAGCAGCCAGATATTCTTTATTCTGTTTTAAAGAATAAATAAAAAGATTATTGTGGAGTTTAGCGTTAACATTAAGATCAGCTTCTGAAGGCAAATGCTTGTTAGCCCTTTCCTCAGCATCGATAATACTATAATCTGCAACCTCAATTAAAAGTGAAAGTAACCAGAAATACATTTCATGTACCTTATCAACACTTAATAATAGTGCCTTTTCAAAAGGCAATATTTCTTTTACTTCAGATTGCTGGTAAGAATATAAAACCTGCAATGCTTTTACCCTCAAGTGCCTTCTATTTAACATGTATAAGAACGATTTTTGTTTTCTAATCCTATTTAATAGGAAGCTTTAATTTTTCTGATATCCTCAATCCTCTTTTCAGCAATTTTATTTGCTGCTTCATTAGAAGGAATATTATCATGTTTTGATTTTTGTAATACTCTTCTGGTGGCTTCGTAAATATTCTCTGCCATTTGAAATGTTTTCTTTTTGTTGAATCCAGCAATTTCGGAATAACAGTTGATTAACCCACCAGCATTAATCAGGTAATCCGGAGCGTACATAATCCCCTTCTCGAGCAACATATTACCATGAACTACTTCATCTGCAAGCTGATTATTCGCTGAACCGGCAATTATAGAACATTTTAGACGATTTATTGTTTCTGTATTCACTGTAGCTCCCAATGCACATGGTGAATAAATATCAATATCAAGATCAAATAGATTATTATTGGCAACTGCGATTGCACCATATTTTTGTGCAATTTGACCCAAACGCTCCTCATTAATATCGCTAATATAAACTTTTGCATTTTCGGTCCTAAGTAAAGAGACGAGATTCTCACCAACATGACCAATACCCTGAACAGCAACTGATTTTCCAGCAATGCTATCATTGCCAAAGCACTCCTTCAAACATGCCTTGATACCCATGAAAACACCTCTGGCTGTTACTGGAGAAGGATCACCGCTACCTCCAATTGATTCAGGCACACCGGTAACATACTTTGTCTCCATTCGTATGTATTCCATATCCCTTGGAGTAGTTCCAACTTCTTCTGCAGTAATAAATGATCCGTTCAAATTCTCAATAAAACGGCCATATCTGCGCATCAGAGCTTCTGATTTATGTAAGCGGCTATCCCCAATTATCACTCCTTTACCTCCACCGAGATTTAAACCTGTTATTGCGGCTTTGTAGGTCATGCTACGTGATAAACGTAATACATCATGAAGAGCTTCTGCTTCTGATTTATAAGGCCACATTCTGGTTCCACCCAAGGCCGGACCTAAAGTGGTATCATGAATAGCAATGATTGCTTTCAATCCTGTACCAGGATCACTACAATAAACTAACTTTTGATGACCAAAGTTGTCAAGCTGACTAAAAACTGAATGTTCTTCAAATTGAGATAAAATCATGTGAGATGCCTAGCTTTACCCAACAAAAATAGTAAAAAATGTTGTTTTAATTATTGATAAAGGTTTGGAATTGTTTTTATGGTGTGAGGTATGAGGTGTGAGGTATGAGGTATGAGGTATGAGTAATTTATTGGTTTATTGAAAATGGAATATCAATTTAGGCAACTCCTCCACCCTAAGATTTTTTTTAGATCAAATGTCAACCAAGGTGATTGAGCCCTCCCAAGGTCAATATTTAGGAGTCTGGTTAGGTTCCTTGGGCTAAAATATCTGTAGAGAATATGGTGGAGGGTTCCAACTATTGTCCATTTTCAGCTATCAATTCCCTAAATTCTATCTACTTTTGCAACTCAAGGATCAGATGAAAGAACTGGCTTATCTTAATAAATTTTTCTACAAATATCGCTGGCGTTTGCTGCCTGGTGTTCTTTTCGTCATCATTTCAAATCTTTTCGCTGTACTACCTGCTCAGGTAATACGCATAGCATTTGATCTTGTAAATGAAAACATAGCTTTATTCAGACTTTTCAACGGATTCAATCGACAAGAATTGATATCTAAAATCTTTGGCCAGAGTTTATTGTTTTTCGGAGTAATTGTCCTGATCCTGGCCTTAATCAGAGGTTTATTTTTATTTTTTATGCGACAAACCATCATTCTGATGTCAAGACATATAGAATATGATTTGAAAAATGAGATCTATTTACATTATCAGAAACTTTCAATGGCATTTTATCGCCGAAATAATACGGGTGACCTGATGAACAGGGTTACTGAGGATGTAAGCAGAGTAAGAATGTACCTTGGACCGGGAATAATGTATACAATAAATACAATAGTTCTATTCATTTTGGTCATCATTTCGATGTTCAATGTAAATACAAGACTTACAGTTTTTTCATTATTGCCGCTTCCCATTCTGGCAATCACAATTTATTATGTTCACTCCATGATTAATCACAGAAGTGAAAAAATACAAGAACAGCTATCTTCATTGTCAAGTTTTGTTCAGGAAACCTTTTCTGGTATTCGCGTAATTAAAGCTTATGTGCGTGAAGATGACATCCGGAGAAAGTTTAATATTGAAAGTGAAAACTACAAATCACATTCCATGTCACTGGTACAGATCCAGGCTCTTTTTTATCCAATGATGCTTTTACTCGTCGGACTTAGTACAATAATCACTGTTTATATCGGTGGAGTTGAAGTTATAAATGGAAATATTAGTTCAGGAAATATCGCTGAATTTATAGTATACGTTAACCAGCTCACATTTCCTGTTATGTCATTAGGATGGGTTACATCTCTGATACAGCGCGCTGCAGCATCACAAAAAAGAATCAATGAATTTTTAAATACCAATCCTGAGATTAATTCTGTATTAGGAGAAAAGACTGAACTGCAAGGAAACGTAACGTTCAAAAATGTGAGCTTCAAATACCCTGATACCGGAATTCAAGCAATAAAAAACATTTCGTTCGAAGCTAAAAATGGTGAATTCCTCGCTATTATTGGCAGAACAGGTTCAGGAAAATCAACCATTGCAAATCTGTTGATGAGAATGTATGATGCAGATAACGGTCAAATTTTACTTGATGGAAAACCAATTGGTCGGCTTGACATTCAACACTTCAGACAGCAAATAGGCTTTGTGCCACAGGAAGTTTTCCTCTTTTCTGAAACAATTTATAATAATATTGCTTTTGGAATGACGGAAGCAGAACCTGGAAAAGTTGAAATGGCTGCAAAAAATGCAGCTGTTTATGAAAATATTATGGAATTTGACAAAGGCTTCCAAACACTGATTGGAGAACGGGGAATTACCTTGTCAGGTGGACAAAAACAAAGGCTTTCTATAGCCAGAGCAATTATTAAAGAACCACAAATTCTTATTTTTGATGATTGTCTTTCTGCAGTAGATACCAAGACTGAAGAAGAAATTTTAAGCAATTTGAGCAATTTAATGAAGAATAAAACCAGTATTCTAATTGCTCACAGAGTTTCTACAATTAAAAATGCAGACAGAATTCTGGTGATGGACAATGGCGAAATCGTAGAACAGGGTACTCACACCAATCTCATGGCGCTTAAAGGGGTTTATTTTGATTTATTTGAAAAGCAACTATTGGAGGAACAAACGACCGGAGAATAACAATAGGAAGTGGAGAATGGAGAATGGGGTTTCTTTCGCATTTTATCCACCCAATAGTGATTAGGTGTCAACTCTCTATTTAATTCTCAACGCTCAATTATCAATTTTCAATTATTACCTGATTTTATTCAAAAAAAAATCAATTTGTTACTTTACTAATATCTATTATATTTACCGCTAACAAATTAAATATGATTATGGGAGATTTCGACAACAAAGAAAGAGAAGAGGTTTTTTCGAAGAAGGTACGAGCTGGGAAGCGCACCTACTTTTTCGATGTTAAAGCTACGCGTTCAAATGATTACTATGTCACAGTGACTGAAAGTAAAAAGCGTTTAGAAGACGGTGTTTTTATAAAGCATAAAATATTTCTTTACAAAGAGGACTTTGAAAAGTTTGCTGAAGGTCTGAAGGAAACCATTGATTACATCAAAGCTCATCAGGAAGTTGTTGAAAAACGATACGAATATTCAGAGAATAATTCTGAACCTTCAAAAGAAAACGATGATTTTTCTTTTGAAATATAATCCTGATTTATTCTGACAGAATAAATTATTCATTCATAAAAAAGCCCCAAACAAGAAATTGTGATGGGGCTTTTTTTTCCTGAACCATTGGTTCAATGTGAATGTCCCTTTTGATAATGATCCAATAATAGATCTCCTCCAAAATCATTTTTTAAATCCCTAACAACTGAATGCACATGATTGGCATTATTTTGAGTATTATCATACTCAATAACAAGTGTAGGGCCCTGAACCCTGTAATATGAGCCTTTACCAATCTCAGGTTTCGTATATCCCGCCCATGCAAACCAGATATTATCTAAACCTTCCTTTTGGATATCCTTCATCATTTTTTCGGCGAAATCATGTCTGTATCTGTGTAAATAAACCCTGATTAATTGAAGCATTAATGACTGTTGTACTTTAGATAATTCAGAATACTTTAAACCCTCAGGTTTACCCAAAAGAGCCTTACGCTTATCAAAAGTTAAAATATCTTTAAATGCTACAGTGTCAATAATGGCTTTTTTTAATTGGGTTTCATTTAATGATTGAATTAAAGAAAATCCTTTATCAGATTCATCTTTCAATACTTGTTTACCTGCCATTGGTCCGTTAAGGACAATAGCCGGATTACTACCCATGAAACCCGGAGTGCCAGAAACAAGTGTTTTTTTATTAAAAGAGAAATTAAACGAAATATGATGTCCTTCAAACCGCCAACCCCAGATGCTATTTGACGAGGGATTTCCAAAAATGGTAAAGTGATAATTACCCGGATCACGATAATTATCTTCAGGTTTCCGTTTTTCCAGCTCTTTTAATACAACTTCCAATTGCATAATTTCCTTGGTTTTTTTGAAGGAATCTTCCCCAAGGCAAGACTTTAGTAATTCCAAAGCCAATGAATTCTGTTCAATATTCATCTCATTGAAGGTTATTCCCCTTCTTTTCATCGGCACGAAATGAAAATTATATCGTTCTTCTACATCAAATGGGAATATGGTCTCGGCCTTTTGAGCGTCACTGAGTGTTGAAATAAAACGATTGGCATAAAGAACTGATTCTTGTCCGTAAACAGTAAGCTGGAAAAAAAAGGAAGTCAATAATAAAAAAATAGCTTTCTTCATGTAGTAGGATCTTTAAAATTAATTAAACTGAATTCGATTAAATCTATATCAAAATTGATAAATTGTTTTTTAATAGAAGGTACTATTAATATGGGATTTAATATTAATCTTAACCAAAACTAAAGTTATTTTTCAAAAAAAAATCGATGCTTGAAAGACTAGAATAAGTAAACTCTCGAAAAAAAATAAATAAATCTGTAGAACACAGATAAATTATCAATAAAAAATCAACAGAATAATTAGATTTAATTAAACAAGATCAATTCGACCTTACAAATAAGAAATTTCTATGCGGATTTACTTCAATATTTTTTTAAAAATAGCTCTGATGCTTTTGTTAAGCATATTGGTTATTAGTTGTAAAGAGAAATCGGGCACATCTGCAATTGATTCAGAACATGCTTTATCAACATTTCAAGTCCCTCCAGGCTTTAAAATCGAATTAATTGCTGCTGAACCTCTAATCTCAGATCCAGTAGACATGGAAATTGATGAATACGGCAATATGTATGTGGTTGAAATGCATGGCTATCCCTTAGATAAAAGCGGTAGTGGAAAAATTATTCTACTGAAGGATAAAAATGAAGATGGAAAAATGGATGAACGAATTGTCTTTGCAGATAATTTAATTCTTCCGGCGGGCGTAATGAAATGGAAAAAAGGCATTTTGGTAACAGATGCTCCCAATTTACTCTATTTTGAGGACTCAGATCAGGATGGTAAAGCAGATATCCGAGACACTGTACTGAGTGGATTTGCACTATCAAATCCACAGCATAATACTAACAATCCAATGTACGGACTAGACAACTGGATTTATATCGGGCATCAGGGTGCAACTTCAACCCGTGAATACAAAGAAGAATTTGGTGATGAAGGTTCTGAAATTGTTTTCCCGGGATCACCTGAGGCACAGAAATTACCAAAAAATGCCAACGGTTTATCCATTAGGTTTATGCCGGATAAAAAATGGATTGAAACACTATCCTATCAAACCCAATTCGGTCATGCATTTGATCAATGGGGCAACTGGTTCGGATGTAACAATTCCAACCAGGGGTATCATGAAGTTATAGCAAATCGCTATTTCCAGCGGAACAAGAACCTGGTAATTTCTAATTCCATCCAACATATGTCAGACCACCTGAACGCACCGGAGGTCTTTCCAACAACAACACATCCCGACAGGCAACTACTTACTGATGTAGGGGTTATGACATCTGGCTGCGGAATAACAGTTTACGATGGAGGTGCATTTCCTGCTCCATTTGATAAGAATATCAGCTTTATGGCAGAACCTGTCAGTAACCTGGTACATGCAGACATCCTAAAAGATAAAGGCTCAAGCTTCGAGGCAAGTGCTATCTTAAGTAATAAAGAATTTCTCACTTCAACTGATGCATGGTCGCGCCCGGTTAATTTTTATGTTGGTCCTGATGGTGCACTTTACATGCTGGATTATTACCGCAGAGTGATTGAGTCACCGGAATGGATGTCAGAAAAGGCGGTAAAAGAAGGAGGATTATATGATGGCTCTGACATGGGACGGATCTACCGGATTACGGCAAGCGGAGATAAAAAAGCTGAATGGACCAAAGGACTTACATTGGGAGATGAAAGCAGTGAAAAATTAGTAGCGCATCTTTCAAATAACAACCGATGGTGGAGAACTAACTCACAGCGGCTTTTGGTTGACCGAAAAGACAGAAATATTATTCCTTCACTTCTAAAAATGGCTAATAACTCAGAATCTCCGATGGGCAGACTACATGCATTGTGGACCCTTGAAGGTATGGGTGAATTAAGTCCCGAAATGATAGAAAAAGCCTTAAAAGATTCAGAATCAGGAATCCGGGTTAATGCTATCAAACTTGCTGAACTTCATTTCCAGGAATTTCCACAACTATTTAAAACGCTTAGGTCAGTTCAAAATGATAAAGATCCAAAAGTCAGGATGCAATTGCTACTAAGCTTAGGCTATGATAATTCAAGTGAATCAGCAACGGTAAGAAATAAACTACTATTTCAGGATATCGATGATAAATGGATCCAAATTGCTGCTTTAAGTGCCCCATCATCCCAAACAGAATCAATTTTAAATGAAGTGCTCAAGAATTACAAGGCAGATATCCCTGCATATTCATTATTAGTTCAAAGACTGGCAACAATGATTGCTAATGGAGGTGACCAGAGCACAATAAAAAAGCTCATTAAAAATTCAGTCCGGAATGAATCAATCCAAAATAATCAATGGAAAGGGGCTATGCTTGAAGGACTTGCAATTGGACTGGAATCTCAAAAATCTAAATCTCCGGAATCAATCAATTCATATAAAGAAGATCAAAACTTACTGATCAATACCTTTTTCAATCATCAGTCTGTAGAGGTTCGAAAAGGGTCTCTTGATATGTTAAGAGTAATCGGATTAAATAATGGACCGGAAATCAAAACTGCCATAAATAAAACCTTAGTAGTAATTGCAGACCGCAGTCTTCCGGATAATAAAAGAATTGAAGCTATAAATTTCCTGGCATTGACTGAACCTGGCCCTTTTAGTAATTTATTAAAAGGATTAATCGTACCACAGGAACAAACCATTGTTCAACTTGCCGCGCTAAAAACATTTAGTAAAGTGCCCGGAATAGAAATTAGTGAATATGTTCTGCAGAAATGGGCAGTCCTAACTCCAGAAATAAGAGATGCCGCTATTGGAACATTTTTAGGTAATAATGACCGGATCAAGCTGCTCCTAAATGCAATTGAAAAAAACCAGGTTCAGGCAAGTAGTGTAAGTTTTGGCAGAAGCGTTCAGCTGATGCAAAATAAAGATGACCTGTTACGTAACAAAGCCAGAACCCTATTTACAAAAAATGAAGAAGACGGAAAAAAGGTGAATAAAGCTTATCAGGAAGCGCTTGTATTAAAAGGAGATGCTACAAAAGGTCAGAATGTCTATTTACAAAACTGTGCAATTTGTCACCAAGTAAGGGGGAAAATGGGTGTTGAACTCGGTCCTGATCTTGGCACAATTCACAACTGGACAGCTGAAATCATTATGGCTAATATTCTTGATCCAAATATTTCAATTTCAAGTGGTTATGATTTATGGAATGTCGAATTAAAAAATGGCGAATCACATCAGGGAATTATCTCAAGTGAATCAGATGTCGCGATAACACTCAAAAACAATGGAAAACTTGAAAAAACCATTAATCGTCAGGACATTAAGGAGATAAAAAGTATGGAGATCTCAGCAATGCCTTCTGGACTGGAAAAAAAGATCAACAAACAGGAAATGGCGGATCTTCTGGCATTTTTACGCAAATTTTAAATGATGAACTATATCTCAACAAAAATATAAAAGCATGAAAATCAAAAGATTAAAATTTCTGCTATTTGGACTAGTTATAATTATTGCCAAAACTGCTTTGGCTCAACAGTCTGATAAAGTATTCAAGGCATCAGTAGTCAAAGTTGACATCACTCCAGATAAACCGAAAATGTTGCTGGGATATGCAGCGAGGCAATCTACCGGTATCCATGACCGTATATACCATCGTATTGTGGCAATGGACGATGGAGTGAAGCAATTCTTTTTGGTTTCTACAGACATTTGCGTGATGTCACCTTCAGAATATGATCATGTTGCGGCTATTCTGGAGAAGGAACTTGGAATTGACCCAGAGAATTTTTGGTGGACCTTAACCCACACGCACTCTGCACCGGAAGTTGGTGTTCCAGGCCTTCCAGAAGTTTTCATGGGCGATCGTTATAAACATGATGTAGATACCGCATATACCTCAATGGTAGAACAATCTCTGATAAAAGGAATTATAGAAGCCCGAAGCAAACTAGTTAAAGCAAAACTTGGTGTTGGCTGGGGTTTTTCTCAGGCAAATATCAACCGCCGGGCGATAGATGTAGATGGAAAAGCTTCCCTTGGATTAAATCCGGAAGGCGCTGTTGATCGTAAAATTGGTTTAATTCGCCTGGATAAAGAAGATGGGAGTCCGCTTGCCCTTATCGCTAATTATGCAATCCATGGAACAGTGCTTGGCCCTGCTCAAACCGAGATCAGTGGTGATGCTCCTGGAATAGTTTCCGAATATGTTGAACAAAAATTAGGTGTCCCTCTCCTCTTCATTAATGGCGCTGCGGGTAATCTGGCACCTATTTACAGTGTATATCCAAATCCAAAAGCTGGACATTTGAGTCAGTTTAAAGTTTTGTTGGGTGACAAAATTCTGTCTGCTAATAAAGAAATTGTATCAGTACGTTCTGATGTTAAGCTATTTACAGGATCACTGATCATAGAAACCCCGAGAAAGCCCAATTTAAACTGGCCCAAGGATTTGTCGAGATATACCCAGACCTCAGCGAATGGTGACCACCGGGTGCTACTGCCTGCAAGATTCCTCAAGATCAATGAAGATGTGGCCATATGGAGTTTACCAGTAGAACTATTTTGTGAGATATCAAATGAAATACGCGATCGTTCACCCTTTCCCTTTACATTTTTCTTTGGTTATACAAATGGATGGCTCGGATATCTGCCCACAGAAAAAGAATGGAAGCATGGCGGATATGAAATTGAAACCGTGTCTCCCTACACTCCTGTTGTAGAGAAACATTTAAAAGAAGCTGTCATTGGATACCTGGAGGGAGAAATGAAGAGTGCTCCAACATACCAGCCACAAACCCTCAATAAACCTACCACCATTCAATCAGAACCTGATGGAACTATTCTCAGATTGTCTGCCCGTAATGGCAAAGGTATTGGGCCTAAAATTAAGTATATGCCTGAATGGTGGGCTTTTGGATGGTTTACGAATCTAGACCGGGTTGAATGGGAGGTTGATGTGGATCTTGATGGTGAATACAGCGCAGAATTAGTTTGGTCAGTTTCTGATGAAACAGCAGGCAATGAATTTCTGCTGGAAGCTGGCAAACAGAAACTGATCGGAACTATTGACCGTAGCGGTTCCTGGGAATCTTTCAAATCAAAAAATATAGGCACAATCAAACTAAAGACTGGCCGGCAGAAAATCGTTTTCAGATCAAACAAGCCTACTGTTGATGCTGGGATGTTGGACTTGCGGGAAATTAAACTAAGCCTGATTAAAAGCAAATAAATAGTCATTATAAAAATCAAAATAAAATGAAAATATTAAAAAATTATCTCTGTTATGTATGTCTTTTCGCTGGTTCATTTATTGGATGTACTGATAATTCCAAAAAAGCTCAGGAACAAAATGCTGAATGGAATATGGGTGTAGCCTTGTATTCATTCAACCGTTTTTCATTTGCTGATGCCCTCGATAAGGCAGATAGTGCAGGAGTCAATTATGTTGAAGGATTTTCTTTTCATAAGATGGGCAAGGAATTCAATGAAAAAACTATGGCTGAAATGACTGTAGAAGACATCAGTAAAATGATGGAAATGCTCCTTAAAAAAAATATTCAAATGCAATCGATGTATGTTAGTGGTGCAAAAAATGAAGCCGACTGGAAGTATTATTTTGAAATGGCCAAAGCAATGAACATGCAGCATTTGGTAGCTGAACCAGAGAAGGATTCATGGGATATGCTGGATAGTCTCGCAGGAGTTTATAAGATTAAGGTAGCCATTCATGAGCATGCGAAGGGAAAAAGCCTTTATTGGCATCCTGATTCTGTAATCGCTGCTATGAAAGACCATCCAAATTTTGGTGTATGTGCGGATCTAGGACATTGGGAAAGAAGCGGATTGGATCCTGCCGAATGTCTCAAAAAACTAGAAGGAAACATTCTTGGAGTCCATTTAAAAGACATTCAACAATCTGATAACCCGGAAGCTAATGATGTCATTATTGGGAAGGGCGTAATTAATTTTCCTCCGATAATAGATGAATTAAAGCGTCAGCAATTTAAGGGAGTGATTCATGTTGAATGTGAACATAAAATGGAAAATAACCTGGCCGAGGTAATCGAGGGAAAGAAATACTTCGAGGGTTTATATAATAAAGTCAATTAACAGATATCAAATAAAATGAAATCCTTGACAACTATCTCTAAAAGAAATCTAAATTCTTCAGGCAAGAATTTAATTCTAATAGCAGTTTGGCTAATTCTTTCTGGCAACATCCTATTAGCGCAACAAAGTGAATCAATATTTACCTGGCCTGAGGGAAAGCAAATAGCCATCAGTTTAAGTTTCGATGATGCAAGAGCAAGTCAGGTAGATGCCGGAACAGCACTTTTAGATCAGTATGGAGTTAAAGGCACATTTTATGTGGTTCCTAATTCTGTCAAACAAAGACTTGAAGGCTGGAAGAAAGCGGTTGCGAGTGGCCATGAAATAGGGAATCATTCTTTCAACCATCCCTGCACCGGTAATTTTCCATGGTCGAGACAAAAGGCCATAGAGAATTATACCCTGAAAAAAATGCGGAGTGAGTTAATTCTGGCTAATAAAGATATTAAGGAATTGCTTGGGGTTGAAGCTGAAGTATTCGCTTATCCTTGCGGGCAAACCTATATCGGCAGAGGGGAAAACACCAAAAGCTACGTTCCTGTTGTATCAAAACTATTTCTGAGTGGCAGAGGCTGGCTTGATGAAGGCCCCAATGCCCCTCAATTCTGTGATCTTGCCCAGTTAACCGGGATGGAAATGGATGGTAAAGATTTTGAGCAAATATTACCGCTGATCGAAAATGCAAAAAAGAGCGGTGCGTGGTTGGTTCTTGCAGGTCATGAAATGGGGACATCAGGAAACCAGACAACCCGATTGAACATGCTTAAAAAGCTGATCGAATATGCTCAAAACCCAGCAAATGGTATTTGGATTGCTCCGGTTGGGACTGTGGCTAAATATATTAAGGGGCAAAAGGGATAAATTAAGCGTTTAAATATGTGATGTCATTGCCTTTAATTATTTAATCATTGTAGCCTATGCAACTTCTAATTATTAACCTGTTTTTAAGTTTTGAAGGACTTCAGGTTCCTGTCCTTTGTGATTCGAGATTTACACTTAAATACATGTCCTGCGCATAGGAGATGCAGTAATATGTACCAATCAATTCGAATTGTTTACTGATTATGGTATACGAATTCAGGCACGCAGCAAGGCATTACAAACCTTTATTGTCCAGCTTGCCGGACCAGGAACTTATCTGGCTACAGAAAAAGCAATCAGAGGCGGCGGATATAGTGCAGTCTGTCAAAGTAATATCGTAGGTTCTGAAGGAGGTCAAATTCTGGTAGACCGGACAGTTAGATTAATTAATCAAATGTGGCCATAGAAAACCAGCTAATTTCTTCAGCGATTATCAATAGATCTGGGTGGTATAATTTAGTTTTTTGTTGATTTTCTTTAATATGTTATTCAGATTACCGTTTTAGTTTGATTTTTTTAATCATGGTGATGTATATTCGTTGTTGTGGTTGCGGGATTAATGTTTGATTGAGCTAATTACTGGTAAAAAGATTTAAAATGGAAAAAAAATTACGTAGCCAGCAGTGGTTTGGCAAAAAAGGTAAAGATGGAATTATTTACAGGGCCTGGATGAAAAATCAGGGTATACCTGACTATGAGTTTCAAGGCAAACCTGTTATAGGAATATGCAATACCTGGTCTGAACTCACCCCCTGCAATGCACATTTCAGAGAACTAGCAGAATCTGTAAAAAAAGGAATCTATGAAGCCGGAGGTTTTCCAGTAGAGTTTCCGGTGATGTCATTGGGTGAAACATTGATCAAACCAACAGCAATGCTTTACCGTAATCTCGCCAGTATGGATGTTGAAGAGTCGATCCGTGCAAACCCAATGGATGGTGTTGTTCTTTTGTGTGGTTGCGATAAAACTACTCCTTCCTTAGTAATGGGAGCATGTAGTGTAAATATACCTACCATTGTGGTCTCAGGCGGACCAATGCTTACAGGTAAATACAATGGTCGTGATATAGGCACAAGCGATGTTTGGAGATTCTCGGATGACGTAAAATCAGGCCTGATGTCGGAAGAAGAACTTAATATTGCTGAGTCAGGTTTATGTCGCAGTCAGGGGCATTGTGCGGTTATGGGCACTGCTTCAACTATGGCAACGATGGTTGAATCACTGGGACTAACTCTGCCACAGAATGCCGCAATACCTGCTGCTGATTCCAGACGTAAAGTACTGGCCCAATTATCAGGCAGGAGAATAGTGGAGATGGTTAAAGAAGATCAAAAGTTATCAGATATCCTTACCAGAGAAGCATTTGAGAATGCCATCAAGGTAAATGCTGCCATTGGTGGATCTACCAATTTTGTGATTCACTTAATAGCCATTGCCGGCAGGATTGGTATACCTTTGAATCTTAAGGATTTTGACAAGCTTTCATCCTCCGTTCCACTTCTTTTAAACTTACAACCTTCGGGAAAGTATTTTATGGAAGACTTTTATTATGCCGGAGGTGTACCTGCTTTACTCAAGGAACTAGATTCTTTTCTCCATACGGCTTGTAAAACTGCCAACGGAAAAACTATTCAGGAGAATTACCAGAACGCAAAATGTTATAACAGGGATGTGATTGCATCCATTGATAAACCATTTAATAACACTACTGCACTGGCGGTGCTTTATGGCAATATTTGTGAAGATGGTGCTGTCATCAAGCCAACTGCTGCAAGTCCGCATCTTTTCCAGCATAGTGGTAAAGCAATAGTTTTTGAAAATATAGAAGATTATAAGTTAAGAATTGATGACCCTGAATTGCCAGTTGATGAAAATAGTATCCTTGTTTTAAAGAATGTTGGTCCAAAAGGTTATCCGGGAATGGCTGAAGTTGGTAATATGTCTTTGCCACTAAAACTACTTGAAAAAGGGGTTAAAGATATCGTCAGGATTTCAGATGGTCGAATGAGTGGGACAGGTTTCGGCACAGTTGTCCTGCATGTTTCACCTGAAGCGACCCTGGGAGGAAATTTCAGTGTTCTTGAAACGGGGGACCTGATCACATTGGATCTGAATGCCCGTACTTTGAATGTTGACCTCAGTGCAGAAGAGCTCCAGCGTAGAAAAGATAACTGGAAGCCCTCCCCTGCTCATACTGACAGAGGATATACAAGTCTATATATCAGCAGTGTTGAACAGGCCCATTTGGGTGCTGACCTTGACTTCCTAAAAGGTGGCTCCGGAAGCGAAGTTAAAAGGGACTCTCATTAATATAATTAGTATATGGATAAAAGGTCTTTTGATAATATGGTAGCAATTGTTACGGGAGCGGGTCAGGGTATTGGTTTCGAAATCTGCAGACAATTGGCTAAGGAAGGTGCTGCGGTTATTTTAAACGACCTTGATTCAGATCTTTCGGAGAGTGCGGCAAGGCAAATCAGGGAGGAAGGTGGTAATTGCATTTCTCTTTCAGGAGATTCAAGTGATCTGAATTTTATCCAAAGCATGGTTGATTTGGCAGTGAAGCAATTTGGCAAACTTGATATTGTGATTGCCAATGCCGGTATCACTTTATTTGGCGACTTTTTAACGTATAGTCCGGAGGCCTTTAACAGAGTACTCAATGTAAATATGGCGGGTACATTTTTCCTGACGCAGGCTGCTGCGAAGCAGATGAAGCAACAGGCAGATGGAGGTTCAATACTATTCACTTCATCCATTACCGGCCGTCAGGCGCACAAAGATCTCGCTGCATATGCAATGACTAAAGCGGCCCTGGATATGCTTGCAAGGAATCTTGTGATCGAACTTTCTGCTTACAAGATCAATGTTAATACGATTGCTCCGGGAGCCACTATAACAGAAAGAACAACTAATGACCCTGATTATGAGACTGTCTGGTCAAAATTAACACCAATGGGCAGACCAGGTACAACCATGGATGTTGCGAATGCTGCTCTATTTTTGGTTTCAGAGAAGGCGAAACAGATCACCGGACAATGTCTGGTAATTGATGGAGGATGGTCTTGTATTAGTCCATCTCCCTATTGATTTTCAAGAATCTTAATCAGTAATTATAGGAGAATATTGAAATTGTAGTTTAACAATTTTATTCTCGGCTCTTAATTTTTCTCTTTACTTTTCCTGCAGCAGAAAAGTAACAAAATGCCGCCGCTGCACCTGATGCTATTGAAGTTATTGCTTAGGCTTGGTCTGTGCCTACCGCACCATCCGCCCCGGGCGGAGGAAAAAAAACGTTAACGGAGATTTTGTGCTTTGGCCAAAGCTTATGAACAATCCTCCAATTATAGGTATAACCACTGCATGATTAAAGTCAGTGAAAATATAAATATTGAAATTGTGCTGAAAGAGAGTATTACTTTTTATCAAATACGTAAAAAAATTATATAGCCCATAAATGGCTATTTTATATACAATTTTATATTAGCCGGACAGCAGTGACTCCTAACAAAACAATGAAAGCAAAAACCCTTTACCCTGCTCAATCCCTGCTAGGCGAAGGACCGCTTTGGCATGCCGAACGAAATTCATGCTTTTGGGTGGACATAGAGCGGGGTATGTTATTTGAATACCATTGGGTTAGTAAGGAAACCAAAACCTGGAAATTTGATGGCAGACTTACTTCAGTTTGCCCCTCCATAGAAAATGGTCTTATTCTGAGTTTAAACTCAGGAATTGCCCGGTTTAATTTAGCTACCGAGAAGCTGGAATGGCTATTGGATATTGAATCAGAGATTAAAAACAACCGCTGTAATGATGCTAAATGTGATAGCAGTGGTAGATTATGGATTGGCACCATGGACATGGATTTTAAACTGGGTGCTGCATCCTTATATTGCATTGATAAAAATCTAAGTATCGAAAAAAAGTTAGGGAATCTTACAATTTCTAACGGTATGGCCTGGACGGCAGATAACCAGCGAATGTACTTTATTGATAGTCCGACTCAAACCATAAAATCCTATATTTTTGATGCAAACAGCGGGGCTATTCTGTTTGATAAGAATGCAGTTCATATTCCTGAAGAAATGGGCACACCTGATGGGATGTGCATCGACCATGAAGGGATGCTATGGGTAGCACATTGGGGAGGTTTTGGTGTGTACCGCTGGAACCCGGCAAACGGTGATCTTCTTGAAAAGATTGAAATACCCGTTCCGCATGTAACTTCTTGTGCTTTTGCAGGTGAAAATCTTGACCACCTCATCATCACCACCGCAAGGGGAGATTTGAATGAAGATGAACTAAAAAAATATCCGGAAAGCGGGAATGTATTCATTTCAAAGATGAAAGTCGTTGGAACAAAACCCAATACCTGCATTTTTTAACCTTACCGGGAATTCTTTCCGATTTACAGTAATACTTCAACATCCTGTTTATCAAGTGGCAGAAAAACTCAGAACAAAAATTCTATCTTTGCGCCAATTAAGCTAAAAGCTAAAAGCTAAAAGCTAAAAGCCGAAAGCTAAAAGCCGAAAGCTTAAAACTTATAACCTATAACTTACAACTTATTACTCAAAATGGCATTACAATGCGGTATAGTCGGATTACCAAATGTTGGAAAATCTACACTTTTTAATTGTTTATCGAACGCAAAAGCGCAAGCGGCGAATTTTCCATTTTGCACTATCGAACCAAATATCGGGGTCATTACAGTGCCTGATCCTCGTTTGACCAAGCTTGCAGAACTTGTTAAGCCGCTTAAGGTTCAGCCAAATACAATAGAAATCGTGGACATTGCCGGACTTGTAAAAGGTGCCAGTAAAGGGGAAGGTTTGGGAAACCAGTTTCTTGGGAATATACGTGCTACCAATGCTATAATCCATGTTTTGCGTTGTTTTGATGATGATAATGTGATCCATGTGGATGGTTCAGTTGATCCAATCAGAGATAAAGAGATTATTGACACTGAATTGCAGTTAAAAGACCTTGATGCCGTTTCAAAACGTATTCAAAAGGTTGAGAAAATGGCTAAAACAGGGAATGATAAGGATGCAAAAAGGACCTATGAGGTTTGCAATATTGTCAAGGCACACCTTGAATCAGGTAAATCTGTGCGCACCGCTCCTATCAGTGAAGAAGACAAAGAATTTATCGCCGACTTGTTTTTATTGACAGAGAAGCCGGTTATGTATGTTTGTAATGTGGATGAAAAATCGGTTGTAAGTGGCAATCAATATGTAGATAAGGTTCGTGAAGCAGTAAAGGAAGAAAAGGCAGAGGTTTTGGTTATTTCAGCTCAAATTGAGGCCGAAATAGCTTCCCTTGATAGTTTTGAAGAAAGACAAATGTTCCTTGAAGATCTGGGACTGAGTGAGTCGGGAGTAACCCAATTAATACGAGCTGCTTATAAATTATTAAAGCTTGCTACCTATTTCACCGCAGGAGTGCAGGAAGTTAGAGCATGGACTATTACTCAGGGTTTTACGGCTCCCCAGGCTGCCGGAGTTATTCACTCTGATTTCGAAAAGGGTTTCATCCGGGCAGAAGTAATTAAATATGAGGATTTTGTAAACTTAGGTTCTGAAGCAGCTTGTAAGGAAGCCGGAAAGCTGGGTGTAGAAGGCAAAACTTATATTGTGCAGGATGGGGATATCATGCATTTTAGATTTAATGTTTAAACCTTGCCGCTAATAGTGGAATAAGTATATTTACCACAACAATTTAAAGTGCCCATAGTTCAATGGATAGAATTGCAGATTCCGGTTCTGCTGATGGGGGTTCGAATCCCTCTGGGCACACAAGCCCCGGACATAATCCGGGGCTTTTTTATGACTCAATCGTTTCTAAATCCCTATTTCATTATTTAGGGTCAGGAGGTTCTTTTGTATTGCAATTCCTTAACTTAGCCTGAATTCGATACAAGGAAAGGTAAAAAACACGATCATAATTGTCAGACAAGGCTCTGGAGCCTTTATTTTTGATTTTGAAAACCAATACCTGTGTGTTATAGGCTGTTTCAGTCCTTTCCTACGGAGTATTTCCGGCAAGAAATCGCGTTCTGGTTCAAATTACGGATAGCCGGAAGATATCTCCTACGGCAAGGTTTATTTTACCTGGTTCTGTTTTTCATTGGGACCTACAGCCCGGCAAAAGGACTAACTGCCATTTTAAATAAACCCTGGTGGCAGCTGTAGCTTTTTTGCAATACGGAATTTAATAATTTAGACAAAACTACTGCAAAAAACTACAGCAGAACACGGGACTTGTGTGACCGAAGAATCACAGAACTTGCTTTCCTAAATAAAGAAAATTTGTCAATCTAATTAGTCCTGAAAAATTTAACCTAACTCAGGTTAAATAATGACCTTGATCTGAATCCTCTACTTCAACTCCTTTATTTTAATACTTCTAAAAGAAACTTCATCCCCATGATCCTGTAACAGAATCTTGCCCATTGATGCTAAACCAAAGCCCTGAACTGCCTTAAACTTGCTTAAACTTATGTTTTGTATAAAATCTGCCGATCCACGCTGATACTCAAGAACCCGGATGCCGTTTAGCCAATGTTCCACTCTATTATCAGGATAAACCCTGATCATAGCCTGATTCCATTCTCCAACCTTTTTTAATGAATATGGAATCTTTTGTGAAGGCATGATATCATACAATGATGCCTGAGTCCGGTTACCTTTAATTCCCATTTTTGCATCCGGATGATTTTCATCATCAAGAACCTGATACTCCAGACCCAGAATTGAACCACCCAGACTACTGACAAAATACTTCAGTCCGCTGTTTGCTCCTTTTGTAAGTTTAAAATCAAACTTCAATTCAAATGCTGAGAACTCCTTTTCACTTACTATGTCTCCCCCTTTAGCCTTCTCACCAGGAATATCCTTCTGAACACTTAAAATCCCATCTTTGATTTGCCAGCCTTCAGCAGGAAAAGCAGAACCATTTGCCGCAGTCCAGCCCTTTGTTGTCTTTCCATCCCATAGCAAGCGATAGCCCTGCTTTTTCTCAAGCGCTGTAAGACTATTTCCAACCATGTTCACCACAAAAATATCTCGCGGCGCTGAAGGCTTCAGGTTTTCAGTTTGAATACGAATATTTTTCCATTTTATCTGACGACCCTGAGGTTCAGATGAGGGAATAGAATGCACTTGCAATGCAATAAAACCTTTAGTGGTCATATCGTCAATCAGGTGAGAAACCGGAATGCCATTTACCCAGGTACGGATGGTATTCCCTATACATTCAATACGGTACTTATTCCAATCATTAATTTTATAAGCAGTTTTGGCTGCAGGATTCAATTCTAGATTATACAACCATCCTCTTCTGCCCTCATCATAAACCCCACCACTCCAGGCTCTTGCAGATGGGTCAATTTCCATCTGATAACCATGAACCCGTCCATTCTGATATTCTGACTTACTCAGGCTTCTGAACTGAATCCCAGAATTCATTTTGGGATGCGCCAGTAACTCCACCTCAAGGATGAAATCGCCATACTCCTTTTCGGAAGTAAGAAAGGAATTTGGGGTATTGGATACTGTGGTTCCAATAATTTCATCCCCTTTGGCTTCATAGGTTGCTTTGCCACCCAGCAATTTCCAGCCGCTCAGATCTTTTCCATTATAAAGATTCTGCCAGCCTGAATTGGATCGCTGAGCAAATAGGTTCACTGAAACAAGCAGGAACAACAATGTAATTAACTTCGAATTCATAGAAATATTTTTATTAAATGTACAAAATCTTGCCAATCAACCT
>JBIIRT010000153.1:0-5925 GCA_044341405.1 Daejeonella sp. | reverse complement strand
TTACCTCCTTAGTTTTAGCAAATACTTTAGAAACCTCTGATTCATTATGTCGCCATATTTCGGCCGGAATTCTATCAATTTCAGAGCTTCCATCTGTATAATTAAACTGGACAATTAAAGGCATCACTAAACCTCCGATATTTTTAAATTTAAGTTCATAAAAGTTTAAATTGCTGTTCAGCAATTCTTTTTCCTTTACACTTAATTTCGCCATAAATTCAGAGTAAACCTTTTCGTCATCAGGAGTAACACTAAAAGGATTGTAAGCGTTATAGAAGTCGCGGGTAGCGGGATCTGACTCGAGCACTGTTTTCGGATTATCTTTAATATTATTACTCTTACTTACATAGCTTTCTTCTCTTTCGAATACCTTCTTTGCGTCAGATTTTTTTTCTGCAGGACTGCGATTGTCAAGTTTAAACCAATTTGCTGATTCAATTGAGATATCAACAGGTTCAGTTTTGTAGAACCATCCTCTCCAATACCAATCAAGATCAACCGCAGACGCATCTTCCATAGTCCTGAAAAAATCATCAGGAGTAGGGTGCTTAAACATCCAACGAGTTGAGTATTGTTTAAAGGCATAATCAAACAATTCCCTTCCCATAACCGTTTCCCTTAAAATATTCAAAGCGGTTGCAGGCTTTGCATAAGCATTCGGACCGAACTGAATAATGTTTTCAGAATTAGTCATAATTGGTTCAAGCAGGTGCTTTTCACTTCTCATGTAAGGAACAATTTTGTGTGCAGGCCCTCTTCTTGACGGGTAATTTCTATCCCATTCCTGTTCAGCCATGAACTGCATAAAGGTATTTAAACCTTCATCCATCCAAGACCACTGACGTTCATCAGAATTAACAATCATCGGGAAGAAATTATGCCCAACTTCATGAATTATAACAGAAATCATTCCGTACTTAACGGCATCAGAATAAGTTCCATCAACATCCGGACGCCCATAATTGAAACAAATCATTGGATATTCCATACCATTTGAAGCTTCCACGGAAATAGCAACAGGATAAGGATAATCAAAAGTTTTAGATCCGTAAGATTTAATAGTATGTGCAACCACTCTGGTAGAATATTGCTCCCACAATGGGTTTCCCTCCTTACCATAATAGGACATAGCCATCACATCTCTATTTTGCTGCTTAACGGCCATCGCATCCCAAATCAATTTCCGGGAGGAAGTCCATGCAAAATCTCTAACATTCTCTGCATGGTAGATCCAGGTCTTTTTGTCTTTTGATCTTCCCTTTTCAAGTTTCTCTGCTTCGGCCTGAGTACGAATAATCACAGGCTTATCATAACTTTTCTTTGCATCCTCCCATCTTTTCAACTCAAGAGGACTTAGTACCGACTCAGGGTTTTGCAATACCCCTGTAGCACCCAGCATATGATCAGCTGGCGCGGTTATTTTAACTTTATAATCGCCAAAGGTTAAAGCAAACTCACCTCTACCCATGAATTGCTTATTCTGCCATCCCTGAAAATCAGAATAAACAGCCATTCTCGGGAACCATTCAGCCATTGTATATAGGTAATTTCCGTCCTTCTCAAAATACTCGTACCCCGGACGCCCACCTATAAAGCCAATCCTGTCGTGAATATTGAACGTCCAGTCCATGGTAAACTCAATTTTACCGCCAGGTTTGATGGGTTCAGGTAAATTAACCCGCATCATTGTTTTATTTATGGTTACAGGAATATCCTTGCCGCCTAAATCTTTTACCGAGATTATTTTATAGCCCAAATCCTGATCATGCCATAAAATTCCCTGAATCTGGGGCAAAGTCATTTTTTGAGTTATCTTGTTTTCAGTAACCTTAGGAGTATTAGAATCTTTGGCCCTTTCATTCTGATCAAGCTGAATCCATAAATAAGAGAGTGGATCCGGTGAATAGTTATGGTAAGTAACTTTTTGCCACCCTTTAATCGATTGCTTCTCATCATTCAACTCAACTTCAATTTCATGATCTGCCTTTTGCTGCCAGTACATATGCCCCGGTGCACCGGAAGCAGTTCTGTAAACATTAGGAGATCTAAGGCTGTTTCCTAATTGTTCAAACCTCTCCGCATGATTTTGCTCTGTTTGCTGGGCAATGCCTTTAATTCCGTAAAGCAATATTATTGCAAATACAATTGCTATTTTTCTCATTATCTTATTGGATGTTAATATAATTGGTAATTAAAATCTCGGAAAACTGGATTTTATTCAAAGATTAAATCTTAGCTAAGATAATCAGCCCAACTAATATTCAAAGAATAATACTTACCAAAAAATCTTTTCTACAATCATCATGATAGCCATTCCGAGAATAATCGTCGAAACTACCCTAGTCCATTGTTTTTGATTGACCTTAAAAATTTTCAATGGGAGTACCGAAAAGATCAGAAAAAACACAACAATCAATAATTGACCAGCTTCAAGTCCGAGGTTAAATGCAAAAAGAGGGTTTAATAAAGACTCTTCCTTGCCCAATAGTGCTTTGAGATAATTTGAAAAACCTAGTCCGTGAATCAGACCGAAAAATAGCGCAAAAAAGTAATTTAGCTTTCTACCTACAGCTATTTTAAGGTTTAATAAATTTCCGAATGCTGTAATTGCAATTGTTACAGGAATTAGGAATTCAACAAGATCTGAGTGAATTGTTATCAGCTGAAATGTAGCCAATGCCAGAGTCAGCGAATGTCCAATTGTAAAGGCAGTGATTAATAGTAAAATTTTCCTCCAATCGTTCAGTGTATAAATGCTGCATAACACTAAAACAAAAAGAATATGATCGAATCCGGCAAGATCCAGTATATGATTTGTACCAAGGCGGAAATATAGTTCAAACTGTCCCATAAAATCAGAATGTTAAATTATACCTGAGCTTATTCAGAATATCCATAATTTGCAACAAATATCAGGCATTATGTTTTATAATTTTATACTATCATCCTTTATACTCATTCAAAGCTTATTTCATCCCTTTTATATAAGCCTTACGGAGATAAAATACAATTCAAAGGAAAAAAGCCTCGAGATTTCACAAAAAATTTTCTGGGATGATCTCGAAGTACACCTGACTGAAATATACAAGGCTAAAATCGATTTTTTAAAGCCAAGAGACAAAGCTGAGCTGGATAAAAAACTTAAGCAGTATATCCTACAGAACAACGAAGTTTTAGTAAACGGAAAAAAAGTTGATCTAAACTACCTGGGCTATGAAATCGAAGAAGATGCTGCCTGGTTTTATCTTGAGGCCAAACAGATTCCCGATCCTAAGCAGGTAGAAGTTAAAAACAGTATTCTTCATCAACATTTTGACAGCCAGCAAAATATCATTAATTTTTATTTGGATAAAACCCCTAAAAGTCTGATTCTTTTAAAAGGAAAGGATCGCGGAAAATTGACATTTTGAGAGAATTTTTAGTATTGATGTTTTCTTTAACATTGCTGCTGCAAACTAATTTTTGGGAAATGATCTGATGAAAATCTGGGTGAAAAACAGAATAATAACTTCGGTAAAAAAAATAAACCTGTCTTGAATTTAAATTATAAATCAGATTTTACTATGAAAAATCTCATAAGACAAAAAAGACTTCAGCTTTTTTCGATAATTCTTTGTTGCTGTCTGCCTAGCATTGTTTTAGCCCAGCCCAGAACTCATTCTTTCAACCCCCTGCCACAGCAATGGGATGAAGCAATCCCACTTGGAAATGGGATGATTGGTTCACTCATCTGGGAGAAAAACAAAACTATTCGCCTTGCATTAGACCGTGCTGATCTTTGGGATAGCCGGCCAATGAAAGGACTTCATCGTGAAGAGTTTAGCTACCAATGGATTGTAGAACAAAGATTGAATGATAACTATAAACCGGTTCAGGAATATTTTGATCATCCTTATGACAGGGAACCTGCTCCAACAAAAATTCCAGGAGCTGGAATTGAATTTAATTTCACAAAAGGATTTAGCCTATCAGATGCTAAATTAAATCTCGAGGAAGCAACATCTGAAATTAGCTGGAAGAACGGTACCAGACTTTTATCCTTTGTACACGCAATAGATCCTATAGGTTGGTTCAGATTTGAAAACCTATCAGGAGAATTTGATATTGACCTTATTCCACCAGCCTATCAGGCTGCTGTAAAAGTAAGTGGAGACCCAGTTGGAGGGGACGATCTGGGGCGTTTAGGATATGAACAGGGCAGCATAGAAAGAAAAGCAAATAGCATTATTTATCATCAAAAAGGATGGGGAGGTTTCTCCTATGATGTCATTGTAACATGGAAAAAAATCGATGAACAAACTGTGGAGGGTGTCTGGACTATCAAAAGTAATCCTGATGTTTTTAAAAGTAATTTGGACTTCTTTAATTTACAGCAAAAACTGAGTTCAGGCTATGATCAAAATAGAAAAAGCCATCTGGCCTGGTGGTCAAAATTTTGGGCGAAATCTGATCTAAAGGTACCCGACCAAACGCTCCAACATCAATGGGAAATGGAGCAATATAAGTTTGGATCTACTGCACGTCAAAATGCTCCGCCAATATCCTTGCAGGCAATCTGGTCGGCTGATAATGGAAGGATACCACCCTGGAAAGGCGATTTTCACCATGACCTGAATACCCAGCTTAGCTATTGGCCATCTTATAGTGGCAATCACCTTGAAGAAGCAATGGGTTACCTGGATCACTTTGAACTTAATAAGGAAAATTATAAACGTTATACTCAGCTATTCTTTGGCAAAGAAGGAATTGCGGTACCGGGAGTAACTACTTTAGATGGAACAGAAATGGGTGGATGGATTCAGTATTCACTTTCTCCAACGGTTTCTGCATGGATCTCGCAACACTATTATCTACAATGGCGCTACAGCATGGATAAGGATTTTTTAAAAAATAAAGCCTACCCATGGATTAAATCAACTGCAATATTTCTGGAACAGATTTCAGTTCTGGATTCAGAAACCGGTAAGCGAAAATTAGTGATCAGTTCTAGTCCGGAGATCAATGATAACAAAAGCAGCGCCTGGTTTACTAAAACAACAAATTACGACCTATCATTAATGCAGTTTAACTTTAAAACTGCTGCAGAGTTAGCAAGAGAGTTGAACTTAATGGAAGAGGCTGCACATTGGGATAAAATCTATCGGCAATTACCTGATCTTGCAATCTCAAAAAATAATGAGTTGATGATTGCTCCCGATTTTCCATATGATGTATCTCATCGTCATTTTTCAAATACCATGGCAATACATCCCCTGGGCTTAATCAAATGGGAAGATTCCGAAGAATCAAAAAATATTATCCGCTCCAGTATAAAATTATTAGATGATGTTGGTCCGAAATTATGGTGTGGTTATTCTTATGCCTGGCTGGGAAATCTTAAAGCCAGAGCAAAAGACGGTGAAGGCGCTGCAAAGGCACTAAATATTTTTTCGACTGCATTTTGCTCCACCAATAGTTTTCATTTAAATGGGGATCAAACCAAATCAGGCTATTCAGATTTTGTTTACAGGCCATTCACTCTGGAAGGAAACTTTGCTTTCGCTGCCGGATTACAGGAGATGCTGATCCAGTCGCATGCAGGCTATCTTGAGCTATTTCCTGCAATACCAAGCAGTTGGAAAGACGTTTCGTTCAAAACGATGAGGACAGAAGGCGCCTTCCTAGTTAGTGCTGAAAAAAAGAATGGAAAAGTTGAGATTCTCAGTATTAGTTCAGAAAAAGGTGGAAGCCTTAAAATAAAATCGCCGTTTAAAAAATTCCAAAAGAAGATTACTGGAAAAGTAAAAGTTGAAGACGCAGAAGAAGGCTATATCCGGATTAATTTTGAACCTAACAGCGGTATTATGCTAAATGCGATGTAATGTTTAACAAAAATGGCTCTGTTTCTACAGAGCCATTTTTGTTTATTTGTAGTTCAAAATCAAT
>JBIIRT010000047.1:0-20973 GCA_044341405.1 Daejeonella sp. | reverse complement strand
TTCGATATTCTTCTTTACAAAAAAGAATATCTGAGAAAAGCGGTGCCTGCTTTGCCCAGCCCGCATTTTTCTTTAAAAATCGGATCGATTCAGGAAATCCTTCCAAATTATCAATCATCGATTTGGTAAGATTATATTCATTTTGTTTAGAATCGAGTTTTCTACTTTCTTGATTGAGAATTTCTTGCTGCTCCTTTAGATATGCTGTACTATTACGGATTTGCAGTTCTAAATCATCTTCAAACCCTTTTTTCTGTAAATAATCCTTTTGTTTGGTTTCCAGCTGCTCTTTTAATTCGTAAATAACTTTATTAAACTCGTTCAGTTCAGTTTCTTTAGATTCTGTATCTGCCATATTTCGGCTACTTTCCTGATGAAGAGCTTCTTTCTGGATATTCAATATGGCAATCTCCTTCTCAAGCTTATATACCTGATTCTGGAGTTCATTATTTTCAATATTAAGGGTGTCAAGTGCCGACTTTGATTTTTGCTGTTCCGCTCTCAAATCGTCAATTACTTTGTGCTGTATTTGAGTAGCAATTCGAAGCTTTTCTAGAATTTCACTTTCCTGTAAATGTTCTTCATTTAGCCTTTTCTGATTGTAAAAGACATGATTAAGTTGGTTCTGATCTTTTTCTAGCTCATCATTAATTCTGGTTTTTTTGTCTTCAAGAAAGCGTAATTGCTCATTCTTTAATTTCTTATCACTTTCATAATTACGAATCTTGGCAATAAACTCATTGGTAGCTTTTTGTTGAATAGAAAGATTCTTCTCAAGATTCAAATTTTCCAGCTTCAGCTTCTGTAATAAGGCCTCTAAATTGCTGATTTCAACATTGATTCCACTACTTTTTAAAGTATGCTGCTGCTCTCTCTCTTCAAGCTGATTTAATGAATCTCTGAATCCAATGACACGATAGGATGCAAGACTCAGACTTAATATTTTATACTGTTCCTTGAGTTTGTAATACCTTTCAGCCTTTTTAGCCTGATTTTCCAGAGTTTTTAGATTTTTTTCTATCTCGAACAATAAATCCTCCACACGACTTAAGTCGGCTTCTGTATCTTTTAATTTATTAAAGGTTTGCTTTTTTCTTAGTTTATACTTTGAAATTCCTGAAGCTTCTTCAAACAATGCCCTTCTCGAATTATCCTTATTAGCAATAATCTCATCAATCATTTTCAATTCGATGATCGAATATGAGTCTGAACCTATTCCTGTATCAAGAAATAAATCAGTAATATCTTTTAACCTGCACTGTACATCATTTAACCTGTATTCACTTTCCCCTGAGCGGTATAGTTTTCTGGTGATGGTTACTTTAGTAAAATCAGTAGGAAGGATATTTTTAGTGTTATCAAAGGTTAGCGATACTTCTGCAAGGTTCGATGGTTTACGCGTTTTCGTTCCATTAAAAATGATGTTTTCCATTTTTTCAGATCGAAGCATGCGCGTACTCTGTTCCCCAAGAACCCAGCGTATCGCATCCACAACATTCGATTTTCCACAACCATTAGGACCTACAATAGCAGTTACACCATCATTAAAATTGATGGTGATCTTATCTCCAAAGCTTTTAAAACCTTTTATTTCCAGTTGTGTAAGCTGCATTTTTTTATTTTCCGCTAGGAGCGGATCTCGATTAGTTTTAGGCCCTCAATTTATAAAATTCTCTATATCTATTAATAATTAAAACAATGAAATCTAAACTATTTTTTACCGTAACAAAACGTATTTTAGTAAAGGAAAATCATTTTGAAATTTATTATATAAAGATATGGAATACAGACGTTTAGGTAAATCGGGTTTAAAAGTTAGTGCCCTGTCATTAGGGAGTTGGTTAACTTTTGGTCAGCAGATAGATGATAAAGTTGCTGAAGAGTTAATGGATATAGCCTATGATGGCGGAGTAAATTTCTTTGACAATGCCGAAGGTTATGCTGGTGGGAAATCTGAAATTGTCATGGGAAATATCCTGAAAAAGAAAAAATGGGATCGTAGTTCATATATCGTTTCAAGTAAGATCTTTTTTGGTGCTGAAGAGAAAAAACCAAATATGATCGGACTTTCCAAGAAGCATTTATTTGAAGGAACACATAATGCACTGAAGCGACTTCAACTTGATTATGTGGATTTAATCTATTGTCACAGACCCGATAAAGATACACCAATAGAAGAATCAGTTTGGGCAATGCATCAACTGATTCAACAGGGAAAAGCACTTTATTGGGGTACTTCTGAATGGAGCGCTCTTGAAATAATGCAGGCACATTATTTTGCAGAAAAGAATCATTTAGTTCCACCTGTAATGGAGCAACCTCAGTATAATATGCTCTGGCGGGATAAAATGGAAATGGAATTTTTACTATTGTTCAGAGATTTTGGAATGGGCACAACCATCTGGAGTCCGATGGCCTCAGGATTACTTTCCGGAAAATACAATAATGCCGATCCAAAAGATGCACGTTTCAATATGGATAATTTGGAATGGTTAAGAAACCGATTATTAATTGAATCAAATATACATAAGGTTAAATTATTGCAGGAAATTGCTGAAAGGCTGAATACTTCTCTGGCTAAACTCGCTATCGCATGGTGCCTGAAAAATCCTCATGTAAGTACCGTTATTTTAGGAGCGTCAAAGGCTTCACAACTTAAGGAGAATCTTACAGCTTTTGAAGTAGTACCACAACTAACAAATGAAATAATGCTGGAGATAGATAAGATTACAGGGACTAAACCACAGGTTATTATTCCTTAGAATAAGGATGACAGGGTTTGAACCCTGTTAGCCTTCAAAAACCCTGTCAGACTTATAGAATATCAGACAATTTAAAGGTATCCTTCACTCGGATACCTTTTTCTGTTTCCTGAAGTGTACAACATTCATTTACCGGGTCGTGTTCTAGATAAAGGATGTAATCGTTCTCAACAGCCTCTGTGAGAAATTTCTGCTTCTCATTAAGTGTTTTAAGCGGAAACATATCATAAGACATAACGTAAGGCATTGGAATATGTCCAGTTGATGGAAGCATATCAGCCATATACAGAATGGTCTTTCCCTTGTAATTTATTTGAGGAAGCATCATCGCATCGGTATGCCCGAATGCAAAACGAATTTTAATATGATTTGTGAAGTCTATCCCGTCAATATTTTCAATAAATTTAAGCTTGCCGCTTTCTTGTATTGGCATAATGTTCTCTTTCAAAAATGAAGCCTTCTCACGGTCATTGGGATTGACAGCCCATTCCCAATGTGCCTCATTACTCCAGTATGTTGCGTTTTTAAACGCTGGTACTAAACTTCCATCTTCAAGTTTTTCGATAGAACCACCACAGTGATCGAAATGAAGATGAGTTAGAAAAACATCGGTAATATCATCTTTTGAAAACCCCTGATTCTTTAGAGATTTTTCAAGTGTATCATCACCATTTAAATGATAATGCTTTAAAAATCGTTCATCTTGTTTATACCCGATTCCATTATCAATCAAGATTTTACGTTCCCCGTCAACAACTAAAAGGCAGCGCATTGCCCAATTACAAAGGTTGTTCTCATCTGCTGGATTTGTTTTCTGCCAGATTGATTTGGGTACAACCCCGAACATGGCACCACCGTCTAGCTTAAAAAATCCTGCGTTTATTGTAAATAATTTCATGTTAGACTTTGCTTGAGAGTTTTAATCCAATAATTGAAGATATTAAAAGAAAAAGAAAAAACATTGTCCAGAAGTCGGTTGGGTCTTTGAAGAAAATAATTCCTGCAATAGCTGACCCTGCAGCGCCAATTCCAGCCCAAACTGCGTAGGAGGTACCCATTGCTATGGTTTTTTTAAGCCAGAAATAAAAGATACATGCTTATTGATACACTGATCAAAAAGCCCATTATCCATAAAATAAATTCTATACCCGAAGACTCTTTTGCTTTAGCCAGACAAATGTAAAGGCCAATCGAACAAGCCATCAATAATAAGGTAAATCCAGGCCATTGTTATGGACAGTTGACAATTGATATTCGGTAATTGTCAATTGTCCATTATCAATTGTCAATTGTTAAAGGTGTATCACCTCCCCATAAGCATCAGCAGCCGCTTCCATAATTGCTTCACTCATTGTAGGATGTGGATGTACGGTTTTTACAATATCCATACCTGTGGTTTCCAGTTTCCTGGCTACAACAACTTCGGCAATCATCTCGGTTACATTGGCACCAATCATATGAGCTCCTAGAAACTCTCCATATTTTGCATCGAATATTACTTTAACGAATCCATCTTTTACACCTGCAGCACTTGCCTTCCCAGATGCAGAAAATGGGAACTTACCAACTTTAATTTCATATCCTGCTTCCTTTGCGGCTTTTTCTGAATAACCAACTGATGCAATTTCAGGAGAACAATAGGTGCATCCTGGTATATTATTGTAGTTTAAAGCTTCTGGATGGTGACCTGCAATTTTTTCGACACAAATAATACCTTCTGCAGAAGCAACGTGTGCCAAAGCCTGTCCTTTTACAATATCTCCAATCGCATAAACTCCTTCGATATTAGTTTTGTAAAAATCATCTACCTGAACACGTCCTTTTTCAATAATGATACCTACATCTTCTAATCCGATATTTTCGATATTCGGACTATAACCAATAGCGGAAAGCACAATATCACATTCAATGGTCTCATTACCGACAGCTGTTTTTACAAGAACTTTACATCCGTTTCCTGAGGTATCAATCGATTCTACATTGGTTCCTGTCATCACGTTAATGCCTGATTTCTTAAAGCTTCGAAGCAATTGCTTAGATATATCTTCATCTTCTACAGGAACTATATTGTCCAAATATTCAACTATGGTAACTTTAGTGCCAATTGCATTGTAGAAATATGCAAATTCAACGCCAATCGCTCCCGAACCCACAATAACCATAGATTTTGGCTGCTGGGCTAAAACCATCGCCTGACGGTAACCAATTACTTTTTTACCGTCTTGTTTTAAATTTGGTAATTCTCGTGATCTACCTCCGGTTGCAAGAATGATATGTTTAGCGCTATATTCCTTCTCGGAACCATCGGAACCATTCACCACAACTTTGCCACCTTTTTTAATTTTTCCGGTCCCGGTAATTACATCGATTTTATTTTTTTTCATCAGGAACTGAACCCCTTTACTCATGCCATCGGCAACGCCACGACTTCTTTTAATCATGGCACCAAAATCAGCACTTGCATCCGTTACATTTATTCCATAATCTGAAGCATGGCTTATATATTCAAAAACATTTGCGCTCTTCAAAAGTGCTTTGGTTGGGATACAACCCCAGTTTAAACAGACTCCTCCAAGGGATTCACGTTCTACCACTGCAACTTTTAATCCTAATTGAGACGCACGAATAGCTGCCACGTATCCACCTGGTCCGCTTCCTATTATTATGATATCGTAATTCATAGCCTATATTATAAATAGATTGAGATTAAGCGCAAATCTAACAAAATACTTATCGGGTTGGAAATAATTGATACCACTATACTTACATAATCACTCAAAGAATGTTGATAAGTATGAATTGTCGAAAAAAATCTTGAAACTTAACATTAAATTAACATTGAAGCTACTTATAATTAAAATGACCTCTATATCTTTGTCGGGATTAAAAAAACCAATTAATCTTTATCACTTAAAGTCCAATTATGAAGAAGTTTTTACTCTCAACACTTGTTGTAATACTTACAGCATTTAATCTTAGTGCCCAGCTTACAACTAGTAGCCTAACAGGTACTATCCGCGATTCTAAGGAATCATTGATAGGTGCTACCATAAAAGCTACACATCAACCTACAGGTACCGTTTATGGCTCCTCTTCAGGTGTAGATGGAAGGTTTAACATCCCCAACATGCGTGTAGGTGGTCCATATCTTATTGTGGTATCGTATGTAGGTTATCAATCTGAGTCATTCAGCGAAGTTATAATGAAGCTGGGTGAGCCCTTTGTGTTAAATGTTTTACTGAATAACTCCGGCAGAGAACTTCAGGAAGTAGTTATTACTGCTCAGGACCCAAATTCTGTACTGAATGCAAACCGAACTGGTTCTACAACCAACCTTGGACGTAACGAAATCTACAACGTTCCTACAGTTAGCAGAAGTGTAAACGACTTAACTAAATTTACTCCTCAAGCAAATGGTGCATCCATTGGTGGTGGTAATTTTCGTCAAAATAACTTTACTGTGGATGGTTCTGACTTTAACAACCAGTTTGGTATTGGAGGTAATTTACCTGCAGGTGGTTCGCCAATTTCTATTGATGCGATTGAAGAAATATCAGTGAATGTTACGCCTTATGATGTTAGAATGTCTGGTTTTGTTGGTAGTGCTATTAATGCTGTTACCAGATCAGGTAGAAATGATTTTTTTGGAAATGCCTTTTTTGGATTTAGAAATGAAGGTAATCAGGGAAATAAAGTTGGTGGAAATACCATTGTTTTGCAGCCTCTTGATGAAACGCAATTTTCTTTGAGTTTAGGTGGTCCGATCATTAAAGACAAACTATTTTTCTTTGCAAATATCGACCGTACTGCTCAAACCAGACCAGGTCAGGATAGGGTGGCTGCCACTCCATCTGCTCCGTTTGGTTCTAATCCAAATATTGCTCGTCCAACAATGGGAGAGCTTGATAATATTCGTAATTATTTGCTTAGTACCTATAACTATGATCCTGGTACTTATCAGGGATATGCTAATGAAAGCTATAACAATAAAATTTTAGCCAGATTAGACTGGAATATCAATAAGGATCATCGTTTTAATATCCGTTATAACCAAGTTGAGAGTGCTACTCCATTTTTTATCAGCACCTCAACTAGTGGATTAGGATTTAATTTTCCAAACAATGGTGGAAGGAATAATCCTGGACATTTACACTTTAGTAATTCTAACTATACTCAGGAAGCAAATCAGTATTCCCTGGCTGCAGAATTGAACTCAACCTTTGGCTCTAAATTTTCAAATACGCTCAGAGGTAGTTATACGCACCAGAATGACCCAAGAGGTTCTGAAAGTGATGTTTTTCCATTGGTTGATATCATGAAAGATGGTACAGCTTTTACAAGTTTCGGATATGAGCCTTTTACTTACGGAAATTTAAGAGATGTTAAAACCTATAGCTTCACTGATAACTTAACCATGAGTTTAGGGAATCATGAATTAACAGCAGGTATTCAGATGGACTTCAGTACCACAAAAAATGGTTTTCAGCGTTTTGGGACAGGTGCATATCGTTTCAATTCCTGGAATGATTTTATAAGCGGTGCTAAACCAACTGATTATGGAATAACTTATTCGCTATCACCAGGTTATGCGCAGGCATTCCCATCTTTTCAATTCCAGCAGTATTCTGCCTATTTACAGGATAATTTCCGTGTGGGAGAAAAGTTGAATATTACAGCAGGTTTGCGTTTCGAATTACCAACTTATCCTGATGTACCTGAAATCAAAACCCATCCTTTGATTGCACCCTTAACTTTCTCTGAAGGTAGAAAACTAGATACCGGAGTATTACCTAAGCAAAGGATTATGTTTTCGCCAAGAATAGGTTTCAATTATGATGTGAAAGGTGATCGATCATTACAATTAAGAGGTGGAACTGGTATTTTCACCACCCGAATTCCTTTTGTTTGGATTGTTGCACAATCAGGTGATGCCGGTTTGATTCAATTCACTCAAAACTGGAATGGTACTGCAAATACTCCAGGTCCATTTAGCCCAGATGTAAGAAAGTATCTTCCAGCTACTCCACCAGCTGCAGGAACATCAATTCCTGCTACTATTAGTGCAATAGATCCTGATTTCAGATTTCCTCAAACATGGAAAAGTAGTTTAGCCCTTGATGCCAAGTTGCCATGGGGAATAATTGGTACTGTTGAGGGAATATTTAACAAAGACCTTAACATTGCCAAAGGTATTAACGTGAATCTGGTAAATCCTGCTCCTTTGAATGTTTCAGGATACCCGGACAATCGTCCAATGTACCCAAGTGCAAACGTTGCTAAATTTATTAATAAATTAACTCCTACAGGACAGGCAAGCGCAACTGGTACTGCGGCATTAAATCCTGTTGTTCTAGATAATGCTCAGGACGGTCATTCTTGGTTTTTAACTGCTTCATTGAACAAGACTTTCAGTAGAGGACTTTCAGCTCAGCTATCTTATACAAGAAGCGATCAACAGTTGCTTTTTGATGGAAACGGTGACCAATTATTTAACACCTGGTCATTAAACAGAACTGCAAATACCGGAAATGATCCAGGCTTAAGTTATTCCAACTTTAATATACCTCATCGTTTGGTTGCCGGATTTACATATCGTAGAGAATACATTAAAAATCTTGCTACGTCTGTGTCTATGTTTTACGAAGCTTCTCACCAAGGTAGATTCTCTTACACTTATACTTCAGATTTCAACCGTGATGGACAGACCAATGACCTGATCTATATTCCAAAAGATGCAAGTGAAATTACTTTTGCAGCCCGTCCGGCATCTGCTGCCACAGGTGGCGTTGCCTATACTGCACAGCAGCAAAGTGATTTATTTTTCGCTTATGTTGAGCAGGATGATTATTTGAAGAATAACAAGGGTAAGTTCGCAGAGCGTAACGGTGGAAAACTACCATGGAGAAATCAGGTTGATATCAGATTTACACAAGAAATTTTCAAAAACTCTGGCAAAAGCAAGAACAATTTCCAGTTTACTATGGATATAATGAACTTCGGTAATATGCTGAATAGTAGTTGGGGAACGCTTGATTTTGTGAAATCTGCAGGTTTACTTGTGCCACAAAACGTATCAGCTTTAACTCCAGGAGGAGCAGTTAGGCCAACATTCTGGTTAAATACTTTTGATAACAAGCCGATTGATTCCACTTTTGGAACTACTCAGAATTTTGCTTCTACTTATTATATGCAATTTGGTTTCCGTTATAATTTCCAGTAACAGATCCAAACTATAGAAAAGCTCCGGATTATATCCGGAGCTTTTTTTTTGAATTTTAACAAGGATACAAACTGCTTTTCTTTCTCTAGACTGTATATTTGCTTTAACCAATTATTAAAAATTTTATTTATGAAAAGACTGAATTGTGTCGTGGCCTTCCTTCTTGCATTTACACTGGGTTTTGCAAATCTGGTTAAAGCTGATGAAGGAATGTGGTTGCCAATGCTTATTGGTAAGAATTACGATCAAATGAAAAAGCAGGGATTTAAATTAACTCCTGAAGACCTTTATAGTGTCAATAAAGCCAGTATCAAAGATGCTATTGTTTCTTTCGGCGGTTTTTGTACTGGGGAAATTATTTCAAAGAATGGCCTGATTTTAACAAACCATCATTGTGGATATGATGCTATTGCATCTAATTCAACGGTAGAGAACAACATTCTTGATAATGGATTCTATGCCATGTCTAACCAAGATGAGAAGCCTATTCAAGGCCTTTTTGTCCGTTTTTTAGTCCGTATGGAAGATGTAACACCAAAAGTAATGGCTGCTTTAAATGGTGTGGCTGAGAAAGACAGAGCAGCAAAAATTGCAGAAATCAGTAAAACGATCACTGCTGATGCTACTGCAGGTAGTACTTTGGATGCTGATGTTAGAGATGTTTATAAAGCTAACCAATTCCTACTTTTTGTTTATGAACGGTTTAATGATGTTCGCCTGGTTGGAACTCCACCTCAGTCAATCGGTAAATTTGGAGGTGATACTGATAATTGGGAATGGCCTCGTCATACTGGTGATTTTTCACTTTTCCGCGTTTATGCAGATCAGAGTAATAAGTCGGCAACCTATTCGGCTAACAATAAACCTTATACCCCTAAAAAATCACTTCCGATTTCTATAAAGGGTTTAAAAAATGGCGATTTCTCAATTGTTTATGGATTTCCTGGTCGTACAGATCGCTATCTGACTTCTTATGGGGTTCAAATGGCTATCGATAAAACAAATCCAACCATTGTTAAACTACGTGATATTCGCTTAAAAGCATGGAAAGAGGAGATGGATAAAAGTGATGATACCAGACTTGCTCTTTCATCAATTCATGCTAATATTGCAAATTACTGGAAGTATTTTATTGGTCAGACCGAGCAGCTAAAACGACTAAGAATTTTTGAAGAAAAGCAAAAGCAGGAAAATGAGTTTAGTCAATGGGCTGCATCCACACCTGAAAATGCAAGTCTAATGGTTCAATATAAAAATGCTTATGCTGCTTTCGAACCCTATGCCGTTCATTTCACTTACCTTAATGAAGGTTTACTAGCTACACCATGGGTTAGGAACGCTTCTCAATTTGGAAATGCCATCAAGGCTATGAATTCCCGTAAAGATGATGCAGCATATATAGCACAGCTTAAACAGAATTTAAACGCTACAGTTAATGCGTATGAAAAGACTTATAATGAGATTGCTGATAAGAAGATCTTCGTTCAGATTTTGAGTTCATTTTACAATGATGTTCCTAAATCACAACACCCAAAGTTTATTACCTTAATTGCAGAAGACTTCTGGAAGGGTACGGCTGAATCAACTTTCCAAAATTATGCAGAAAATTTATGGAAAAATAGTAAGCTGATTGAACCTGCAAGCATGAGAAAGTTTTTGGATAATCCTTCAATTGAAGATCTTCAAAATGACCCTGCTTATAAATATGCTGTGAATTTAAATCCTCAGGACTATATAAAAAATAACTTCGGCACACTTTATAGTCAGTTTCAGGCAGATAAAAATCGTTTAGATAATCTGTATCTGAAAGCGCTCTTGTCAAAAAATAAAGGTGCTTTAATTTATCCTGATGCTAATTCTACTATGCGTATCAGTTACGGCCAAATCCAAAATTATAGTCCGAAAGATGGAATTACCTATAACATCACAACTACAATAGATGGTATGATGGCAAAATATCAACCAGGGGATGATGAATTTGATCTACCTCAATCGTTAATTGATGCGTATGCAAAACGTGACTTCAGGCAATATGCTGAAAATGGAACTCTTAACGTTGGTTTTATCAGTAATAATGACATCACAGGTGGTAACTCAGGGTCTCCGGTTATTAATGGGAATGGAGAGCTGATTGGTGTAGCTTTTGATGGAAACTGGGAGGCAATGAGTGGAGATATTGCTTTTGATAAAGAATATAAGCGTACAATATCATTAGATATTAGATTCGTACTTTGGTGCATTGATGTATTGGGAGGAGCGAAGAATATTATCAATGAATTGGACATCAGAACTAACAAATTACCCGTTCCAAAGGATAAATTGATAATGAAGAAAACGGAATAGGTGTTGTCTGTTGCCTTTTGTCGGTTATCAACCTTACAAGTTTAATCTCCGAGTTTTAATGAAGGCTGAAAGGGTTTTAAAACCTTTCAGCCTTCTTTTTTAATCCTACCATCCTCTAATCCTATCACCCTCTAATCCTACAATCCTCTAATCCTACCATCCTCTAATCCTACAATCCTCTAATCCTACAATCCTCTAATCCTACAATCCTCTAATCCTAAAATCTTCTAATCCTACCATCCTAACTCAGACATAATTGAATTCCCCGTAGGCAGAACGAATTGTAACTTGTTTCTTTTTGGAATCTTCAACGCGACCAATAATCTGTGCATCCACATTAAATTCCTTTGAGATTCTAATAATATCATCTGCAATTTCTAATGGAACATAGAATTCCATCCTATGGCCCATATTGAAGACTTTATACATCTCTTTCCAGTCTGTTCCTGATTCCTCCTGAATTAAACTGAAAAGCGGTGGAACGGCCATCATGTTATCTTTTATAATGTGCAAATTATCAATAAAGTGGAGAATCTTGGTTTGAGCACCTCCGCTGCAATGAACCATACCATGAATACTAGACCGGTATTGATCTAGAATCTTTTTAATGATGGGAGCATAAGTTCTGGTAGGGGATAGAACCAGTTTGCCTGCATTGATACTTAAGCTTTCGTTAAAAGTTGTAGAAGGAATATTGATTGAATCTGTCAATTTTTTATTGCCTGAGAAAAGCAGCTCATAAGGAACTGCAGGATCATAGCTTTCGGGATATTTTTCGGCAATATATTTATGAAAAACATCATGCCTTGCAGAGGTTAAACCATTAGATCCCATTCCTCCATTATATTCAGTTTCGTAACTGGCTTTACCATAAGAAGATAGTCCAACAATGACATCGCCTTTTTTGATTTGATCATTTGATATAATATCCGATCTTTTCATCCTGCAGGTCACTGTAGAGTCCACAATGATGGTTCTTACGATATCGCCAACATCAGCAGTTTCGCCTCCGGTTGAATAGATACCTATACCTAATCCACGTAATTCCTTGAGAATATCTTCGGTTCCATTGATCAATTCGGCAATGACCTCTCCGGGAATTAGATTTTTATTCCTACCGATTGTTGATGACAATAAAATGTTATCTGTAGCGCCAACACAAAGCAGATCGTCTAGATTCATAATGATCGCATCCTGTGCAATCCCTCTCCATACTGATAGGTCTCCGGTTTCTTTCCAATAAACATATGCCAGCGATGATTTTGTACCGGCACCATCTGCATGCATTATGTTACAATAATTATCATCAGATCCAAGAATATCTGGGATAATTTTACAAAAAGCCTTCGGGAAAATTCCTTTATCTATATTTTTAATGGCATTATGCACATCTTCTTTATCGGCAGAAACGCCCCGCTGGTTATATTTTAGATCTGACATTGATACAAAAATAGTACTTAGAATTGAGATGTGAGACATGAGATTTGAGATAGGAGATTAGGCTATAAACAACAAAGTTCCGCCGAAGCAGAACTTTGTCTCATATCTCATATCTAAAATCTTATATCTACTTGATAAACAGCAACTCTCTGAATTTTGGAAGTGGCCATTTGGTATCATCAACCAGTTGTTCCAATTTGTCAACATGATAACGGATTGGTTCAAAGTATGATTTTACTTTTTCATCATAAGCAATAGACTTATCGCGGATATCTTCAATGTTATTAGCTTTTTTACGCTCATTTACCATTTCCAGATTCGATGTTCTGATGAAGTTTACGTGCATAGAGATTTTTTTGATGATTTCTAACTGAGCGTGATAGGTATCTTCCCCAAGTCCGATTTCTTTTAAACCTTTTACGTTTTCGATTAAAGTTGTCTGGTAATTAATTGCAGTAGGTATAATCACATTATCAATTAAATCACCCATAACACGGGCCTCTATCTGTAATTTTTTGAAATAGCTTTCCAATAGTATTTCATGACGTGCATGTGATTCACGCTTACTAAACACTCCGGTATCTTCAAATAATTTATCGGTTTTTGGATCTAATAATACATCAAGAGCTTTTGGTGTAGTTTTAATATTGGATAAACCTCTTTTTTCGGCTTCTTTTGCCCATTCTTCGCTATATCCATTGCCTTCAAACCGAATATTTTTTGATTCTTTGATGTAGCGCTTGATTATAGTCATGATAGCAACATCCTTCTTTTCGCCTTTCTTAATCAGTTTATCTACTTCTGCTTTAAATTTATTCAACTGATCAGCTACAATAACGTTTAATACCGTCATTGGATTTGCCGAATTTGCGGAAGAACCTACTGCCCGCAGTTCGAATTTATTTCCGGTAAATGCCATTGGAGAAGTACGGTTACGATCCGTGTTATCCAAAAGGATTGAAGGGATTTTTGGAATATTTGTCCATAATGCAGAATCCTGCTTCATTTTTGAAGTTACCCTAGAGCTTTCAATCTCATCCAGCACATCGCTTAATTGACTTCCAAGGAAGGTAGAGATAATGGCAGGAGGAGCTTCATTAGCACCCAGGCGATGATCATTATTAACAGAAGCAATTGATGCTCTCAATAAATCTGAATATTCATATACAGCTCTGATTGTATTCACAAAGAATGTAAGGAACATTAAATTATTTTTCGGTGTTTTACCCGGTGAAAGTAGATTTTTACCAGTATTGGTAATCATAGACCAGTTATTGTGTTTACCTGAACCATTGATGCCTGCATATGGTTTTTCATGTAATAGCACTTTGAAATTATGTCGTCTTGCAACTTTATCCATTAAATCCATTAACAATGAATTATGGTCAATGGCAAGGTTCATTTCTTCATATAGTGGGGCACACTCAAACTGAGATGGCGCTACTTCATTATGACGGGTCTTTAATGGAATTCCAAGCTTTATAGCTTCAATTTCAAGATCTTCCATGTATGCAAGAACACGTTCAGGAATAGATCCGAAATAGTGGTCATCTAATTGCTGGTTTTTAGCAGACATATGGCCGAACAATGTTCTGCCTGTTAAATACATATCAGGTCTTGCATTGAATAAAGCAATGTCAACCAAGAAATATTCTTGCTCAATACCAAGTGAACTGTTTACTTTCTCAATTCCTTTATCAAAATATTGTGCAACAGCAACAGCGGCCTTGTCCATCAGACTAATAGCCTTTAGCAAGGGAGCCTTATAATCAAGTGCTTCACCGGTGTATGAAATAAACACTGTTGGAATACATAAGGTAGAGCCGATGATAAATGCAGGCGATGATGGATCCCATGCAGTATATCCCCGAGCTTCAAAAGTACTCCTGATACCTCCATTAGGGAAGCTTGATGCATCTGGTTCCTGTTGTGACAAAGCCTCTCCTGAAAATTTTTCAATACCGTATCCATCTGATCCTGGCTCAAAAAATGAATCATGCTTTTCAGCAGTACTTCCTGTTAAAGGCTGGAACCAGTGTGTATAATGTGTTGCACCTTTTGACATAGCCCATGACTTCATCGCTGAAGCTACTTGCTCTGAAATACTTCTATCAATAGGGGTACCCGAATTTACAGATTCTATAATACCGTTGTAAGCTTCCTTGGATAAAGTATCCTTCATTTTTTTCTGGTCGAATACATTTACACCATATAGATCAGAAAGTTTGGTACCAGTAGATTTGGCTTCAGGAATAGTCCTGGAAAGTACAGCATTTAATGCTTGGAATCTTAAAGATGACATCGTTTTACTAGGTTTTGATTAAATTTTCGTTAAAAATAAATGTTTTGATATGTAAAAACATAAAAAAATCTAAAAAATTTGATAAAAATTTAAAAATAAGCTTCAAAACCAAAATTATTGATCAAAAATTTACTCTTAAACTTCAAATTATTTAGAATTCGTGATTTTATACTTGAAAAGGAAAAACCTTTTATGGTTTGAAATTGGATTTTATGTATATATCTTGACACATACTCTAGTCAACAATATTAGATATAAAGCGAACCTTTTTCTAATTTTGGAGTTCCGGATTTCCAGAATTTCAGTGTATAAACTTTTCACTTACCTAATTTTTATCTAAATCACGGAGAAACAACATGCTTAATTTAAAATCCATACATCATGTGGCGATAATATGTTCTGATTATCAAGCATCAAAATATTTTTATACTGAAGTGCTAGGCTTAAAGATTTTAAAAGAAACATACAGAGCTAATCGAAATTCTTATAAACTGGACCTTTCGGTTAATGATAAATACCAAATCGAATTATTCTCTTTTCCTGATCCGCCGAAACGGATAACTGATCCAGAGGCTAGTGGATTGCGACATCTTTCATTTGAAGTAGATGATTTATATAAGGCCTTAGAGGAGTTAAATAGGTTGAATATTGTCACTGAATCAATAAGACTAGATGAATTAACGGGTAAGAATTTTGTATTTTTCTCTGATCCAGATGGTTTACCTATAGAATTGTACGAGAGCTAATGTCTTCTATTTTTCATTTTAAGCAGTTCAGTATTGATCAGGCAAATTGTGCAATGAAGGTGAATACTGATGGGGTACTTGTTGCCGCACTTGCAGATTTTGAGGATTCTGCCAATATTCTTGATGTGGGTACAGGCACCGGCTTAATTGCATTAATGCTGGCTCAAAAGTATAATGATGCTTTTATAGACGCTATTGAAATAGATATAAATGCTTCTATAACTGCTCAAAATAATTTTTCTGATTCTCCTTTCTCTAATAGAATTAAATTATTTCCTGTCTCAATCAAGGATTATTTTGAAAACGTAAACAAGAAATATGATCTGATCATCTCTAATCCGCCGTTTTTTATTAATTCATTAAGCTCCGTAAATCCCCGAAAAAGTATTGCCCGACATACCGATCTATCATTTTTTGATTTCTTGTTAACTGAATCAGTAAATCATTTAAAACAATCAGGTCATATTTGTGTTATTCTTCCTTTGGAAACAGCGGCACTCCTTGAAAAAATACTTAGCAACCTAAGTGGATTAAAAATTCAGAAGGAGATAATGATACATTCATTTTCGGATTCAAAACCGCATCGTGTAATTATTATTATGGGTTTTGAAAACTCTGTACTTATTAAAGATAAATTCGTTATTTATGAAAGTAAAGGTATATATACTGGATTTTACCGTAATTTACTGAAAGACTTTCTTACCATTTTTTAATTCAATTTCTGTCATGAAAACAATCGGTCTTATTTCTGATACTCATGGATATTTGGATTATTCTGTTTTTAAACATTTTGAAAATTGTGATGAGATCTGGCATGCAGGTGATTTTGGTTCGATAGAGCTTGCTGAAAAGCTAAAAGCATTTAAGCCTTTAAGAGGAGTTTATGGAAATATCGACGGACAAGACATAAGATCTCTCTACCCTGAGCATTTGAGGTTTACTTGTGAAGAATTAAATGTTTGGATAACCCATATTGGAGGATATCCCGGAAAGTATTCCCCTGCAATCCGGGAAGAAATATACCGAAATCCTCCCGGACTTTTCATCACTGGGCATTCACATATCCTCAAGGTTATCTATGATAAGAAAATTAGTTGTTTACACTTAAATCCAGGAGCTGCCGGAAAACAAGGTTGGCAGAAAGTCCGCACTTTACTCAGATTTTCGATTTCAGCTGAAAAAATTCATAACTTAGATGTTATAGAATTAGTAAAGACATAGCGTATAAAGTACACTAAGTATATGAAGGGGATTTTAACATTAGGACAATTTATTATTGAAAAGCAGAATGATTTCCCTTATTCTAAAGGGGAATTATCCCGTTTGTTGAGAGATATTGGAATCGCAGCTAAAATTGTTAATCGTGAAGTGAACAAGGCCGGACTAATGGATATTTTTGGTGATGTGGGAACGATAAATATACAAGGTGAATCACAAAAAAAATTAGATGTTTTTGCAAATGATCAATTCATTGCGGCACTTAAAAGTGGTGGTGAATGTTGTATCGTTGCTTCAGAAGAGAATGATGAGATTATTGAAATTGATGGTGAAGTTTCAAAAAATGCAAAATACATCGTCGCTATGGATCCTTTAGACGGATCATCCAATATCGATGTCAATGTAGCGTTAGGAACAATTTTTTCTATTTATAGACGAGTGTCTAATACGGGTAGTGCCACCCTTAAGGATGTGCTCCAAAAAGGAACCGAACAGGTGGCTGCAGGGTATGTTATTTATGGATCCTCAACTATGTTGGTATACACAACCGGTAAAGGGGTAAATGGATTTACTCTTGATCCTTCTATTGGGGAGTTTTGCCTTTCACATCCAGAGATGAAGATTCCTGAAAACGGCATAATCTATTCGATTAATGAAGGTAACTACATTCATTTCCCCGAAGGCGTAAAGAAGTATTTAAAGTATTGTCAGGTTGAGGACAAGCAAACCTCCCGCCCTTATACCTCACGTTATATCGGTTCAATGGTTGCAGATATACACCGAAATATGATAAAAGGTGGAATATTTATTTATCCTACCACATCAGGGGCACCAAATGGTAAACTTCGACTGGTTTATGAATGTAATCCAATGGCATTTATCATTGAACAAGCAGGAGGTAGGGCAACAGATGGTTTTAATAGAATACTAGATAAAAACGTTACTGCACTCCATCAGCGTTCTGCTATTTTTATTGGATCAAAAAATATGGTACTTAAAGTAGAGGAGTTAATGCAAAAATATTCATCAAATACAGAGCAAGATAAAGCTGAAACTAGGATGGAAAAATTGGGTATAATTGGTGGTGTGGATTAAAGGTTCAATTTTAGCTCCTCTTTCTCAAAATAAGTATCAATAAGAAGGTTGTTTTGCTTAGATGCCTCAACTGCTAGTTCATCGCAACGTTCATTTTCAAGGTGACCATTATGTCCTTTTACCCAAGTAAATCGAATCTGATGTTTTTTATAGACTTCTAAAAATCTAAGCCATAAATCTTTATTTTTTTTACCTTTAAAATTAGTCCTGACCCAGTTAAATACCCATTTTTTGTCAACTGAGTCTATAATATATTTAGAATCTGAATAAACCATAATATCTTGTCCGGATTTTTTAATGCTTTCTAAGCCGGTGATTACAGCAAGTAACTCCATTCGGTTATTGGTTGTTTTTCTATAACCCTCAGAAATTTCTTTGTAATGCTTACCTGATTGTAGTATAACTCCAAATCCTCCCGGACCCGGATTGCCGCTAGAAGCACCGTCAGTATAGATATTAATCATTAAAAAAGCTTTTAATGTGCAATTATAATGTTTTAGTTTTTAATCGTATTGAATTGCCGATTACAATTACATCAGAAAATGCCATAGCCAACGCTCCAACCATTGGGTTTAGAAAACCTAATGCAGCTATCGGTATAGCCACAACATTGTAGAAAAAAGCCCAAAAAAGGTTTTGTTTAATTGTGAGTAGGGTATGATTGCCAATTCTAAGCATATTATCAATTACAGAAAGATCATTTTTTAACAAGATAACCTCAGCAGACTGTATAGCGATCTGACTAGCACTGCTCATTGAAATTCCTACATCCGAAGTGGTTAGCGCAGGAGCATCATTTATTCCATCACCAACCATGGCTGTTTTACCTCTTTTTTTAATTTTTTCAATAATTTCAAGCTTCTGATCTGGTTTGGTTTCGGCGTATACTTCTTCAATTCCCAAAAAAGTAGCAAGAATATCGCATTTCTTTTTTAGATCACCACTAAGTAAAATAGGCTTAATACCCATTTTTTTTAACGTATTGATTATTTTAGCAGCATCTGGCTTAACCTCGTCTTCTATTGAAATTCTTGCAATAAGACTTCCATTCATTTTTAGAAAAAGACTAAAATCTTCTTGGTCAACTTCAGAATTCAAGATCTGCAATGATCCAAATTCGTAAGTATTACCGTTTGAATCTGATCCGGTCATTCCAACCCCTTTTTCTTCTGAAACTTTAGTGAAAATTATCTTTTCTGGAGATTTTGAACTTAACTCAAAAACTAAAGAACGGGCAATTGGATGATTTGAGTAAGCTTCGATGCCATAAATAATAGATTCAACTTTCTTTATGGAGGTATTAATCGCATCGATCTTTTTGATTTTAAAATTCCCAGTAGTGAGCGTACCTGTTTTATCAAAAACCATATATTTTATCTTAGCTATCTCTTCCAATGTATTTCCACCTTTGATCAGTATACCATTTTTAGCTGCTCTGCCTAAACCAACCATAACTGCAGTTGGTGTGGCCAGGCCCATTGCGCATGGACATGAAATCACTAAAACAGCAATTGCATTGAGCATCGATTTTTGAAAACTTAGATCAAATGAATAATAAGCTAAAATAAAGGTCAGAACAGCAATACTCACTACCACTGGAACAAAGATTGCCGCAACCTGATCTCCCAGTTTTTGAATTGGAGGTTTTGCAGATTGTGCATGTTTCATCAAATCTATAATTTGTGATAAAACAGTATGCTTTCCTGTTTTACTTACTAAAATATGTATAGCTCCCTTTTCTATAAGTGTGCCACCAATCACCTGATCGTATTTAGTCTTTTCTACTGGCAAACTTTCTCCAGTTAACATCGATTCATTTATAGAAGCTTCTCCCCAAATAATTTCTCCATCAACAGGAATTTTATCTCCAGAATTGATCACTAAAACATCTCCTGGTATTACTTCCTGAGAATTAATAGTAAATACTACTCCATTTACTAGTTTATTTGCATTCAACTCCTGGAATTTCATCAGTTCTTTTACCGCAGAGGTTGTTTGAGAAACAGATCTCTTCTCCAAAACATTTCCTAATAGAACCAATGAAATTATGGTTGCGGCAGTTTCATAGAATAAGAAATCAGGACCGAAATTTTGAATAGTTCCCCAAAGACTATAGATAAATGCGGCACTAGAGCCTATAAAAATGAGAACATCCATATTAGGGATGCCATTTTTTAATGAATTAAAAGCACTTTTACCAAAATGTATGCAACCTAACGCGTAGACCGGGATACATAAACTTAACTGTACAATTGGGTTGTGTAGAATATGAAAGGGAAGAAACATATGGGAGAATAAGGGGACAGTGAAAATTAAACTGAAATAGAACTTATTCTCAACTTTTTCATAAAATTTTTCCGCTATGGGGATACTGGCCTCACTTACTTTATAACCTAAACCTTCTATATCTTTGATTATTTTCGATGTCTCTGATAGATTTGTAGTTCTGAATTTAACCTCATCATTGGCAAAATCTACATAAATGTCATGAAGGCCTTTTTTCTCCAGGAGCTTATGGACAGACAATGCACAATTATTGCAATGCATACCGCTTACCTGAAGTTCGATCAATTCTTCTTTTTCCATAACATGTATTAAAGTAGAGTGTAAACAAATTTAACACTTATGAGACTAATATTTATAAGCTTTGAAGGTAATGTTCTCAATAGGATAAGATCACCACATAATAATGAGTATGAAACGATCTTGTAGCTATTGTAGGTTACCATCTCGCTGATTATCAGGAGGTTCAATTTTTGATTTTTCGAATTTACTCTTTTGTAAAGAAAGCAGCATAAATCACATAAATCCAACTCAATAATGCGTGAATGATTGCAAGAAGAATTG
>JBIIRT010000152.1:0-5974 GCA_044341405.1 Daejeonella sp. | reverse complement strand
TAGAGCTCAGCATCGAATCGCTGATATGCTGAAGCGGCATGTCTAAGTAGTTACAGATATTGGAACGCTCGTTCATCACATCCAGAATATCCATCGGGAAGCCTGAAGGATAAGCATATTGAAGTCGGATCCATTCAATTCCATCCACATCCGAAAGATTACGAAGCAGGTCTGCAAGGTTTCGTTTGTTATAAATGTCGAGGCCGTAATAAGTTAAATCCTGAGCAATTAAGATCAGTTCTTTGGTTCCATTTTTTGCAAGGAATTTTGCTTCCTTCACTAGATCTTCAATCGGCTTGGAAACATGTTTCCCTCGCATTAGTGGTATTGCACAGAAGGAGCAGGGTCTGTTGCAGCCTTCAGCAATTTTAAAATAAGCAAAATGTGATGGGGTAGTTAGTAATCGTTCTCCTAAAAGTTCGTGCTTGTAATCTGCGCCCACTGAACTCAGGAGTTGTTGTAGATCGTTTGTTCCAAAATAGGAATCCACATTTTTGATTTCAGCTTCAAGCTCTGGTTTGTAGCGCTCAGAAAGGCATCCGGTAACGATAAGCTTAGAGATTTTTCCCTGCTCTTTTAGCTCGCTGTATTGTAAAATAGTATCAATCGATTCCTGCTTTGCATTATCAATGAAGCCGCAGGTATTGATTACAATAATATCATCTTCAAAAAGTTTATCTGATTCGTGAACAACATCCATCTGATTGCCTCTTAATTGTCCCATTAGAACTTCAGAATCATGAATATTTTTTGAACAACCCAATGTAATGACATTAACTCTCGGTTTTGTTATGGGTGCTGTATTATTAACTTTAGTCTTCATTATTTATTTATATGCTTATTTAAAAAGGGAGTCTACAAACTCTTTCTTATTAAATAATTGCAGATGATCTATTCCTTCCCCTACGCCGATATATTTCACTGGAATTTTAAATTGATCAGATATTCCGATCACGACTCCACCTTTTGCAGTTCCGTCTAATTTGGTTAAAGCTAATGCATTTACTTCAGTTGCCTGGGTAAACTGTTTACATTGTTCAATGGCATTTTGACCGGTAGAGGCGTCGAGAACAAGTAGGATCTCATGTGGAGCTCCAGGCACAATTTTTTGCATCACTTGTTTAATTTTGGTTAGCTCGTTCATCAGCGCAACTTTATTATGCAAACGACCAGCTGTATCAATAATTGCTACATCATCAGCATTTGCTACAGCAGATTGTAGGGTATCAAAAGCGACAGATGCAGGGTCTGAGCCCATTGGCTGAGCAACGATTCGTACATTTACCCTTTCTGCCCATAATTTTAACTGATCTACTGCAGCGGCCCTGAATGTGTCTGCAGCGCCCAAAACAACTTTATTGCCGGCAACTTTCAATTTATGAGCTAGTTTACCTATGGTGGTTGTTTTACCTACGCCATTTACACCAACTACCATGATCACGTAGGGTTTATGGTCACCATATTCAAAGTTCCTGAAATCGTTGCTGTTGTTTTCTGAAAGAAGACTCTGGATTTCAGATCTTAAAAGTTCATTTAGTTCAGTAGTATTGATGTACTTTTCACGGGCAACACGAGCCTGAATACGATCAATAATCTTTAAGGTAGTTTGAACACCCACATCAGAATTGACAAGAATTTCTTCAAGTTCATCAAGTACATCATCATCAACGGTGGATTTACCCACTACAGCTTTGGTAATTTTTGTAAAAAGACCTTCCTTGGTCTTTTCTAAGCTCTTATTCAGGTCTACCTGTTCTTGAATGTCGCTTTCTTTCTTCTTGAAAAAATCAAATAATCCCATGATGCCAAATTTAAGAAATCTGCCGGGGCGGATAACAATATTATAATGAAAAAAGCCACCCAGCGATTACACGCGGGCGGCTTCTGTGAATACATTAAGAAAGATTACTTGGAGGAATCAACCCCAGCAATAGCATCTTTCACATGATCGTTGTGAACGATAATTTCTTTGAAAGAATAAGCACCAGTTTTTGGCGACTTATTCATTGTTATAACTTTTGAATATTCTTTACCAGCACCTGTTTTCAGGGTTGCAACTACTTTCTTTGCCATTTCTGTATATTATTTGTTTGTAAGTTGTAAGTTTTAAGTAATAGGTTCTAAGTTGTAGATTTTAAATTCTGAATGTAATACTTATAACTTATTACTTATAACTTTTTACTTATTACTTTTTACTTAATTTCTTTGTGTACAGTTACTTTTCTAAGCACAGGGTTGAACTTTTTTAATTCCAAGCGTTCTGTAGTGTTCTTTTTATTTTTTGTGGTTACGTAGCGAGACATTCCAGCCATACCACTTTCCTTATGCTCAGTACATTCTAAAATAACCTGAACTCTGTTGCCTTTCTTTGCCATTGTTTTAAGTTGTAAGTTGTAAGATGTAAGCTTTAAGTTTTAAGTTTTAGTTGTATTAAACACTTGTAACTTATAACCTAATACTTATAACTCCCTATATGTATCCTTTTTTAAGGAATTTGTTAATTACAGCAGTTATGCCATTTTTACTGATGGTTTTGATCGCTGAAGTAGAAACTTTCAACGTGATCCATCTGTCTTCTTCTGGGATGTAAAACTTTTTTACATGCAGGTTAGGATAAAATTTACGTTTGGTTTTTACGTTTGAATTGGAAACGTTAAAACCGTTCATCGCCATTTTTCCTGTTAAATCACAAATTCTCGACATGACTGTTAGTGTATCTATTATAAAATTCAAATCTTTAAAGAGTTTGCAAATATCGGGAGAAAAATTTAGATACGCAATACTTTATCAATAAATTTAGACTTTAATTTAATAGCCGCCACGCTACCAACTTTAATGTAATTTTTTTGCCGCTATATTAGGCTAACATGTCTGAATATGATATAATTGTACTCTGATATTTAATTTACCGAACAAAATAAAAAAATGAATCTTAGTATTAATTCCTTTGACGATTATAAACGTGTGTATGCCTACAGTGTTGCAGAACCTGAGAATTTCTGGGCTGAGGTTGCAGAGACTTTTTACTGGCAGAAAAAATGGGACAGTGTGCTGGACTGGAACTTCACAGAGCCCAATGTTAAATGGTTTTCTGGTGCAAAGCTAAATATAACGGAGAATTGCCTGGATCGTCATCTTAAGCACAACGCTGATAAAGTAGCAATGCTTTGGGAACCCAATGATCCTGAAGAACACTACAGATCATTTACTTATAAAGAACTGCATTTTAAAGTCGTTCAGTTTGCTAACGTCTTAAAAAATAATGGTGCAAAAAAAGGCGACAGAATCTGTATCTATATGCCAATGGTGCCTGAACTTGCAATCGCTGTAATGGCCTGCGCACGGATTGGTGCAATTCATTCTGTAGTTTTTGGTGGATTTTCTGCTCAATCAATCGCTGATCGTATTAATGATGCCCAGTGTAATCTGGTTATAACTGCTGATGGTGGCTTCAGAGGTAATAAGGATATCCCACTTAAAAATATTATTGATGATGCCATTGTACAGTGTACTTCTGTTCAGAAAATAATCGTTTTAACCCGTACCCGTACCCCGGTTTCTATGATTAAAGGGCGTGATGTATGGTGGGAAGATGAAATTAAAAAGGTAGAAACTCAGGGCAATCCCGATTGTCCTGCAGAACCAATGGACGCAGAAGATCCCTTATTCATATTGTATACTTCAGGTTCAACAGGTAAACCCAAAGGTGTTGTCCATACGTGTGGAGGTTATATGGTATATACCGGTTACACCTTCAGGACTGTCTTTCAGTATCAGCCGGGTGAAGTTCATTTCTGTACTGCGGATATTGGCTGGATTACAGGTCATTCTTATATCGTTTACGGACCATTATCTCAGGGGGCAACCACACTTATGTTTGAAGGTGTTCCAACCTGGCCTGATGCCGGGCGTTTCTGGGAAATCGTAGATAAATACAAAGTAAATATTCTTTATACAGCTCCAACGGCTATTCGCTCTTTGATGAGTTTTGGTGATGATCCTTTGAAAGGGAAAGATTTAAGTTCACTGACCAAACTAGGCTCAGTAGGAGAGCCTATCAATGAGGAAGCCTGGCACTGGTATAATGAAAAGATCGGAAAAGGGAAATGCCCGATTGTTGATACCTGGTGGCAAACCGAGAATAGCGGAATTCTTATTTCACCTATTGCAGGGATCACTCCAACAAAACCAGGATATGCTACATTACCTTTGCCGGGCGTGCAGCCTTGTCTGGTTGATGAGCAGGGTGTCGAACTATCAGGTAATGATGTGAGCGGAAACTTATGTATCAAATTTCCATGGCCGGGAATTATCCGTACAACTTATGGGGATCATGAACGTTGCCGTCTGACTTATTTTTCCACTTACAAAGACATGTATTTTACCGGCGATGGTTGTTTAAGAGACCAAGACGGATACTATCGTATTACCGGCCGTGTGGATGATGTGATCAACGTATCCGGACACCGAATCGGTACCGCAGAGGTAGAAAATGCAATTAATATGCATGCAGATGTTGTAGAAAGTGCTGTTGTAGGTTACCCTCATGACATCAAAGGACAGGGAATCTATGCCTATGTTATCCTTGGAACTTCTACACACGATCATGATCTGACTAGAAGGGATATCTTACAAACTGTAGCTCGTATTATTGGTGCGATTGCTAAACCTGATAAAGTACAGTTTGTATCAGGTCTGCCGAAAACAAGATCCGGTAAGATCATGCGTAGAATACTCAGAAAAATTGCTGAAGGAGAAACTTCCAATCTTGGAGATACTTCAACCCTTCTTGACCCTTCTGTGGTTGAAGAAATTAAGAATGGTGCTTCTCAAATGTAAGCCTATCGGTTCCCATTGGTTGGTATTCACTAACCAGTGGGAATAGGTTAGCTGGCTGTTTATAAACCATACACATGAGAGCCAGTCGCGGGGAGTAATTTCCCTGTGGCTGCTCCCTTACCAACCCGGTACTTTAACTCGGCAATCGCTGGCATTCCCATCTACTAATCACCATCCAATGCAAAGTAAAATTTCGTAATTTTGCTTCAATGAAAAAAACTAAACCTACCATACTTGTCGTGAACGACGATGGAATTACAGCTCCAGGTATAAAAGCCCTTATTGAAGTAATGCAGGGTTTTGGAAATGTTGTAGTAGTTGCCCCTGATGGCCCTCAATCTGCCACAGGACATGCTATTACAATTGCAAAGCCACTCAGACTTGATCGGGTAGAGCTTTACGAGGGAGTAGAGATGTATAAATGCTCAGGTACGCCGGTCGACTGTGTGAAACTAGCTGTAAATAAAGTGTTTAAAGGTAAAAAACCTGACCTATGTGTTTCGGGTATAAATCATGGCCTTAATAATTCCATTAACATATTGTATTCAGGCACCATGTCTGCTGCTGTTGAAGGTGCTATTGAAAGTATTCCTTCTATCGGCTTTTCTTTAGATGATTTTGAGCTTGATGCTGATTTCAGCCATTGCAAAAAGTATATTGAAATAATTACAAAGGAGGTAATAGCACATGGCCTCGGACTAGGGACATTGCTAAATGTAAATTTTCCAAAAGGAAATGCAATTAAAGGCATTAAAATTTGCCGCCAGGCCAACGCAAAATGGGCCGAAGAATTTGATGAACGTCTTGATCCGCATAAAAGAAAATACTACTGGCTAACTGGTGTTTTTCAGAATAATGACCATGGTGAAGACACAGACGTTTGGGCGCTGGAAAACGGATATGTATCGGTTGTTCCAGTGCAGTTTGACATGACTGCTCATCATGCCATTCCGATTTTGAATACCTGGGATTTTGGGATGTGAGATATGAGATGTGAGATATGAGATTTGAGATATGAGAGTAGAGAATAGAAATATTTCTAAACGTATGTCATGAAAACGCTATTCTGTTTTTTTTATTGAGTTAAGATACATCCATGAAATATTACATAATTGCCGGTGAAGCCTCAGGTGAT
>JBIIRT010000151.1:0-6057 GCA_044341405.1 Daejeonella sp. | reverse complement strand
CAGAAAGCATTATTAAAAATAATAAGGTTTATCCAATCAGACCTAATACTGGGGTAAACCGGGCGTACATGAAAGGGATTATTGACGAGAATTTAAAGCTGGTTAATTTTACTGCTGCCTGCGGACCGGTAATTTTTAACAGTACGTTGTTTGGCCCAGATTATTACGGAAATGCATTTGTTGCTGAGCCATCAGCAAATCTTATCAAGCGAAATATTTTGGGCAATGACGGTAATGTGGTCACGGGTAAGCAGGCCTATATCGGACGTGAATTTTTGGCGAGTACTGATGAACGGTTCCGGCCTGTAAATCTACAAACTGGTCCGGATGGAGCTTTATATATTGTTGATTTCTACCGTGGAATCATTCAACATAAAACCTATCTAACTCCTTATCTAAGAAGCGAAATCAAAGCCAGAAATCTGACTCAGCCGCTTAATTACGGCCGTATTTACAAAGTAATGCCTAAAGGAAAGAAGGCTGGGGGAGTCAAAATTCCACAGGATCCCACAAAACTGATTGCTTTATTATCCGATCCAAATGGTTGGGTTCGCAATAAAGTACAGCAAGTCCTGGTTGATGGGAAAGATAAAAGTTTGGCTCTTCCTTTGCGTCAGGTATTGAACTCCAGCTCAAATAATTTAGCCAGGGTTCATGCTCTTTGGACCCTGGAAGGAATTGGAGTTCTGGACAAAGATGATGTATTGCCCCTTTTGAAAAGTACAGATTGGAAATTGCGTGTGCAAGCATTAACTGTTTTACCATCTGTTTTAACCAGAGCGAATTTCAAAGATTTTCTTCCGGTTTTAATCTCATTGATAGAGGATGACGATACTCTTGCAGCGCCCTATCTCGCTTTTTTAAGTTCCAAAATTGAGACCTTCGATCCCACAGCAGCAAATAAAATTTTATTAAATCTCTCTACAAAATATGCTAAAAACGGATTTATTTCCGATGCGGTTATCAGTAATCTTCAAAACAAGGAATCTGCCTTCTATAAAAATTTCACAGGAACTAATCCGGATACGAGTCTTTTTCTAAGTAAACGATTGAAGAAAATTGTTGATGATATAGCGAAAAAGAAAGTTAATGCTCCCGACCCGGCAAAAGAGTTTCCGAGGGGTCTTGCTTTATACAGAAGTATTTGTCAGACCTGCCATGGTGCTGATGGAAATGGAGTTAACGGACTTGCTCCACCACTTAATAACTCAGATTGGGTTAGTGGTGATAAGAAAAGGCTTGCAGCGGTCGTTCTGTATGGACTTGGCGGACCAATAACTGTCAGCAAAAAATTATACAAGTCTCCGGAGGTCAGTGGTGAGATGCCTGGGATTGCTGCAAATAGTAATTTTTCTGATGAAGATGTTGCGCAGGTTTTAAGTTATATCCGTGGCTCATGGGCTAATTCAGCTGATAAAGTCTCAAAGGAAGAGGTTGCAGCTATTCGGTTGAAATATAAAGGAAGGGCGACGGTGTTTACAGAGAAGGATTTTGTTAATTGACAGTTGACTCCCGATAGGCATCGGGATGACAGTTCAAAAATGCAGGTACAAAATAATATAATTTACTCAAATAGTTCCGTACTAAATACTCTGTACTCAATACTAAATACTCAATAATGCAGAACGTTGCTCCCATAGCTTTATTTGTTTATAACCGTCCTGAGCATACCAGGCGGACAATAAAGTTTTTGCAGCAAAATTTGCTTGCGGATGAATCGAGGTTATTTATTTTTTCTGATGCTGCCAAAGATTTGTCTCAACAAGTGTTTGTTAATGAAGTGAGGGATATAATTAAGCAGGTTGATGGCTTTAAATCTGTAGAGCTGATTGAACGGAAAACCAATTTAGGTCTTGCAGAGTCTATTATAGATGGGGTAAGCATGCTGGTTTCTGAATATGGCAAAGTGATAGTATTTGAGGATGATTTAATCAGTTCGGCATACACCCTGCAATATTTTAATGATGCTCTGTTTAGGTATCAGAACGAAGAAAAAGTGATGCATATCGGAGCTTATATGTATCCTCTGAAAGCTGAAAATTTACCCGAAACCTTTTTGTATCGGGCCGCAACAAGCTGGGGCTGGGCAACCTGGGATAGAGCCTGGAAAGATTTTGAACCTGATATTAATAAGATAATCGACCGTTTCGACAGAAAAAAGAGACTTGAATTCTCCATTGATGGCACCATGAACTTCTGGAAGCAGATCATTGAATTTAAGAGTGGCAGGAATAATTCATGGGCGATACGTTGGTATGCTTCTATATTTCTCAAAGGTGGTTTGACATTGAATCCTTCAAAATCCCTGATTAATAATATTGGGCATGACGGCTCAGGAATTCATTCAGGCTTGAATGATATTTATCATGTAATCATCAATCCACTTCCGGTAACAACTTTTCCTGATAAAATTGAAGAGAATCGGGAAACTTATCAGGCAATTAAAAATTTTCTAAAAACGCGTAAAGGGAGTTTATGGCAGAGAATACTGCGTTTTGCTAAGCAGAAAATAAAGGGTTTTTGAGAAACATCTTTTTTAGAAGTATTCCGAAAATTTAAAATTATTTTCGATTTATCCTGGGGTTCACTCTGTCATTCAATAGGCCCCAGCTTTAGCTGGGGTTAATAAGTTCGTTCGTTTTCGGGCTTCAGCCTATAGACTATAATATTTGAAAGTTTTGGGATATTAAAAAAATTGGGGTTAGGAATGGTAGATGTAGATTATTTGTCGGAAATATAGTGCTTAAGCACCAGTATTTGTTCCATTCTGGTCGCTTAGGTTTTGGGCTGAAGCCCGATCTAAAATCCGGATAATGACCCGGAGCTGAAGCACCGGGCTATTAAGCGATATGGCTATCCCGATGCTCAGTATTTTTTATCCATTCATGACGCCAGTGTGATTGCTCAATAGGCCCCAGCTTTAGCTGGGGTTAATAAGTTCGTTCGTTTTCGTGCTTTAGCACATAGACTATAATATTTGAAAGTTTTGGGATATTAAAAATTGGGGTTAGGAATGGTAGATGTAGATTATTTGTCGGAAATATAGTGCTTAAGCACCAGTATTTGTTCCATTCTGGTCGCTTATGTTTTGGGCTAAAGCCCGATCTCAAATCCGGATAATCACCCGGAGCTGAAGCACCGGGCTATTCAGTGATGCGGCTATCCCCAGGCTCAGGATTTTTTATTCAATCATTACACACTAATACGGTCGCTCAATAGGCTCCAGCTTTAGCTGGGGTTAATTAGTTTGTTCTTTTTCGGGCTTCAGCCCAATATTTAGCATCTTGTGAGGAACAGGCAATAGAGGGAGGCTGAGTTTCGGAAACTGTTGCCATTTTTTTTAGCGAAAAAACCAATTAAAATTTTTAAATAAATACTCTTGCTTTTATCTATTTGCCTCCAGAACGATGTAGGGGGATAGGAATTTTGATTCAAAAGGTATCAGCTTAGTAAAGACCTTTCCAATGAGCCAAATAGTCTTGATAAATGCTTTGGTCGCTCCTGATTTTTGATCTTTATTCTCCAGCCAAACACTGTATCGTCCAAAGTATGAGGATTTTATGGATTTAAGTCCGAGCTCTTTCAATATTTCGGCAAGATATTCGGTATCCATACATTCTATGTAGTGTTTATCGTAATTGTCCCTGTCGAAAGTCTTTTGTACCCAGCCATTTACACCTCTGAAATTAGGAAGGGTAATAAATAAGCTACCCCCGGGCTTTAAAAATTCTAGGTGCCTTTCAATGATATCTTTGGTATCCTTAAAATGCTCGATCAAACCGCAGGATAGAACCAGGTCATATTTTTGCTGGGGCTTGTATTGAAATAAATCATTTTCAATTACGGGGATTTCACTTTCCTCCAGTCCATTTTCCTTCAATACTTTCTTTAAAATATCCTGATGAATAAAATAATCGAAAAGAGTAGTTTTTACTCTGAGGTATTTATGCAGGAAGATGGAATAATAGCCTGGAAATCCACCTAGTTCAATCGCCGTTTGGACGTTATTTGTTTTAACTATTTCTTCCAGTTGTTGATGAAAAAGGTAATTCTTATCTATCTGTATAGCCAGATCGGATTTGGATTCCCAATAGTTAGTCCAGAATTGCCTGTCGGTTAATTGATTTCCCATACATCAGCAAAGAAAACAAAATTTTAGTTATGCTGGTGAAAATTGAATGGAAAGCAATTTGTTTTTCTGAAAATCTTTCTGTTACTGATATGAATTGTATTTTTGGGATAGTGAGAATTATCCATCTGAATTCATATGCCGGGAATGGCGGGGCAGGACGTGCTTGTATGCGCCTGAATAAAGCTTTGAAAGCTGAAGGGCTTGATTCTGAGCTCGCAGTTAATTTTCTTTTTAAGGATAATCCGGAGCTTGTTAATCTTTCTCAGGGCTTTTTCAATAAATGGTTTACGGCATTTGGAATCATCCTCGAGCGGTATTATTCTAAGTTTTTCACCAAGCCGCTACCCATACCATTTTCTTTCCCGCTTTGGGGTAGGAATGTATCCAAGCTTGATTTACTTCGATCTGCTGATATAATCCACCTACATTGGATCAACCATGCGTTCTTACGACCTACCGATCTTGCAAAATTGTCAGCTTTGAATAAACCGATAGTTTGGACTTTTCATGACAGTAATGCTTTTACCGGCGGATGCCATGTGCGCTATGAATGTGATCACTTTCTGAAGGAGTGTGGTAATTGCCCGGTGCTGAAGAATTCTGGTCCGGATGATTATTCTCATAAAATCTGGCTTCAAAAGAAGAAAGCATATTCCGGTCTGAATTTTACTGTCATTGCGCCTGGAAGATGGATGGCAGATTCGGTTCGGATGAGCAGTTTACTCAGATCGGCGAAAGTTGTAAATATTCCGAATACCCTGGATACTAATGTTTTTAAGCCTTCTCAAAAAGCTACGGCCAGACAAGCACTCGGTTTGGCACCTGAAAAATTCATTTTGATGAGCGGTTTTATGCCATCTAGGATGGATATGCATAAGGGGACAAGCTATTTGGTTGACGCGATAGATTTGTTCGCCGGGAATAATGATATTGATCCTGATCAGATTGAACTTATTGTTTTTGGAAATAGAGATGAAAAGAATGTTCCTGATTTTTCAATTAAAACTACTTTTCTCGGAACTATTTCTGATGATGAAAAACTGGCTTTATGTTACAGTGCAGCCGATGTTTTTTTGGCGCCCTCTCTTGAAGATAATCTTCCGAACACTGTGATGGAGAGCCTTTCCTGCGGCACTCCGGTAGTTGCGTTCAGCACCGGTGGAATTCCTGATATGGTTCAGCATCAGCAAAATGGTTACCTTGCCGAATATCGTTCTTCTGCAGACTTTGCCCTTGGAATTGCCTGGGTTTATTCGGCCAATCGCCAGGTATTAAATACAAATTCCCGCAGAACAATTGAAGATTATTTTTCTGAGCATACCATTGCATGTAGACATATCGAGTTATACGAATCATTACTAAAGAACCATGTTCCAGCCTAAATTGACTGTTGTTACAATTGTTTATAACAATGTCCGGGATATTGAACGTACAGTTCTGTCGGTTTTGAATCAAACCTATCCCAATATTGAATACCTTATTATTGATGGATCCTCAACTGATGGAACCCTCGAGCTACTTAAAAAATATGAAGGAAGATTGGCTAAGCTGATTTCCGAAAAGGATGAAGGTATTTATGACGCAATGAACAAAGGACTGGCACTGGCTAGCGGTGATTATATTTTGTTTATGAATTCTGGTGATGAAATTTATACATCAGATACAGTGGAAAATGTATTTGCCTCTGCTCCCGATGCGGATATCTATTATGGTGAGACTGAAATGTTTAATGAAGACTGGAAAAGTGTAGGGCAAAGAAGGCATAAAGCTCCTGAATCCTTTACCTGGAAAGACTTTAAATTTGGAATGAGTATCAGTCACCAGGCGATTTATATCCGTAGATCCCTGACTGAGCCTTATGATCCTCAATATAAATTGAGTGCTGATATTGACTGGATTATAAAGGCAGCTAAAAAGGCTGCAAA
>JBIIRT010000150.1:0-6063 GCA_044341405.1 Daejeonella sp. | reverse complement strand
TCACTGCTTATCAGGGTATGGGTTCAATGGTTGATAAAAATACAGTTAAGGTTAGTAAAGCGGATGGAACTTCAGAAACCCTTACAGGCAAAAATATAATTATCGCAACGGGCTCAAAGCCAACACAACTTCCTTTCCTGAAAACCGATGGTAAGCGAATCATTACTTCAACTGAAGCATTGAATTTGCCGGAAATTCCGAAGCATTTGGTTCTGATTGGTGGAGGGGTTATCGGACTTGAATTGGGTTCTGTTTATGCCCGACTGGGTTCTAAAGTAACTGTTGTGGAATTTATGGATTCTATAATAGGAACAATGGATAAGAGTTTGGGTAAAGAGCTTCAGAAAGTTCTGGCTAAACAGGGAATGGAATTCTTATTAAGTCATAAAGTAACAGGCGCAAGTGTAAAAGGCAATAAAGTGACTGTAACGGCAGATAATCCGGAAGGTAAAAAAATCAGTTTAGAAGGCGACTATTGCCTGGTAGCTGTTGGTCGTACCGCTTACACGGACAGCCTTGGTCTTGAAAATATTGGAATCACTTTAGAGGAACGTGGCAAAAAGATTCCTGTCAATGATCATCTGGAAACATCGGTACCTGGGGTTTATGCAATTGGTGATGTGGTTAAGGGAGCTATGCTGGCCCATAAAGCTGAAGATGAAGGGACTTTTGTGGCTGAAGTTATCGCCGGACAGAAACCTCACATCAATTATAATTTAATTCCAGGGGTCGTATACACCTGGCCTGAAGTAGCAAGTGTAGGTTATACGGAAGAACAGCTTAAAGAAAGTGGTACCCAATATAAAAGTGGCTCCTTCCCATTCAAAGCCAGTGGAAGGGCTCGTGCCAGCAATGATACTGACGGCTTCGTAAAAGTGCTTGCAGATGCATCTACCGACGAAATATTGGGAGTGCATATGATTGGGCCAAGGGTAGCTGATATGATTGCTGAGGCGGTAGTAGCTATGGAGTTCAGGGCATCAGCAGAAGATATTGCCAGAATATCACACGCACATCCAACGTACACTGAGGCATTTAAAGAAGCAAGTATGGCGGCTACGGAGAATAGAGCAATTCATGTTTAAGCTGAAAGCTAAAAGTAGAAAGCTTAAAGCTAAAATGATTGTGATATAAGTAGAAAATTTGTTCTTAAATTGGATTTTACTAACCAACTAAAAACTAACAACCAACCAACAACTATTTTGCAAATTGTCATTAACATCGTAATAATCCTCCTAACTATTGCTTCTATGGAGGCATTTTCATGGTTTATTCATAAGTATCTTTTTCATGGCCCTTTATGGTTCATTCATAAAAGTCATCATGTTGAGCGTAAGGGTTGGTTCGAATTTAATGACGTATTTAGTCTGCTCTTTGCCTCCTTATCACTTTACCTCATGTGGCAAGGAAGAACTGATTTTAATGTGAAGTTTTGGATAGGACTTGGAATTTCGGTCTATGGAGTGATTTATTTTATTTTTCATGATTGGTTTATTCACAACAGGTTTAAGAGTTTTAAATCCAGCAATTCATACCTTTTAGGAATCAGACGTGCACATAAGATTCATCATAAGTCAATAAAAAAGAATCCTTCCGAAGAGTTCGGTCTGCTGTTGGCCTCCAAAAAATATTTCCAGTCGAAGTAAATGCTATTTTTATTATTTATTGCAGATGCAGGTAATTGAAAATGTTCCACTTAAGAAGTTGAATACTTTCGGTGTTGAAGTCAATGCCGCCTGGTATTTAGATGTAAGCGAAGAAAATGATCTTCATGTACTCATTACTCAGAATCGCTGGAAGAATTTCCCCCATTTGATTTTGGGAGGGGGCAGTAATATGCTTTTTACCTCTGATTATAAAGGCTTAGTAGTCCATATTAAAATTCAGGGTATCAGATTTGAGATAATTGGGAATGATGTTATTGTTACAGCAGGTGGAGGAGTTGTTTGGAACGACCTCGTTAATTATTGCGTTGATAATGGATTCGCTGGCATTGAAAATCTGAGTCTGATCCCAGGCTCTGTGGGAGCAGCACCGGTACAAAATATTGGAGCCTATGGTGTAGAACTACAGGATATCTTCCATTCATGCCGGGCTTTCGAGATTGCAAGTGGCAAAATTAGAGTGTTTGAAAAAGAGGATTGTGGGTTTAGCTATCGCGACAGTGTATTTAAGTCGGCACTGAAAGGACTGTATATTATAACTGAAGTTAGTTTTAAGCTCTCCAAAAAATTTGAACCTAAAGTTAACTACGGAGCAATCAGTGATGAGCTTCAAAAACGTGGAATCAACAATCCCTCGATCAAAGACCTTTCTACTGTTGTTTCCCATATCCGCGTAAGCAAATTACCTGATCCAGCAACTATTGGGAATGCAGGCAGCTTTTTTAAGAATCCGGTAATTCCGAATGCTCAGTTCCTTAAATTGAAGACGGATTTTCCGGAAATTGTTCATTTTCCGGCACAGGAGGGATTTACCAAGATTTCGGCAGGATGGCTGATTGAGCATTGTGGATGGAAAGGTAAAGTTGTAGGCAATACCGGAACATGGAAAAACCAGGCTTTGGTTTTAGTTAATCATGGTAATGCAACGGGTGTTGAGATATTTAAATTTTCAGAATCAATTATTGAGAGTGTGAACGCTAAATTCGGGATTAGGCTTGAGCGTGAGGTAAATATTATCTAAGGGTTAAAACAGCTTCCTTAGAAAAATACATGCTGTCTTGACCCTGCTGGTTCAATTTTATTATTTTAAGATTCGAAGGTTCCGGCTTTCGCGGAAGGCGATTTTATTTTCAGCATCATACCCCAACCTTTTTGGGTTTTAGTAAGAATCTGGAAGACCGAAAGGATATTTTAAGGTATTTAAAACAGGCGGTTTGGAACGACAGATTCGGATCTGATCAGGAATATGGCTACATTTATGATTGAATCTAACCGCTGTTTGAAAGAGGAATTAACAGTATTCAAAAAGTATATCTGATAGTTAAATATGAAGAATACCTATCTGCTCATTAATTTTCTGACCGTTTTATTTCCGGTCATTCTTTCATTTGATAAACGGGTTAGATTTTTTCAAAGTTGGAAGTATATTTTCCCCGGACTATTTATCAGTGGTTTGCTTTTTCTATTTTGGGATTATCTGTTTACAATTTATGGAGTTTGGTCTTTTAATCCGGACTATGTTAAAGGCATCTATTTTCTGAATCTCCCGCTTGAGGAAATTCTATTTTTTGTTACCGTACCCTTTGCCTGTATTTTTATCTACGAGTGCCTTAACTATTATATAAAACGGGATTTACTGGAGTCTGTTTCAGTTTATATTACTTATTTACTGATTACTTTATGTGCAGTTTTACTAGTTCTGTTTTATGATCGGGTTTATTCGCTAATCACCTATGGTTTACTGCTTGTAATTTTGTTGATTGCCCAGTTTGTTCTTAGGTTGAAGTTTTTAAGCAGGTTCTACCTCGCTTATTTGGTTTCCCTGATTCCATTTTACATAGTTAATGGACTCCTGACTTCAATTCCGGTGGTCATGTATAATAATGAGGAGAATATGGCATTTAGAGTTGGAACTATTCCTTTTGAGGATCATTTTTATTCGATGGCGATGCTTTTACTGAATATCATGTTTTTTGAATACTTCCGTAATCGGGCAAAGAAAGTTCATGAATAATCTTCCAGAATTTAGTAAATCCTATCTTGCCCTGAGAAACGGACAGGATAAGCCACAGATTTGGGTCGCTTTCAAAGGTCTTATTTACGATGTGACCGAAAGTCGATTATGGAAGAACGGTAAGCATTACGAACATTGGGCAGGTCAGGATTTGACAGAGGAACTGAAGGATGCCCCGCATAGCGATCAGGTTTTTGCGAAATTTGAGGTGGTGGGTAGGCTTTTGATAGTTGACAGTTGACAGTTGACAGTTGACAGAGGTCTGAAGTCTGATGCCCGTCATCCCGACGCAGGAGGGATCTCATGCCTGAAGCAGAATTTTGAACCAGCAGAGTGATTTCCTTCCATCACCGAAGTGCAGCATTCGGAATGATACGTTTTCCAAGGTCATTCACTCTCAAACAAAAAGGGTACCCCATTCAAATGAAGCACCCTCTTGTCTTTCAGCTTTCGGCTTTCAGCTTTACGCTTTTATACGCTTTCAGCTTTACGCTTTTATACGCTTAAATCTTAGAACCCGTCATCCCGACGCAGGAGGGATCTCATGTCTGAAGCAGAATTTTGATCTTTAGCACGTTTCCTTCTATCACCGAAATGCAGCATTCGGAATAACTTGTTTTCCAAGGTCATTCACCCTCAAACAAAAAGGGCACCCCATTCCTATGAAGCACCCTCTTGTCTTTCAGCTTTCAGCTTTCAGCTTTACGCTTTTATACGCTTTCAGCTTAAATTGCAAAACTACTCAACTTCACAAACTGCTCTACTCTCGCTTTTATTTCTTCCTGACTTAAGTTTTTGATTCGTTCAGTTCCAAATTTCTCAACACAGAATGAAGCTAGGGCTGAACCGAAGATAATTGCATTCTTCATATTGTTGAAATTGATGGTTCCAACCTGAGCAAGATAACCGATGAAGCCACCGGCGAATGTATCGCCTGCACCGGTTGGATCAAATACATCAGCAAGCGGTAAAGCAGGGGCAGAGAATACCAGGTCTTCATTGAATAGTAAGGCGCCATGTTCACCTTTTTTAATGATGAGGTATTTTGGGCCCATCGCCATAATTTTATTTGCTGCTTTAACCAATGAATATTCCCCCGATAATTGTCTTGCTTCAGCATCGTTAATGGTTAAAACATCCACGTTTTTGATTACCGCCAGGAGATCATCTAAGGCAATGTCCATCCAGAAGTTCATGGTATCTAAAACAATTAACTCAGGTCGCTTGTCTAAACGGTTAATTACAGTCTGCTGAACCTGCGGAGTAAGGTTTCCCAGCATCAGGTACTTACAATCTTGATAGCTCGCAGGAATAATCGGATCAAAGTCACCAAGAACATTCAATTCTGTGATTAACGTATCGCGACTATTCATGTCGTTATGGTATTTTCCAGACCAGAAAAAGGATTTCTCTCCTTTTTTTATCTGAAGACCTTCAGTGTCGATGCCATGATCATTGAAGTTTTTGATATCTTCCTGATGAAAATCTTCACCAACTACACCTACGATCTTTACATTTTTATAGAAATAGGATGCGGCTAAACTTGCATAGGTGGCAGCTCCGCCCACTATTTTATCTGTTTTCCCGAAAGGAGTTTCAATTGCATCGAAGGCAACAGAACCAATAATAACTAAACTCATATTTATTTTAAAAATTTTTGATGCAAATATTGCATTAATAATTTAAAATCCCGAATATTGCACTCCCGAAAGGGGAGAACTTATAATAAGTTTTCATAACCAGAAATTCCCGAATAGCTCAGCTGGTTAGAGCATCTGACTGTTAATCAGAGGGTCGCTGGTTCGAGCCCAGCTTCGGGAGCGATATCAAAGTAAAAGGGTTATACTTGTAAAGTGTAACCCTTTTTGATTTTATGAAAAAGTATTTTACTCTCTTACTGATATTTCTCTCGTTGAACCTGTATGGACAATCGGTTCAAAATAAGAATTGGGAGTATTCAAAAGTTGTCTATAATTCTAAAATCAAGTATAAAATAATTATTACCAATAGTTTACCTAAAGGAGGGGGAATTGTTTCCTATATGGGAAAAGAGTACAATTATTTTATTTTTTGGACTAATGTACGTAATGAATCATCATCGCCTCTAGATTTAAAAATTAATTATCCGACAAGCATTTCTTTTAAATCTAAAGAATCGCACGCTAAAGTTGTCTTTACAAAGTCTAATATGACACTTGACAAAGTGCAAGAGTTCGATTATGGTCTTACGGGCATACCAGCTCTTTTAACTAATGAAACAAATCAATTAAAGGATTTGAATAATAGAATTTCACCTTTCAAAAATTATTTATTTTACAGTGCAATTTTCATCCATAAAACAAAGTGGCCAGTAAGGGCAGAATATATCATAAAAGATAAAAAACT
>JBIIRT010000149.1:0-6067 GCA_044341405.1 Daejeonella sp. | reverse complement strand
AGGATGGTGGTTTATGCCAATCATTGCCTTACTTATAAAACTTACCTCAAAAGGGCCAATATTCTTTAAACAGGAAAGATGGGGACTAAATAATAAAAAGATTATATGCTACAAGTTCAGAACTATGTACAATGGGAGTCCGGAGACTGATGCAAATGGCGATTTTCTTCAGGCAACCAAAAATGACCAAAGAATAACTCCATTAGGTAAATTTCTAAGAGAGTGGAATATCGATGAATTACCTCAATTCTGGAATGTTTTTAAAGGTAATATGTCGGTAGTTGGGCCAAGACCCCACGTAACTCCACTCAATATTTCCTCCATTCAAAATGTAGATCGTTATATGCTTCGACATCTTGTTAAACCCGGGATTACAGGATATGCACAGGTAAATGGCTGCCGAGGCGAAACGTCTGCCCCTGGTTCTATGCAGAGAAGAGTTAATTATGACCTCTATTATATCCACAGCTGGACATTTTGGATGGATTGTCAAATTGTATTACAGACCGTAATTATTACCATTAAAGGAGATCAGAATGCTTATTAATAAAAATAAACAGTCGTTCTATTTCACTGTAATTCTGTTCTGTATTTTTCTATCGAACATTAGCACTATTCAGGCACAAATAGTTTGGGAAAACCCGAAACTGCCAATCAATAGTTTCCTGTCTAGGCAGGCTCAGAAAGGGAATATAGAAATAACCGACTTCATACTTCCTATGAGCAGAAAAGAAATTGCATTTAACCTGTCTGCTCTTAAAGATTCTATACACAAATTATCATCCATAGAAAAACAGGAATTGAACTATTATATGCAAGAATATAGTGAATTCAATACAGAAAGAGTTGACAGTACCATTTTTTTCAAAAAGGATGCTTACAAACGATGGAGGACTTTTTCAGCTGATGAGGGCGATCTAAAAATCAGACTTGAACCAACTTTAGGGATGGAAACGTCTCAGGGTGAAGGTAAAAATATCTTCGCCATAAGAAATGGGTTTCAGCTATGGGGACATGTCAATAAAAATATTTCATTTCAGGCATTTTTTACAGACGTAACTGAAAGAGGATCCAGAATTGATACAAATAAGCAATTTAGTAATGAAACCGGGATTATAAGATTCGCTAATGTTAAAAAAGATGCCCGCTTACTAACCTACAGTAATTTAAGAGCAAGTGTTGCTTATGAATTTAAGAATGGGTCTGTCAGTTTAGGAAATGACCAGTTGCTATGGGGCTATGGCGAAAATGGCAGACTGGTTTTGTCTGATAAGGCACCTGCTTTCCCCTTTATACGATTTGATTACCAGCCATTGAAATGGCTTAAATTTAATTATTCACATGTATGGCTACAATCTGCCATTGTAGATTCTGCCAGAAGCTATCCGAAAGGCAATACAATTTATGGAAGTGACCGCGAGCTCTATGTGTCTAAATTTATGGCAACCCATAGTCTGAGTTTCTTCCCGGTAAAAGGTTTATCATTAAGTATCGGTGAATCTATCATTTATAGCGACAAAATGGATGTTGGATACCTGATACCTGTTATAGTATTTAAAGCTTATGATCAAATCTCAAGCAGATACAGGATCAATGCTGGCTCCAACGGCCAATTCTTTTTTCAGGCAAGTTCAAGAAATCATTTAAAAGGGATGCATGCTTACACCACACTTTTTATTGATGAAATAAGATCTTCAGAGATGTTTAACAGGAGTAAGAGTCGAAATCAGATTGGATTTAATTTTGGCGCATCAATCACCGATCTTATTTTACCATACCTGACCATTGGAACGGAATACACAAGAATTAATCCCTTTGTTTACCAGAACTTAATTCCTGCGCAAACTTATACCAATCAAAACTACTTAATGGGTGATTGGATTGGACAAAATGCGGACAGACTTACTGCATGGGTAAAATATAATCCTATGCCCCGTTTATCAACAAAAATTCGTCTTGACTATATTCGAAAAGGAGAAGATGGTTCACTGGAAGATCAATATTATGCAGAACCACAGCCAGGGTTCTTAAGTAATAAAGTAGAAAATCAAAAACAGCTACTTGTTGAATTCGGTTATGAAATGTTTAATAACCTTAATATCAGAGCTACATACTTAAAACAGTCGGGCATTATTCGTCCTAACCTACAAACCGCAGCAGTGCCCAATGAGGTACGATTTGGGGTGAGTTATGGGTTTTAGGGGGCTTCACCTCCGCCCGAGGCGGAGAGAGTTGAATGCTACCAAATAGTGGTGTTATCCCCGTATTTCAAACAAATACCTATTTGAGGCTTAAATACTCCTTGTTCAGTAAAATTATAACAAGAACGCTTATTGCATTAAATATTTATATTTGCAAAATCTAACTAAAAACATGCGTATTAAATTATTTGTATATATTCTGATTACCGGACTGGTTTTGACCTACCAGCAAGGTATGGCTCAGGGTATCTCTCTTGATAAACTCCAGAATGTTAAAGTAAACCAACTTTCAGATGCACAAATTACTGAAGCCTGGAAGAAAATTCAGGATCTTGGAATACCTGAGCAAGATGCTTATAAGCTATTGGAGCAGAGAGGCTTAGACCCTATTGAAGTTGACCTGCTTAAACAAAGAATAAGTATCCTTGGTCTGAATAAGACGGGAACAAAAATTTCAGAAATAAATAAGAAGGATGATATTGATTTCAGTAGAGATACAATAAACCTTTTTAAGAAGCCTGTTCCCATTGAAGCATTAAAACCTTCCACCAGCTCTGAACTAAGTATTTACGGAACAGAGTTCTTTAATCAAAGCTCTATAAAATTTGATCCTGATTTTAATATTGCAACCCCAAAAGGCTATGTTTTGGGTCCGGGTGATGAACTAATCATCCTTCTCACAGGACTAAATGAAAGCAGTGTCCGTTCAAAAATAAGTCCGGAAGGTAACCTTCAAATCCCCTATGCCGGAATTGTTTATGTAAGTGGTTTCACCATTGAACAAGCTACCGGAATAATCAGGAATAAAATGGCAAAGGCATATCCGGCACTCAATAGCGGACAAAGCTTTTTAAATGTTAACCTGGGAACTACTCGAACCATTAAAATTACACTGGTTGGGGAAGTTCAAACACCCGGCTCCTATACCCTGTCATCTCTATCAACATTTTTTAATGCCTTATATCTTTCTGGGGGGCCTTCTTTAAATGGATCACTACGGAGTATTCAACTCATTCGAAATAACAAAATCTATAAAACAGTCGATTTTTATACTTTCCTGCAACAAGGTTTGATGGATGGAAATATCCGACTGGAAGATCAGGATGTAATTAATTTCCCCGTTTATCGAAAAAGAGTAAGTATTTATGGACAAGTTAAAAGACCAGCCATATACGAACTGAAACCAGAAGAAACTTTAGATGACCTGATTCGATATTCAGGCGGTTATACAGATATTGCTTATCGTTCTGTTGCCAAAATTGATCAAATCACTGAACGTGAACGTGAAGTTAAAGACGTTCCTGCAAGTCTGCTCAGCAATTTTGTTCCTCGCAATGGTGATAAAGTTGAAATTGGATCCATTCAAAACAAATATGCAAACCGGGTGATTTTGGAGGGGGCAGTTAACCGTCCGGGAATTTACGAACTAAGTTCAGGACTGAGTCTTGCACAGCTTCTAAAAAAAGCCGACGGATTAAAGCCTGAAGCTTATTTAGAAAGAGCTTATATCAAACGTACGCTGCCAAACCTGGAGAAAGAGTTCATCTCATTTGACCCTAAAACCATCATTAACGGTAAGTCTGATATTCCTTTACTCAAAGAAGATTCCATAATGATCCAGAATCGTTCGGAGTTTATTACAAATCAGTATGTTACTATCAACGGAAACGTTAAGAATCCGGGAACCATCCTTTATCGAAAGGGATTGAAACTTACGGATGTACTTGCCTTGTCTGGGGGATTAAATGAGCAGGCGGCGGGTCATCACATTGAAATTTCAAGAATTATCAAAAATACATCTGATAGTGTAGCCAATCAATTAGTTGAAACTTTTACTATTAATCTTGACAATGCCGGACAAAGTACTCAGGATATTGAACTTCAACCTATGGATTATATCAATGTACCAAGATTAGTTAATTTCAGACCACTGGGCAATATCTCTGTAAATGGAGAGGTATTATTCCCTGGTGAATATGCAGTTCAAAAAAGAGATGAAACTGCACTTGATTTCATTCAAAGAGCAGGTGGGTTAAGTCCGTACGGATCATTAGAAAGTGCTCAGATCTACAGAAATAGAATTCGGGTTGATCTCGACCTTACTCAAAGCACAATAGATCCTGTCAGCAATAAAAGCATGATTCTACTTCCAGGCGATAGTATTTATATCCCAAGAATCATCTCATTTGTGCAGGTCTCAGGGGCAGTAAATAATCCGCAATACGTTAGCTATCAGGGTCGGAGATTTAAATATTATATTAATTCTGCAGGAGGAGTACTTGAAGATGCACGTCTTAAAGGAGCTTATGTTCAATATCCAAATGGCTTGAATAAACCTGTGCGCAACTTCCTTTTTTTCAGGAGCTACCCTTCAGTTAAGCCAGGAAGTACTATTACTGTTCCAAAAAAGAATCCTGACAGCAAACTGAGGTTAGGATTTGCAGAAATATCAGGGATTACCTCTGCAGTAACTGCACTTATAGGTCTGATTGCCATTTTAACCAGATAATATGAAGCAGGAGAATTATCCCTACGAACCTGAGTTCTCGTTCAGGCAAACCATTGCAAGCCAATGGAAGAATATCCTCTATTTATGGAATAAGAAGTTTAAACTTATTGTTTTTGGAATTATCGGCGGGAGCTTCGGAATTATATATGCATGGCTGAAACCAATTACCTATACTGCGAGACTGACTTTTGTTGTGGAAGAATCCAAGGGAGGAGGAGGTTCTCTACTCTCAGGATTAGCAGGGCAGTTTGGATTTGATCTCGGAGGATTATCAGGTACAGGAGGTGTTCTTGCGGGTGATAATGTGCAGCAACTATTGCGCAGTCAGAAAATGATAAAAAACACATTATTGACTCCTTTTGGCGATTCTAATACTGTTTCAATTGCGGATGAGTATGCAAGAACCTCAAAATTGAGTGAATCATGGGGCAAAAAATATAATGATGGCAAAGCTGTCCGTTTCCCATTGGATTCTGCTGCGTATACCAGACTTCAGGATAGTTTGTTACAAGTAATTACTCAACGGATAAGTGAAAAAGAACTTGGTGTGGGAAAGCCTGATAAAAAGTTGAGCTTTTTTGAGGCCACAGTTACTATGCATAATGAAGCTCTGGCACAGGTTTTTACCACCCGACTAATTGATCAGGCCACTCGTTTCTATATTGATACTAAAACCAAAAGACAACGTAATAATGTAAACCGGCTTCAGGCTAGGGCCGATAGTATTGGATTGATTCTAAATCAAAGAACCTATTCTGCATCGCAGGCAAATAATATAATGCTTGATGTAAACCCCGCATACCCTACAGCAAATGTTGGAGTTGAGTTGAAACAAAGGGATAAATTGGTTTTGCAAACAATTTATGCTGAAATCGTAAAAAACTTGGAAATAAGCAGAACCATGCTCATTCAGGAGACTCCTACTTTTCAGGTGGTTGACGAACCGGAATTTCCGCTCAAAAAAAACCGGACAGGTTACCTGATTTCTATCATTTACGGCGGTCTGATTGCAGGAATTGCAGGAGCTATGTATTTGCTGTTAAGCAGGAAAAAGATAGAGAGTTGATAATTGAGAGTGGAAAATGGAGAATCGTTAAAATATCTTATCTATTGGTAGTCCTCCCATTTGCTAATTTGCTAATTCCCACATCAGTAGTGTCCGGGAAAAAGTTTTTATTAAGGTTTAGCTGGGCAGTAGAATTGAAACTCTTGCCATATTTAGGAAAGATTGTATTTTCTTGATGATTGAGTTATTTTAATCTTGGGTATAGAATTATCGCTCAATAGGGCCCGCCTTTAGGCGGGTTGTAATCGGCGTAATTCAATTTGGGCTTCAGCCCTACCTATTGCAGGTTAG
>JBIIRT010000148.1:0-6090 GCA_044341405.1 Daejeonella sp. | reverse complement strand
CCGGGATAGCAGGCTATTGAATTTTCACCGACGCCTGTAAATGTGCCGGTCAGGTTATCAACACCATTCTCTCTTCTAAGACCTAGTTTCAGATCTTTTATACACAGAAATCGGGCAGTATCACTTGGAATTTTAGAATGTAATATCTTGAGCTCGTTGACCCTGAGGCTGCCTTTATTGATTACGCCAATAAAGTCAAGGATGCCCTCAGCCCGAAGTGGGTTATCGCGATAGATGTAGGCTTTTCCATTAACTATATTATTATCCTGATCTTTTATATGTAAAATATAGTTTACATTAAGGGTTTTCCTGTTCTGAAGATCGGTATCCAAATAGCCGTGCCATACTCCTTTAAAATCCTGAGAATAGCCACAAACGGAAGTGAAAAGAAGGAAGAACATGCTAAGATATTTCATATCAATCCCTATTTACTAGACTTTCTTTTATTTCCGTCCTCATTGTACCTCAAATAAACTGCGGCAGTTTTTTGTTTATCAGATACGATCATTACCCTATGTTTGGTTTCGCCATCAATTAAAATAAGTTCTGAAGTATTTGGCGGGACTAATCCAAGATTCTCTGCATACAAAAGTAGTTCATGAAGTACAATACGTTTATCAATTTGGAATTTTATCAAAGCAGGCCTTTTTGAAATTTGTATATTTTTCGCAAGAATTTCCCTATTGAGGTAAACTGAGACGGTATCATTATCTGGTTTCATATAATCTAAAAGCTGAATCTGCAGATCGGTATTATGGACTTCAATTTCTGTTATTTTTTTAGGCTCAGTTCCGAGAAAAGCCGAATTAAAATCAACCAGAACCGGTGGCGCCTGTTCTGCGTTCTTAACTAAAACATTAATTACTGAGTCTTTACGTTGTTCCAGAAATTTATTCAGCCCTTCAACAGATTTTGACAAGATCACTTTACCCGGAATGCAATCTTCATTAGGGTCATCCTTGCTAAACCCATTCCATGTTCCTTCTAAATATTCATAAGCTCCATCATTTCGATAGGCCAGCTCATAAGTTTTGATGCAGGCAACCCAATCCCAAGGCACAAGATCTTCCCGAATCCAGCTCATGCTTTCATATAATTTTATGCTATCGCCCTTTATTTTGCCCGAAAATCCGATACGAATCCTGACAACCTTGCCCATCCAGGCATATGAATCACCCCAAATGTTCTTCTTTTGAGTAAGATTCATTTCAAGATCATAAAGTTGGCTGTATCCCCCAGGGCCCTGGGTAATTTTCCCGTACCATTTCCCGCTAATGTTTTGTGCCAGGATTTCTTGAGTAAGGAATGATAATAAAATGAGCAGGAAGCATTTCATACCTCAAATTTACATCAAGTTAATGATTTTAAACTTGTTTAGAGGCAGTCTGTTATCGAAAAAGTTTCAAATGCAGTTTTTTGTAATTGATGATTGCCTGGTATGGCATCAGAATATCTCCGCCTAAAACTCCAATAACAGGTGGAAGATTGAGATTTGAATAAGCCTGACTTATCATGCTAAGATCAAGCACTGCTGCTTCAAAATTCTTCAATTTAAATTTTCCTATTTTAAGAACAGGAATAACTATGGTGTGGCTTTCCATATTACTTGTTCCCAAACCGGTAGAAAGAAGCTCTGAACTCAATAATTCAGTATTTTTCCTGTGCTTTTCAATAATGGTTTTATCAAAAACCGTTTTGGAAGCGCCGGTATCAAGCACCACATGGAAGGATTGTCCGAAAACAACAACTTCCACCAATAGGTGGAAGCCGTCATTATGTAAATTTACCAGTTCTAATGGAACTCTTGTTTCGCTCATTAAGCGCTTAGATAAGATTTGAATCTCTAAGAACCTGGTTCATGTTTCTTACTGCATCTGCACTCTTGTTAAATTCAGTCTGCTCAGCATCAGAAAGTTTGAAGTCGAGGATTTTTTCCCATCCGTTTTTGCCAATGATAACAGGAACCACGAGGGAAATATCTTTCTGACCATATTCACCATCAAGGGCAACACCGCAGGAAATTAATTTTTTCTCATCTCGGACAATACTTTCAACCATTGCCGCAGTACCAGCACCTGGTGCATACCATGCGGAAGTACCGATCAGTTTTGTTAAGGTAGCACCACCAACCATAGTTGAAGAAACTACTCTTTCCTGCTGCTCTTTAGTCAATAACTGAGTAACCGGAATGCTATTCCAGTAAGCATGATTAATTAAAGGAATCATTGTAGTATCACCGTGACCGCCAATAACAACAGCATTCAGATCTGCTGGTGAGCAGCCCAGTTCTACACTTAGATAATATTTAAACCTTGCAGAATCCAAAGCTCCACCCATTCCCAAAATTTTATTCTTTGGAAGACCTGAAGTTTGAAGTGTAAGGTAATTCATGGTATCCATTGGATTTGAAACCACGATGATAATCGTATTTGGAGAGTGTTTCAGGATGTTTTCTGTCACGCTCTTTACTATGTTAGCGTTAGTGCCAATCAGTTCTTCACGGGTCATTCCCGGTTTACGTGGTAATCCTGAAGTAATGACAACGACTTCAGATCCTGCAGTAGCAGCATAATCATTGGTTACACCTTTGATTTTTGTATCAAAACCTAAAAGGGCTGAAGTCTGCATCATATCGATCGCTTTACCTTCGGCAAAACCTTCTCTGATGTCTAATAAAATAAGTTCTTCTGCTAATTCTTTTCTGGCGATGTTATCAGCACAGGTTGCACCTACTGCACCGGCTCCTACAACTGTAATTTTCATTTTATGATTTGTTTTTAATTTGAGATCGGACTCATTTGAGATTTTAATTTAAATCTGCCTTTTAAAAATTCAAAAGCGCCTTTGCAACTGCTATGAATTAATGCCTCTAAGATAGATAATTCAATCTTTTTTATGAAATTATAAATGCCGCTTGTTTAGATTTTTTATCTGAATTTAAAATCCCGCAATCCCGTTTAACCGTAATTGACGGGCATAGCTTGAAAATTATTGTGGAGATAACAGATTAATTGATTGATGCGTGCCTCTTTTGTTGAATCTTATTTGTTTCCCTTGACTTTATTTCCGGTGTTTAAATCGTTATACCTGCCTCTCCGTTCAGTAGGGTCTCCCTGTCTGCCGTTAGACAGGCTCGCAATTAAAATCATAGGTTAATATCTTTATACTTTTCAACACCCTTCTTCTCACCCCAAAAGATTTGTAAATTTGAATTCATCCCAAAAATATCTATATGCCTGATTTTTCGCACCTTCATGTTCATACACAATTTTCACTGCTGGATGGTGCGGCAGATATTTCGCGGCTCTTTAAAAAGGCTAAAGCCGATGGCATGAAAGCAATGGCTATTACCGATCATGGGAATATGTTCGGGGTGTTCAAATTCGTTGCCGAAGCCGGTAAACAAGGAGTAAAACCAATTGTAGGTTGTGAGTTTTATGTGGTTGACGACCGGCATATCAAGCAGTTTACCAAAGAAAAACGTGATCAGCGATTTCACCAACTATTGCTTGCCAAAAATGCGGAAGGGTATAAAAATCTAGTGAAGCTATGCTCACTGGGTTATATCGAAGGCTTGTACAGCAAATGGCCACGAATCGATAAGGAACTGATCCTGAAACATCATAAAGGACTTATTGCCACTACCTGTTGCCTTGGGGCTTCGGTACCACAGATGATTCTTAAAAAAGGGGAGGAAGAAGCAGAGCTTGAATTCAAATGGTGGCTGGATCTGTTTGGTGAGGATTATTACATTGAACTTCAGCGCCACAATATCCCTGAACAGGAAACAGTTAATGCTGTTCTGCTCAAGTTTGCAAAGAAATATAATGTTAAAGTGATCTGTTCCAATGATTCACATTATGTGGATCAGGAGGATTCTAATGCACATGATATCCTTTTATGTGTAAATACTGGCGATATGAAGAGTACGCCAATTGCAACAGATGAGGAAAGTGGAAAGGGTTTTAGATTTGGATTTCCGAATGATCAGTTCTTTTTCAAGAGTCAGGAAGAAATGGGAAAGGTTTTTCATGATCTTCCCGAATCTCTCGACAATACCAATGAGATTGTAGATAAGGTTGATATTCTTGAGCTGAAACGGGATATTATGCTTCCAAACTTTCCAATTCCTGAGGAATTTAAAATACATCAGGGACCTGAATCAGACAAGGAAAATCAGTGGGAATATCTGAAAGAACTTACCTTTAAAGGCGCCAAAGATCGATATGTTGATATTAGTCAGGAGGTAGAAGAACGCCTCAATTTCGAGCTCTTTACCATCCGTACCATGGGTTTTGCGGGTTACTTCCTGATTGTAGCTGATTTTATCCGTGCAGGTCGCGATTTGGGTGTGTTCATCGGTCCGGGACGTGGTTCAGCCGCTGGGTCAGTAGTGGCTTATTGCATCGGGATTACCAATATTGATCCTATCAAATACAATCTGCTGTTTGAGCGCTTTCTAAACCCCGACCGCAAGTCGATGCCCGATATTGACACCGACTTTGATGATGCCGGGCGTCAGAAAGTGATCGATTATGTAGTCGATAAATATGGAAAGAATCAGGTCGCACAGATTATTACTTATGGTTCAATGGCTGCAAAGTCGAGTATTAAGGATGTTGCCCGCGTACTTGATCTGCCTTTAGCTGAATCGAATATGCTGGCAAAGTTAGTCCCGGACAGACCCGGAACCAACCTCGTACAAGTAATGACAGCCCCGATTGAAACGGTAAAAAAGGAACAGAATCCTGAGGATTTTGAGAATATTAAAACCTTAAGAAAGATCCTAGAAGACGGTAAATCCCTGCAGGCAGATGTGTTGAAAGAAGCAATGATTCTGGAAGGCTCTGTACGGAATGTTGGTGTTCATGCGGCGGGAATCATCATTGCTCCATATGATCTCACAGATATTATTCCTGTAGCAACTTCCAAAGAATCTGAATTACTGGTTACCCAGTTTGACGGTAAGGTCATTGAAGATGCTGGGGTAATTAAGATGGACTTTCTCGGACTTAAAACACTAACCATCATTAAGGATGCCTTGCGATTGATTAAGCAAAATCATAATGTAGACATTGACATCGATTATATTTCACTTGAAGACCAGAAGACCTTTGAGCTCTATCAGCGTGGTGATACCAATGGAACTTTCCAGTTTGAGAGTGATGGAATGCAAATGTATCTGCGCGATCTTAAACCAGATAAGTTTGAGGATCTGATTGCGATGAACGCTCTCTATCGTCCGGGGCCAATAGAATATATCCCCAAATTCATTTCCCGTAAGCATGGCCGCGAGGCGGTTAGTTATGATTTGATGGATATGCAGGAGCATCTGGAAGAAACCTATGGCATTACGGTGTACCAGGAGCAGGTGATGCTGCTATCGCAAAAGCTTGCCGGTTTCAGTAAGGGTGATGCGGATGTGCTGCGTAAAGCGATGGGTAAGAAACAGATTGAAGTTCTGAATAAGATGAAGTCTCAGTTTATGGAGGGCTGCAATACAAATGGACATGATCCGAAAGTTGCCGAAAAGGTTTGGACAGACTGGGAAGCTTTTGCGCAATATGCTTTCAATAAATCCCATTCTACCTGTTATGCATTTGTAGCTTATCAAACGGCCTATCTCAAAGCTAATTACCCTGCAGAATACATGGCTGCGGTATTAAATAATCAGAATAATATTGAAAAGATTTCCTTTTTTATGGAGGAGTGTAAAAAGATGGGTGTTCCTGTTTTGGGGCCAGATATCAATGAGTCTGAGCTAAGCTTTACCGTAAATAAGAAAGGCGAAATTCGGTTTGGGATGTCGGGGATGAAAGGTGTAGGAGAGAAGGCCGTAGAAAGCATTGTGGAGGAGCGTGACGCAAATGGCCTTTATGCTACTGTCTATGATTTTGCACGACGCACCAATTCAAGGGCAGTGAGTAAGAAAGTTTATGAGAACCTGGTTTATGGAGGAGCATTCGACTGTTTTGGGTTTAACCGGGCTCAGTTTTTCTTTAAACCTGATGGTGGATTTTACAATGGAATTGAGCGTTTGGTGAAGTATACGAATGATTTTCAAAACAATTTAAATTCGTCTCAGGCCTC
>JBIIRT010000147.1:0-6111 GCA_044341405.1 Daejeonella sp. | reverse complement strand
AACCGCCCTTGCGGTGAGACCACGAAGGCCTATAAAAAACAATAATAAAAACTGAGTAAAATCAAGACTGACCCCTCTCAAAGGTCGGGGCAGGCTACGCTTCCACCACTACAGGCCATACACCCCCCGTATCTAATACGGGGCAAGCTCTGTTTTGTCCTCCCCCCACTTTGGAAAATACTGCTTCATTTAGAATTAATTTCTCCTTATTGAGATTCAAAGATTACTAAGATTAACGTTAGAGGTTTAGGAATGTTCATCCATCAACGGCTGCGTACAGGGCTATGAAAGTCAGTACTATGGCAAAGCTAAATTTACCGCCCTGTCCAATGCCGCAAAAAAGTATATGAATGTCATTGCAAGGTGATACGCCTAGGATCTTGCTAATTACCCCAATTTTTTAGACGACACGCTAGCAGCCCCCATTAATAAGCTTTCCTCCGCATTGGCTGGTGCGGCAACTATAGTCTAGGCCTGAGCAGAAACCTTCAAAGCATCAGGCGCAGCGGCGGCATTTTGTTTCTTTTCTGCTGCAGGAAAAGAAAAGAGAATGATTATTAGTTAAGATTTTGATCTTAAATCTTACAATTATAAATTTCTCCGGAAACTAATCATCAAAAACTACCAAACTCCTTTGTATTATAAATTCAATTTCCATAATTTACAAGTCATTACAAATATCAAACCATTAAAAAACAACCCATACCAAATCTCATGAAAAAATTATTAATCCTTCTTCTGTTCTGTTCTGTGAGTATTTTAGGCTTCAGCCAGACTATCGTGAATTCAACCCCTGAAGCAGCAGGTTTCTCATCTGAACGCCTAAAGCGCCTTGATAATGCCATGAATGAATGGGTGGATAAAGGATACATGAATGGAGGTGCGGCATTAATCATCCGTGATGGTAAAATAGCGTACTACAAGGCAAATGGTTATAATGATCTGGATACCAAGGCCCCGCTTCAAAAAGATGGTATTTTCAGAATAGCTTCTCAGACTAAAGCAATCACTAGCGTTGCCATTATGATGCTGTTTGATGAAGGAAAGTTATTGCTGACAGACCCGGTTTCAATGTATATTCCTTCGTTTAAAAAGCAAAGTGTTATGGCTAGCTTTAACGCTGCAGATACGACTTATACTACTATTCCTGCAAAAAGGGAAATGACCATTAAGGATCTTCTTACCCACACCTCCGGACTTGGTTATGCTCAAATTGGATCAAAGGAAGCAAATGCAATCTATGCAAAAAATAATATCACCGCAGGTTTGGGTGTAAAAGACAGAACCTTGCTTCAAGCAATGAGCCGCCTGGGTGAGATGCCTTTAATGCACCAGCCGGGCGAAAAATTTACCTACGGATTGAATACCGATGTTCTGGGTTGTTTGGTTGAGGTTATATCCGGTGTAAGTCTGGATGAATTTTTTAGAACCCGGATCTTCGAACCTCTGGGAATGAAAGACACTTATTTCAACTTACCTAAAGAAAAAGCAAATCGTTTGGTAAACCTTTATACTGAAACTCCACAAGGAAAATTAGTGAAAGCCGGTGCAGGAATGTTAAACAGTCCGGCAACTTCCAATTACCCATTGGTACCGCATACCTATTATTCTGGTGGAGCAGGCTTAAGCTCAACACTGTATGATTATGGCGTTTTTCTTCAGATGCTGTTGAACAACGGAGTGTATAATGGCAAAAGATTATTAGGCCGTAACACGGTAAGGATGATGACTACCAATCAAATTGAGGGTGTGCCTTACGCAGGTGGTACCTTCGGACTCGGATTCGGAGTAGTTACAGATCAAAACAGCGGGAGTGCGCCTGCACAAGTGGGGACATTTAACTGGGGCGGCGCTTTTGCAACTTCCTATTGGGTAGATCCAAAGGAAAAAATGGTTTACTTGTTCTTCCGACAGTTACAGGCCAGAACGCATAATGAGGTGGTAGAAAAATTCAGGGCATTAACTTATCAGGCAATTAACGATTGATTTTGATTTAGCTCAGATTTAGATATAAAACATGAAAAAAATACTCGCGCTTGCCGGATTAGTTCTAAGTTCTTTGATGGTACAGGCTCAACTTATTGCCGACCTGATCATACGAAATGGCAAAATTTACGATGGAACCGGAAACTCCTGGTATTATGGTGATGTGGCTGTAAAAGATGGCAAGATCATCAAAACTGGATATATTACTGATATTAAGGCAAGCAGAACAATCGATGCGAAAGGTTTACTGGTAGCACCGGGATTTATAGACGTACATGGGCACATTGAGAGTGGAATCATTACTACTCCTACTGCAAACAACTATATTTTCGATGGAGTGACCACTGTGGTTACCGGCAATTGCGGTGGATCTGCAGATAATATTGGAAGTTTTTTAGCGGAAGTTAACCGGACGCGGACTTCAATCAATGTGGCAAGTCTGATCGGGCATAATAACGTACGCGCTCAGGTAATGAAATTTGATAATCGAAAGCCTACTGCAGAGGAACAACAAAAAATGGATGCTTTGGTAGAAAAGGCAATGAAAGAAGGTGCAGTGGGGCTCTCCACAGGATTGATCTATATTCCGGGAACCTTTGCAGAAACCGGGGAGGTGATCTCATTGGCAAGAGCTGCAGCAAAAAATAAAGGAGTTTACGCCTCCCATATCCGTAATGAAGAAAACCAGGCAGTTGAAGCAGTGAATGAAGCCATTAACATCGGAAAAGAGGCTAATATTCCAGTTCAGATTTCGCATTTCAAAATAGGCGGCAGATCAAACTGGGGTAAATCGGATGTCACCATCAATTTGGTAAAAGAGGCAAGGGAAAATGGCCTGGATGTAACCATCGATCAATACCCATACACAGCAAGTAGCACCAACCTAGGAATTCGTTTACCCGACTGGGCTTTTGCCGGGGGAAATGATTCATTGAAAGCAAGATTAAATACTCCTGCAATCCGTGCCAACATAAAAAATGAAATGCTTGCACAACTTGCCAGCTATAAATTTCCTAATTACAGTTACGCTGTAGTGGCAAACTATCCATCAGATACCAGTCTGAACGGTAAAAACATTTCTGAAATTAATAAACTGATGGGCAGAAAAGCCAAGGCGAAATATGAAGCAGAAACCATTATGGATATGGTTGAAAAAGGAGGTGCGCAAATGGTTTACAACAGTATGACTGAAGTAGATGTGAAGAACATCATGAAATATCCTTTCAGCATGTTCGGAGCAGATGCTGGTGTGCCTGTACCCGGCCGAGGAATGCCGCATCCACGTGGATATGGCACTAATGCCAGGGTATTGGGTAAATACGTAAGAGATGAAAAGGTAATTACCATGGAGGATGCTGTCAGAAGAATGACTTCATTGGCAGCCCAGAAATTTGGCTTGAGTGACCGCGGATTATTGCTGCCCAACTATGCTGCAGACATTGTGATTTTCAGCGAGGCGGAAGTAAGTGATATGGCCACATTCTTAAAACCACATGCTTATTCCAAAGGGTTTAAATATGTGATTGTAAACGGAGAACTGGTAGTTGAGAATGAAAAGCATCTGGGGACCAAAAGCGGGAAGGCGCTTTATGGGCAAGCACATTTAATTAATTGACAGTTGACAATTGACAGTTGAGAATTATACGTTTCAGTAACTATTTGTTAAAAAACACTTCAAAATAGGCTGATTTGAAGGTATCACATTTTGTGATACCACTAAGATTCCGGCGAAGGCCGGAATCTCCCCTATTCCACCCCACGGATTGTCATTCCAGCGAAGGCTGGAACCTCCTAAACTTAGGAAATTCCATTTCAATCATTTCCCAGATACTAGTAGTTGAGAATTATACGTTTCAGTAACTATTTATTAAAAAATACTTCAAAATAGGCTGATTTGAAGGTATCACATTTTGTGATACCACCTTTTTGGGGAAATTCCCAAATTAAAACCTGATTCTAAAATCCTCCTTAACCCTGCCCTTTTTGAAAAAGACAAGACCGATATAGAAAAGATCAATAGTCACACTTACTTCCGGATTTGCTTTAATCTCTTCCCAGGCTTCTTTCATACCCTGATTCCAATAAATATCAGCAAATATCAGCAATGAATTTTCACCAATTTTGGGCAGGCACCACTTAAAATAGTTTAGAGTATCTTCTTTAAGGTGATGACCTTCAATAACAACAAAATCGAGCAGAGGGATTTCCTCAATAATCTTTGGAAGGATCTCATCAAAATTCCCAAGTAGAAGTTCGGTATTTATAATCTGTAATTTTTTCATGTTCTCACGAGCGATAGCTAAGGTTTCAGGGCAATCATCGATACTGATCACCCTTGCCTCAGTCGCTGCTTTTGCAAGGTAAGTAGTGGTAATTCCGTGACAAGTACCCAACTCAATAATATTTTTCGGCTTTAAATCACACACAAGCCGATGAACAAGCTGGGCCAATCTGGGTTGCGTTAAAGTATTTTTCTTAACTAAACTGTTCCGCGGATCATACTGAAGCAATTCAGCTCTAAGCTGCTCTATCTCCTGATAAACTGTTTGGGCACGAAAATCGTAAATAACTTCATCAAGAAGCCGGTATACAAAAGGCGAATGAACTCCATGTCGGGTTTTAGCCTTAAACCGGTGCTTCAGGAAACTGATTAGCATTGACAAATTCAACATAGAGATAAAGATAGTTTGCAGATTTGAGATTTGAGATATCAGATGGGAGATTTGAGATATGAGATGTGAGATGGGAGATATGAGAAAAGGACATCCAATAGCTTTTAAGAACAAATACAATTTTGCGTAAATTTGCAGATAGCAATGAATGAAAAGGAAGTAGAATCACTTATTAAATTACTTGATGATCCCGATGCGGAGATATCACGCCATGTAGAGGATAAGTTATTATCCTATGGGAATGATGTTATTGGATATCTGGAAAATGCCTGGTCTCAATCGCTGGATACCATCCTGCAGGAACGGATAGAAAACCTTGTCCACAAAATTCAGTTCCAAAATGTTAAACGAGAACTCGAGTTATGGTATATGGGCGGTTCTTTTGACCTTTTGCAGGGGATGCTCATCGTCAATAAATACCAGTATCCTGATCTTGATGAACAAAAAATCATCAATCAGATTGAGGATATTAAAAGAGATATCTGGATGCAGATGATCTACGAAATGAGTGCGGTTGAGAAAGTGAAATTAATGAATCATATCTTTTATGGTGCTTACGGTTTTTCAGGAAACACGACAAATCATCAGGATCCACAAAATTCTTACCTGAGCCAGGTTCTTGAAAGCAAAAAAGGAAACCAGATTTTACTCGCTGTAGTTTATTCAATTATTGCTCAAAAGCTTGATATTCCGATTTATGGCGTCAACCTACCACAGCATTTTATACTGGCATATGTGGATGAGAATCCTTCAGAAGAGTTCCAAACTTCTCAAAATGTATTTGAAAATAGTATTCTGTTTTATATCAATGCCTTTAACAAGGGCTTTATTTTTGGTCGTAGAGATGTAGATGCCTTCTTAAAACAATTAAACCTGAAACCCCTTAACCATTTCTACGAACCCTGCAGCAATACCGAAATCGTCCAGAGGGTACTCAGAAACCTGATTAGTGCTTATGAAAAGCTATCGGCAGTTGAAAAGGTCGCTGAACTTGAGGAACTGTTATCGATTTTCCCAGAACCGAAATAAGATCCAAGTATCAAGAACCAAGAGTCAAGACAGTTACGGGTAAATTAAAATTAAGAACCAGGAGCCAAGAACCAGGAGTCAAGACTGATTACGGTGAATTTTCCTCTGGTCGGTGTTGTCACCGTACCATTATCGTAGTCAAATCACGTGGTTGGTGATAACACCAACCACAGGGAAATTACACGAATTTTCTTTGTCTTGGTTCTTGGCTCTTGATTCTTGGCTCTCCTTAAAATCTGTCTTGGTTCTTGGCTCTTGATTCTTGGCTCTCCTTAAAATCTGTCTTGGTTCTTGGCTATTGATTCTTGGCTCTCCTTAAAATCTGTCTTGATTCTTGGCTCTTGATACCTGATTCTCCTTAAAACTCCATCAAATACGCCTTCAAAAACTCATCCAAATCACCATCAAGAACAGCCTGGGCATT
>JBIIRT010000145.1:0-6122 GCA_044341405.1 Daejeonella sp. | reverse complement strand
ATCGCTAAATATGACTTTGATGGGCGCAGATCTATGGAACTAAGACATGAATACGGATTGAGAGCAGTCGAAGAGAACTGGCAATGTCTTTTCTATCACGCAAAAACCAAAGCAATTGCAAGAGTGGGTTTTGAGAATGAGGGGTTTAGGGTAAGATAAGAGTTGAAAGCTAAAAGCTGAAAGCCAAGAACCAAGAGTCAAGAACCAAGAGTCAAGAACCAAGAACCAAGAACCAAGAACCAAGAACCAAGAGTCAAGAACCAAGAGTCAAGACATTTGATAGATTCCGGTTCGCTTGAGATTTAGTTTTAGGAGCAAAGAGTAAGGAGCAAAGAATAAAGAAATTAACTACTCAGTTGGTAAATATCATAATTTACTGACAACAGTTAACTGATAACAGTTAACTGATAACCACTAATAGATAACTCTAAAAAAATCCTTATTCCTTACTCCTTGTTTTAATCTAGTTTTTCTTGGCGGTCAGGTTGATGTTCAATTCGAACTCATCATCAATAGCTTTATCGCCAATATCTCCAAAGAAGGTTTTTGAACGAAACTTGATATCGTATTTTGTACGATCAACTTTGATTCCTGAAGCTACAGCTACTACAACATCTTTTCCCTGTTTAACCGTTGCAGGAAAAGTTAATGGATGAGTAATTCCTTTGATGGTTAGATTTCCTGTAATGTTTACACGTTCTTTGCCAGCTGCACTAACTTTAATGATCTCAAATTTGGATGTTGGACTTTTTTCAGTAGAAAAGAAATCTGGCGAATTTAAATGAGTAGTTAGCCGGGCATTATCAGAGGTGATACTGGACATGTCCATAAGAAAAGACCCTTTTTGTAAAGATTTACCAGTATAAACTAGATTTCCTTCTGTGATTTTTACTGTTCCAGTGTGCCCTCCACCAACTTTTTTTGCTGACCATCCGATAGTCGAATTCGCAGCGTCAACTTTGTATACTTCTTCTTTAATTGTGTTGAAAGCAATCATAAGGAATGTACTCATGATAAGAGTAGTAAATGCGAATAGTTTTTTCATTTTGAATGTGATTTAATTGATAAATTTTAATAAATATATTCTAAAGTTTTTGTTTAATTGTTTAAGCTTCTTGAACAAAAATTTACTGGTGACTGACATTGAGTTAACGTATTTCTCAGCTTTTTAAAAACTTATAAAAGGACTAAGTCTTGTTCAAATTGTCATATTCAATCTTTTTAAGAGTGGTCTTACACTCATATTTTACAAGTTATAATTCCACACTTATTATCTGATTTCTAGGTTCTTATTGCTATATAAAGCAATAAAAATCATTTTCAATATGATTTATAAAAAATCACGATACCTCCTCAACATAAGATTCCAACGGAGGACAAGAACAAATTAAAGTTCTGTCGCCATGAGTATCATTTACTCTGCCCACAGATGGCCAGAATTTATGAGTAGCTACGTAAGGCAATGGAAAAGCAGCTGTTTGTCGGGTATACGGATGTGTCCATTCATCGGCAGTGACAACAGCAGCGGTATGAGGCGCATTTTTTAAAGGGTTATCTACCGGATCAAGTTTTCCGTTTTCAACTTCAGCTATTTCAGCGCGGATTGCTATCATTGCATCACAAAAACGATCCAGTTCATGTTTAGGTTCTGATTCTGTAGGTTCTACCATAACGGTGCCCGCAACAGGGAAGGAGACCGTAGGGGCATGGAAACCATAATCCATAAGTCTCTTAGCAATATCTGTCACTTCTATTCCATTTAACTTGAATGCACGACAATCAAGTATCATTTCATGTGCACAACGGCCCTGGCTACCTGAGTACAAAACCGGGTAAGAGTTTTCTAGTCTCGCCTTAATGTAGTTTGCATTCAAAATGGCATATTTAGTTGCATTAGTCAAGCCATCTCCACCCATCATTGCAATATAGGCATGTGAAATAAGAAGAATTGATGCTGAGCCCCATGGTGCTGATGAAACAGCAGTGATTGATTTTTCATTGCCCATATTAACGACAGCATGGCCTGGTAAAAATGGTACCAGATGCTTAGCCACACCTATTGGACCCATTCCCGGACCACCCCCGCCATGAGGGATACAAAATGTTTTATGCAAATTCAGGTGACATACATCTGCTCCGATTGCAGCCGGACTTGTTAGTCCGACTTGTGCATTCATGTTCGCTCCATCCATATAAACCTGTCCTCCACTCTTGTGAATGATATCGCATATTTCAATGATAGATTCTTCAAATACGCCATGTGTGGAAGGGTAAGTAACCATCAGACAAGAAAGTTCATTGGCATTTTCCTCAACTTTTGCTTTCAGATCGGCTACATCGATATTGCCTTTTTCATCACATTTAACAATTACAATCTTCATTCCCGCCATAGATGCAGAAGCGGGGTTTGTTCCATGTGCAGAAGAAGGAATCAATGCAATGTTTCTATGTGTATCTCCTCTGTCTAAATGATAAGCTCGAATGACCATAAGTCCGGCATATTCTCCCTGTGCTCCTGAATTAGGTTGCAGACTCATTGCCGCAAATCCGGTTATTTCACTAAGCCAATTATCCAGTTCATCAAAAATTTGCATATATCCTCCAACCTGATCTCCAGGTGCAAATGGATGAATTTTACTGAATTCTGCCCATGTAACAGGCACCATTTCAGTCGTAGCGTTAAGCTTCATCGTACATGAACCTAATGCGATCATTGAGTGGCACAGCGAAAGATCTTTCGCTTCAAGGGATTTGATATATCTGAGCATTTCATGCTCGGAATGGTAAGAGTTAAAAACCGGATGGGTCAAGTAGGCTGATTTACGCTGCAATTGGGAAGGAATATGAGTAGTGATTCCGGATTTGATTTTATCAAGATCAAGCTCATTAGCATTTTTACCCATTACTTTTGCAAAAAAGCGGATTATGGTCAGAACATCATTTGGTGTGGTGGTTTCGTCAAGTGTTATACTTACAAGGGAACCCTGATAATTCAGATTGACTTCATTATTAAGCGCTTCTGCGTGAATTGGATTGATAAGATCACCCAGCTCTAATTTGATGGTATCAAAGAAATAGCTATTCTCCTGTTTATATCCAAGTGTTTCAAGCGCTTTAGAAAGCAATATAGTTAGTCCGTGGATTCGTTCAGCGATCTGTTTTATACCCTTTGGCCCATGATAAACAGCATACATACTTGACATGATAGCCAAAAGTGCCTGAGCGGTACAAATATTAGAAGTTGCCTTATCTCGACGGATATGTTGTTCGCGGGTTTGAAGCGCCATACGTAGTGCATAATTTCCGGCACTGTCGATAGTTACCCCAATAATCCGACCTGGTAAGGAACGTTTGTATTCATCCTTTGTAGCAAAAAATGCTGCATGGGGGCCACCAAAACCCATTGGGATACCAAAACGCTGACTAGAACCTACAACAATATCAGCTCCCCATTCTCCCGGAGGACTCAATAAAGTAAGTGCCATGATATCGGCAACCACAGTTAGTTTTATGCTTTTCTCACGTGCTTTGACAGCAAAATCGGAGTAATCAAAAATCTGACCTTTCGACGCTGGGTATTGAACAATTGCACCAAACATAGTTTCATCCAGTAGCACGGTTTCATGACTTCCAATTTGTAACTGAATACCAAAAGGAGCAGCACGTGTTTGCAGTATATCTACAGTCTGGGCCGAAACCTCTTCCGAGACAAAAAATATTTTAGCGCTTTCGTTTTTGCGAAGGCTATACTGCATAAACATAGCCTCAGCCGCTGCAGTTCCCTCATCAAGAAGAGATGCATTTGCGATTTCCATTCCGGTAAGATCAATAACCATCGTCTGGAAATTTAACAGTGCCTGTAAACGGCCTTGCGCAATTTCTGCCTGATAAGGTGTGTATTGAGTATACCATCCCGGATTTTCCAGTATGTTGCGTTGAATTACACCCGGTATAATCACATCATGGTAACCCTGGCCAATATAAGATTTGAATACTTTGTTTTTCGAGGCTGTTTGTTTCAGATTAATCAGATAATCAGACTCACTTTTGGCTGTAGGAAGATTCAGATTTGTTTTTAATCTGATATTCGACGGTACCGTTTGGCTGATCAATTCGTCTATCGAATTCACACCGATAGTCTCGAGCATTTTAGCTGTGTCCTGCTCATTGGGAGCAATATGACGTTGCTCAAATTTTTCCTGATAATCTATATTAAGCTTCATTAAAAATACGGGGAGTTTTATGAGGCAAAAATAAGGATTTTCAGCACATTATTAAATTACGGCAATAATTGCGTGTAATAATATCGTCAATTAATAGGAAAATAAAGGGTAGAAATAAAAAAGTCTGATGTCTGCTGATTTTTAGCAGTTTTTGGATTTATTTTTCACTAGTAACAACCCATCCCTGGTCTTTTTTGTGTCTGAGTTTGTAGGTTTTTGTAAGAAAATCACTATTTGATCCTTTATTATCGTCAAAAGGGTAGAAATCAGTCTCGACTTTCATTAAAGTTACAGTAGCTTTTGCTGATCTTTCATTGGTTTTTGCAAAATCAACGGGCTTATCATCATCCATTTCATAAAGAATAGTTTTGACTTTTGCTTTGTCTTTACTCTGCTCTAATACAAAAGGTGCTGCTTTTTCGGTCAATTTAATTAAATAAACAATTGAACTGTCTTTGGAAAGAAAAACCTTCTTTTGTTCCTGGATATCCATGGTAATATATCCGTCAGATTCCAATTGCTTGTACTTATTGAGTTCCTCCTGGTCCTTTATTTGTCGAAATTTCATTTCTCCAAAATCAAAACTCGCTGTTTTATATTCCGGGTTTTCATCCAAATAATTGGAGATTACTGATACTGCCTCATCATCATTGATTGTAGTTTCTGGTCCGCACCCACTTATGAATGCTAACCCCATTACTAGGAATAAATGGACTATTGTATTTTTCATAAAAATTCTTTCTTAAAGATAATCAATCCGGGATAATTGTTTCTGAAATTTCAGCTTAACTGGAAAGCACCTGTTTTACACATCTGCACCTTTAAATTATTTCTACAAGAAAATCTTCAGTTTTCTTCTTTAACGATCCGAAACATATAATATTGGATTCAGCAATCCCATTAATCCGGAGCACTTGTTCAAATTCTAATGTTTTCGATTCTTCTACTGCAACCAGCAGACCTCCGCTTGTTTGCGGGTCTGCAAGTATGGTTGTTTTTCGGCTTAGTACTGGGCTTCCTGAAGCAATTTTATGTCCATAACTATTCCAGTTTCTGGTAGTACCACCCGGAACTGAATTCTGATCCAGATATTCGTCGATCTCTTTTATTTTTGGAACCTTTTCGAATTCAATAACTGCCTGTAAATTACTTCCTTCGCACATTTCTGAAAGGTGGCCTAAAAGACCAAAGCCAGTTACATCTGTCATTGCTTTTACATAATCCAACTTGCCTAATGTTTCACCAATCTTATTTAACATCGACATGCTTTTCGGTGCTATTGCTGCATGCTCAGGTTTAAGTATTCCCTTTTTTTGTGCTGTTGTAAGGATCCCTACTCCGAGTGCCTTGGTTAAATAAAGTTTACATCCAGCTTGGGCTGTAGAGTTTTGTTTAAGATGTTTTATGTCCACAATGCCATTTACAGATAAACCAAAAACCGGTTCAGGACAGTCAATACTATGCCCGCCAGCTAAGGTTATTCCTGCCTCGGCACAAATGGCCCTTGAGCCTTCCAGTACTTTTTGTGCAACTTCGGGCGATAATTTATCAATTGGCCAACCCAATATGGCAATGGCTAATACAGGCTTTCCTCCCATTGCATAAACATCACTAATCGCATTAGCTGAGGCTATTTTCCCAAAGTCATATGCGTCGTCAACTATAGGCATAAAAAAATCTGTAGTTGAGATTAAAGCGCTTCCATTTCCAAGGTCAAGTACAGCTGCATCATCACGGGTATTATTACCAACAAGCAAATTGGGGTCAACCGTATGGGTAATTGGACTGTGGAGAATAATGTCTAATACTGCCGGACTAATTTTGCAGCCGCATCCTGCGCCATGGGAATATTGAGTTAATTTTATTTCTTCGGAGTTCATTTAAATGAGTAGTGAGTAA
>JBIIRT010000146.1:0-6122 GCA_044341405.1 Daejeonella sp. | reverse complement strand
TAATCTACTGGGGTTTGTGATGTCAATTCTGCTCGTATTCCGTACTAACACAGCATACGACCGCTGGTGGGAAGCACGCAAACAATGGGGAACACTAACCAATGTAAGCCGAATGTTGGCCATCAAGATGAATGCTTATCTTAAGCCTGATGATCACGTGAATCGTAGTTTCTATAAAAAAGCTATTCCTTTATTTGCCGATACCTTATTTGCTCATCTTCGGTCAAATAGTACCCAATTCATGCTTGATGAAATTGAACATCCGGAATTTGAATCGTTAGACATACAAAAACATGGCCCTAATCAGGTCGCCTCCATGATGTTTAGCCGCAGTAATAATCTGTATCAGGAGAGCAAAATTAGCGGTGATCAATTAATTATAATTAGTACTGAACTAAACGCCATGACTGATGTATGCGGGGCATGCGAACGTATAAAAAATACCCCCATTCCAATGTCCTACAGCTCTTTTATTAAAAAATTTATCTTCATTTATGTGCTTACACTTCCGGTAGGTTTTGTCTTTTCGATGGGCTATTTCGTCATTGCAGCGGTTCCATTTATCTTTTATGTCATGGCTTCCCTCGAACTGATTGCCGAATCTATTGAAGACCCCTTCGGGATTGATCCTGACGATCTGCCAATTGATAAAATTGGTCAAAATATCAGGAAACATGTGACAGAAATAATACATTAAATAGCCGAATTGATTGATTTTATGTAATTAAATATCATTAGGGTTCTGCTCTTTTTGTTAATTTTAAATCAAATTCCGCAAGGATTTCACAGTCTTACTCGTTGGTATTTTGAGATATTTATTCCTCTTTTTGCTTTTCATGATTTCTGGCTCCCAGCTTTATTCCCAGAAAATAAACAATGCCTATAAGCTTACTATTTCTGAAACAAAACTCCCTATTGTAATCGACGGAATATTAGATGAAGAAGCGTGGAATGTAAGGGATTCGGCGGCGAATTTTTTTATGGTTAATCCGATGGACACCAGTTATGCAAAGGTTAAAACTACCGTGCGTATGACATATGATAGGGGAAATCTGTACATATCCGCTGTTTGTTATGAACCAAAACCGAATACCTCCTATGCCGTTGAATCACTGAGGAGGGATTTTTCGTACACTAAAAACGATAATTTTCTACTCATTGTTGATCCTTTTGACGATCAGACGAATGGATTTACATTTGGTGTTAATGCCGCCGGTGCACAATGGGACGGACTCATTTTTAATAGTAATGGTTACGACCTGAGTTGGGATAATAAATGGTATTCGGAAGTAAAGCATTATGCCGATCGCTGGGTCTTTGAAGCCGCTATCCCCTTTAAATCAATCCGTTATAAGAAAGGTATTACAACCTGGGGCATTAATTTCGCCAGATTGGATATTAAGGCTCCCGAAAAATCTGCCTGGGCAAAAATTCCAAGACAATTTAATGTGGCCTCACTTGCTTATACCGGGAATCTGATCTGGGATAACCCACCGCCTGAAGCCGGAACCAATATATCCGTCATACCTTATGTACTGGGTGGATTTACAAAAAATTACGAGAACAATACAAGCGCAAAGTTTAAAAGGGAAATTGGTGCAGATGCAAAAATTGGTATTACGAGCTCATTAAATCTGGATCTTACGGTAAATCCTGATTTCTCGCAAATTGAAGTAGATAAACAGGTCACCAATCTGGATCGTTTCGAATTATTTTTTCCCGAACGCCGGCAATTCTTTCTAGAAAATGCGGATCTCTTTGCAAATTTCGGCTATTCAAACATCAGGCCCTTCTTCTCACGAAGAATAGGGTTAGGCGTTCCTATAGAATTTGGTGCTCGCCTGAGTGGAAGTCTTAATAAAAAATGGAGAATTGGCGCAATGGATATGCAGACCAAGAATGTGGACGATACAGGACTCCCGGCGCAGAATTTTGCGGTGCTTGCCCTGCAGCGCCGGGTTTTTTCGCGATCCAATATCCGATTTATGTTCGTCAACAAACAATCTTTGGATTATGACCCGTCCAAACAACCCGGTAAACCGGTTTATAATGCCTTTAACAGGAACATCGGACTTGAATATAATCTTGTGTCTAGCAGTAATCTATGGACAGGGAAATCCATGTTCGTGAAATCATTCGGCCCTGTTAAAAACAATGATGACCTTGTACATGCAGCCAACTTGCAATACAGCAGTAAAAAATGGTTACTAAGTTGGCAACATGAATATGTAGGCGAAAATTATACCGCGGAAGTTGGCTATGTACCCCGTATTAATTACGTTAAACTGAATCCAAAGCTAAGTTATTTAATGTTCCCAAAAGCTGGTAAAATATTGAACCATGGCCCCATTTTCAGTTCTACGCGTTATTTCAACAAAGCGTTTAATCAGACAGATAATGAAACTTCATTCAATTATAAATTTACCCACCGTAACCAGAGTACTTTTGAAGTATGGGCATCTGATAATTACATTCGTCTGCTCAGACCATTTGACCCCTTGAATACAGGAAAAGGAGTTTTAAACACCGGCACTGAGCATTTATGGAATACCTGGGGCGCAAATTATTTCTCCAAACCACAAAAACTTTATACTTACTCGTTTTCAGGACAATATGGTGGATATTTTGCAGATGGAACACGATTAAATTTAACAGCAGACATTGGCTACCGCTTTCAGCCTTATGTCAATATAGCGATGAGTACCAGCTATAATAATATTCTCCTGCCGCAACCCTGGAGTAGAACGAATTTATGGCTGGTAGGACCCAGAACCGATTTTACATTTACTAATAAGCTGTTTTTAACCACATTTATTCAGTATAATAATCAGCAGAAAAACCTGAATGTCAATACCCGTTTTCAATGGCGCTATAAGCCGGCAAGTGATCTTTTTATTGTATTTACAGACAATTATTACCCCTCTCCTTTCGCCATCCGCAACCGAGCGCTGGTGCTGAAGTTCACGTATTGGTGGAATTAGAATAATAAGCTTCTTCTGAAACACTAATTCCCCTCTGGTAGGTGGTAAAAATACCTCCACAGAGAATAATTTTATTTTGGAAAGCACCAACTGTGTATTATAGCTTAGTTCAGTCCTTTCCTCCAAGGTAGTTCCGGCAAGAAACTAAGTTTTATTACAAATTACGAACAGCCGGAAGCTACCTCCTCCGGCAAGGTTTATTTTACATGGTCCTGTTTTTCATTGGAACGGACAGTCCGGCAAAAGGACCATTGGCCATGGGAAATAAACCCGGGTGACAGCTTTGGCTTTTTTGCAATACTAATTTTATGCTATTCACAAAATCTGCTGCAAAAAACCAGGGCAGAACACGGGATTGGCGGAAGCGAAGAACTACAGACCCTGCTTTCCAAAATAAAGTCTTCGATTTATATAATACTTTGGCAATATTTTATACCGAACCAGGGTTAATTAAAATATTTCTTAGGGCCAAACGTATTCCAAAACCTAAAACTAAATCGAGCAAATAAAAAATAAAATATTATGCTTGCATAGTAATTGATTTAAAGGATAATGCTTATTTTTATCCTATTAACCTGTAACCATATGGTTTTACAAATCCTATTTCTGATTATTGCTGCTGCTGCAATCACACTTTTCAGTCTGAATGTGCGCAAAATTATCCGCAATATTAATCTAGGTCGCCCGGAAGATCGTTCAGATCGCCCGTCTGAGCGATTAGCTGTAATGATGAAAGTTGCATTTGGGCAATCCAAAATGGCGAATCGCCCGATAGCATTTATTCTACACTTGTTTGTTTATATCGGTTTTGTAGTTATCAATCTTGAAGTTCTTGAGATCATTATCGATGGAATTTTTGGAACACATCGCATTTTTGCAGAACCTTTAGGAAGTCTTTACAATGTATTGATCGCTTCTTTCGAGGTACTGGCCGCATTGGTCTTATTAGGAGTTATCGTGTTCTTTGCCAGAAGAAATATTACACCTATAAAACGATTCAGTGGTACAGAAATGGGAAAATGGCCAAAATCGGATGCCAATATAATTCTGATTGTAGAGGTTTTATTAATGGGTGCATTTTTAACGATGAATGCTGCCGACAGTAAACTTCAGCAATTGGGGGCTTCAAGTTACCTAAGTGCAGGCTCCTTCCCAGTGAGTAATTTTCTGGTTCCACTACTTCCAGATACAGAATCCATTTTGATCGCTATTGAACGATCCTGCTGGTGGTTCCACATCATAGGTATTTTTGCATTTTTAAATTACCTACCTTATTCTAAGCATTTACACATACTATTGGCTTTCCCGAATACCTATTATTCGAATTTGGAGCCTAAAGGTGAATTGACAAATATGACATCAGTCAGCAATGAAGTTAAAGCAATGCTTGACCCAAGCTTTAGTCCAGAACCAGTGCCTGAAGGTAGCCGATTTGGTGCTAAAGACATCAGCGACCTAACCTGGAAAAGTTTACTAGACGCATATACCTGCACCGAATGTGGCAGATGTACCTCGGTTTGTCCGGCAAATATTACCGGAAAACTGCTTTCACCGCGAAAGATTATGATGGATACGCGCGATCGCATGGAGGAAGTTGGGAGAAATATTGACAAATATGGTAAGGAGCACCAAGATGGTAAATCTTTATTAGACAGTTATATTACCAGAGAAGAAATCTGGGCCTGCACTACCTGCAACGCATGTACTGATGCTTGTCCGATAAACATTGATCCACTAGCTGTCATTGTTGAATTACGGAGATTTGCAGTGATGGAAGAATCTCAAGCTCCTGGAAGTATTAATTCTATGTTTGGAAACGTGGAAAATAACGGTGCTCCCTGGAAATATGCAGCAGTAGACAGGATGAATTGGGCACAGGAGAATTAAGGTGTAGAAATAGGCCATTAATATTGAGTCAAGAACCAAGAGCCAAGAAGCAAGACCAAATCCTGGTTCATTTGATAATTTGTTATTTAGATTAAGGGGTAGAGAACAAAGAATAAAGACATTTAACAGATCATTTAAGATTTTTTAAAGGCAAGCGATAACAAAATTGAGAATTAATAGAAAATCAAGGTGATAACTGCCATATTTTCAATGAACTAATAAATTATTGACAACTAACAACAGACAACCACAATGGACAAACTAATAGTTCCAACAATGGCCGAAATGGCTGCAAAGGGTGAGAGTCCGGAGATTTTATTCTGGGTTGGATGTGCTGGTAGTTTTGATGAGCGGGCGCAGAAAATCACACGTGATATCTGCAAGATTTTACATCACGTAGGTATAAAATATGCTGTTCTTGGCACTGAGGAAAGCTGTACAGGAGATCCTGCAAAACGAGCTGGGAATGAATTCCTATTTCAGATGCAGGCCATGAGCAATATTCAGGTTTTGGATGGATACAATATCAAAAAAATCGTAACCGGTTGTCCGCATTGCTTTAATACCCTTAGAAATGAATATCCTGGATTGGGCGGAAATTATGAAGTGATACATCATTCACAACTTATCCAGCAACTGATTGATGATGGCAAATTGAAAGCCGAGGGTGGCGAGTCATTCAAAGGAAAAAAAATAACTTTTCATGATCCATGTTATTTAGGCAGAGCCAATAACGTGTATGAAGCACCGAGAAAGGCTCTAGAAATTTTGGATGCCGAACTTGTAGAAATGAAACGTTGTAAATCTAACGGACTATGTTGTGGTGCTGGAGGTGGTCAAATGTTTAAAGAACCTGAAAAAGGGAAAAAAGATATCAATATTGAACGAATTGATGAGGCATTGGCACTGAATCCTACTATAGTAGCGGCCTCCTGCCCTTTCTGCATGACCATGCTGAGTGATGGAATAAAGAATTACAATAAGGAACAGGATGTCAAAGTGTTGGATATTGCAGAAATTACTGTCAGGGCAAACGGACTTTAAAGTGGTTTCTGGTAAAAAGGAAAATTCCCCAGAGTTTATTTCAAATTGCAGATGGTCTGATAGCTTGGCTACCCGTCCGAATGAAATAGAGCACCAGGTAAAATAAACCTTATCGGAGGAGGTTCCAGCTTTCGCTCAATGTCATTAAGTTAAGAGTTGACTTCATATTAAATACATACTAGTTTATCGCAAATTAATTTTTCATTCTTT
>JBIIRT010000144.1:0-6166 GCA_044341405.1 Daejeonella sp. | reverse complement strand
GCACATTTCATCAAGTTTTAAAAAGAGATCATTTTTAAGCTCCAGAATTTCTGGTATACATTCAATGATAAAAGTAGCCCCTGAAACAGCGTCTGATAATGAGTCAGTGCCGGTAATCTTTTCTAATATCTGATCTTGCTGATCTTGCTTGATCAAATCCTTTGCAAAAAGCGTTTTTAATTTTGCTTTGACAGCTAAAAGTCCATTCTGAACATCCTTCTGGTCAATCCCATACATTTTTACCTGAATACCAACCCATGCAGCATTCAGGGCAATGGTATGACCCATTGTACCACAGCCTATTATTGCCAGTCTCTCTATTTCAATTGAACCCGGCACAATCAATAAATTACTTGAAAATCAGAGTTCCGAAAAACTGTGGGAGATGAAAATTAGGTTTGGGATTATTTACAATATTCCAGGTAATGTAATTTGGATTAGAGGTCCTACTACCAGTTTTGTAAAAATTAGCTTTCCAAACCACACCAGGCGCAGGGCGACTCACATTTGAGAACTTGGCTAACATGGATATTGGAATTCTATATTCAATAGTCCAGGTCACCGGTTCCGTAATTTCAGGATCAACTTTTGATGGTAGTGAATGCGCAATTTCAATCTCTTTAATTTCACTTGCTTCCAGTTTAACATAAGGAGTTGAAGGATAAGGATGTTTGATATAAAAAATCAAAGGTGTACCTCCGGCATTAATCTCTAGATTGAAATAACTCAATGGTAGATTAGAATCAGGAGCAAAGAAAAATTCAACACATGAATCACCTGACACATTACCATTGTACTCCTGTACCAGACTCCGAACAAACCGATCCTTTACCCGAAAAATTACGTAGACATTATCATTATCGTACATCATTTTGGCTTCAACCGTAGGTTTGAACGGCGGGATTGTTCCCATATAGTTTTCGATTTTGATCGTTTCTATATTCTTCCATTGTGCCTTATTCCAGTCTCCGTTAATTTTCAATGAACCTTTTAACTTAGAAACCTTGTATTGTTTGTCTTCAACAGGTTTATTAGTAGAATTGACTGCAGATAACCTGTTTGGGGTATCAGAAGAAAGCATATCTCCACCTTTCATTAAGAAAGGCAGAGATATGAACAATAAATAGGTGATAAATTTCATATTCTTTATTTATCTATCGCCGAACGGCGCGGTATCTAGAAACTTCATTTGCTGTAATAGCACTTGAATTATTTCCAAAACTTGATCTTACATAAGTTAATATCTGAGCAATCTCTGTATCCTTGAGGTAACCATGAGGAGGCATCGCTTCATTATATCCAACACCTTTCACTGTTATTGGTCCGGAAAGCCCGTTAAGAACTAGTTCAATTAGCCTTTTCCTGTCCCCATTAACCCATTCAGACTCGGCAATCGGTGGGAAACGGGTTCCATCCCCCTTACCATTTTGCTGGTGACATGATGCACAATAAGTATTATAAAGCTTAGCGCCTAAAGCCATTTGACCTTTCATAAGATTATCCTTGTCAAAATCTGGAGTTTTAACATTTGGCGACGTTAATTTACGGGCTGCCATTCCTGCAAGCTGGGTGGAACCGAAATTTTTCTTATCTCCTTTGAACATCACTCTCCAAATCTTTCCTTTCTCACTATCATTCATATAAAGAGATCCATCCGGACCTTGTGCAAGACCCATCGGACGGTACTTAGCATCTGAAGTGTAAACGATGGTATCTACTCCTCCAAATCCGTCAGCAAATAATTCCCATTCACTTGAAAATTTGCCATTTACAAAAGGAACAAAAGCTACGCAATAGCCTCCTTGTGGATATGGTGCACGTATTGTTGAACCATGAAAAGCGACAAATGCTCCATTTTTATAACGCTCAGGAAATTGATTTCCAGTATAAAAAAGTAAATCGTTTGGTGCAAAATGACCCGGAAAACCAATGATTGGCATGTTATACTTTGCTGCATCACCTTCCTTTTTACCATCACCACCATACTCAGGATTTAATAATTTTTTACCCTGCATAAAATCATAATAATAGTATGGCCAACCTGAATCAGATCCTTCAGGCACTTTCAAAAATTCTTCAGAAGGCAACAAAGCACTATGCCATGAAGTATAGAGATTAGACCATGTTCTGGATAAATCATCACGTCCATGCTGCATTGCATATAAAGATTTATCAACATTGTTCCATGCCATACCCACAATACTCCGAATACCAGTAGCATACATGGTACCTTGACTTTGAGTTTGATTTAATTTACTCTCACTGAATTTCCAAACACCACCATGCTCCTTCAACTCAGGGCAAGGCGTTTGTCCCATAGAACCGGGCTGCCTGTCGGCAATCTGACAAACATCACTCGGAGAACCGAAAGGAACGTACATGTTACCTTTATTATCAAAAGCAATCGGCTTGGCGATGTGAGAAGATTTTCCTCTTTTGTAATTATCGACCACAATAGTTTCTGTTTTTCCTTCAGGAACTAATTTTCCAGGCGTAAGTTTTGTTCTTAGAACCTCCCCAGCAGTACTGAAATAAAGATAACCCTTGTGAATACGCATAGCAGTTCCATAATTACCAGTATCCGGATAGCTCCCGAAATACTCAATTATGTCTGCTTTACCATCATTGTTATTATCCCTTAGGGCCACACTTCCGCGCTTTTGATCATCGGGCACCCTTAATTTAACATATATATCTCCATTTGTATTAACCGCAAGATGTCTTGCACGGCCCAAAGAATCTGCCACTACAACCGCTTCGAAATCACCGGGTAATGCAAGACCACCATTATCAGCATCTCCCTGTGGAAGACCACCAGGCCCCCCTGAATTTATAAAACTTATTGTAAGTAGAAATGCAAGTCCTAAAAAAGCAAACAGCTTAGTGCGAACATTGGTTCCGTATAAAAATTTAAAATTGACTTTCATTGGTATTAATTTTTGCTTTAAAATTGGGTGTTGATTAATTAATATGCATATTCTTGACTTTTTACTGATTTTCCAAATTTAACGCGTATTATTTCTGGTATATTTCAAAAAAGTATTCAACAATAAAAAATATCTGAAATAATTATCCCTTACTTTTAAACGCATCGGGAATCATAAAATCATACTCCTTTGGATGCCACGGAGCTATGCTTTGCCCTGTTGGTCGCGGTGCTGTAGGTCTGATCGGCTCAAAACCCGCCGCTGAATATTTAATATTTAAAAACGGGGTTTCTTTAACCTTTCCTTCATTCAACGAACGTATTCCCATATCAATAATTCCACTGGTCAATAAATTTCTTTCAATTGGAGCAACTGGTCCGCTAACAATAAATTTCTGAATATTTAAGGCCAAATAGCTAAAATGGGCATAAGTTGGACCGCCACTGAGTACAAATTCAGTAGCAACCATTCCTTTTGAAGTGTTTGCAGAATACGCCCAGCCTGTCTTGACATACTTATCCAGCATCATTATGGTTCCTTTAGTTCCATCAGCATAATTAACGATTACTGCATAAGGTGTAGTTACAATATCACGCATATTCCCCATTTCTTTATCCTTTATTGTATCGCAAGCTGCATCAACCAACTTTTTAGAGATCTTTCCCGAATCGATCGCTTTCCAAACATCATCTCCTTTCAAGCCTTCCACACTTTTAACACCTGTTTCTCCTCCAGATCTTCTCTCAAGCATACATTGCAGAATTTCAGTAACATGAAAGCCATAAGCATCAAGGGAGGCATATCCAATTGCAACAGCTTCAGATATTTTAACTCCAATGGGATGAATCAATTGTTTATCTCTCCAACAGTATGGCAATGAAGAGCCTGCCATCATTGGAACGTTTAATTCTTTTGCGCGATCATAAATCCATCTGCTATCTATCCAGCTGTATGACAAAGCTTTATCTGTAAAAACAGGCACCGATCTATTAGATGCATCAAAAACTCTGAATATCCTTTCGAGATAATTCATTCGAGGATATAACTTCATACCCAGTCTGTTGTAGGGATATTCACCATGCTCACCAACATAAATTACGGCATCCACAGCAAGTTTATCACCGCCCAAAGTCAATGCTTCTTCAACTGTTGGATAGACCGGGGTATTATTCATATTTGAAATTTTTATACCCGTGTCATTCGCTCCCACTTGCTCAATGTAAACTGAAGCAATTTTTATCTGCGGTGCCACCATCCCCTCATCTGTTGGAATACCCAGAAAAAGCTTAGTTCCAATTACATCAGCATGAGCACTATTTCTGTAAATATGGGTTATGAATGCGACTTTCTTAATCCCATCCTGCCCTGCAAGTGCTCGTGACATTTGCTCAGTTATACCGGTAATTTCGCCATCCTTACCTAGCACAAAGCCGGGAACAAGACTCAATCCGGCAGCAGTTAAAACTGATTTTTTAATAAAGTCCCTTCTGGGATTTGTATTTTTTACTTTCATTTTAATAGATTTTATAAAATAAATAACGTTTTAGGGGATCACCAACCCACTGCATATCCATTTCTTCTCAGATCAGCACCACCCATCATCCAGCCGGTTTTACGGTCTATTGTTATTCCCTGAGCTCCTCCAACCGTCATTGACCAGTCGCCCAAGCTCGTATCGATCGCATATCCCATACCTTTCAATGTTTTGATTACACCCGGCTGCACTCTGGTTTCCATAATAATTTCCTTTGCAGGTACTGAACCCAGCTCATCCTTCCACCTGAAGCGGGGTGCGCTGATTGCATCCTGAATGTTCATTCCAAAATCTATGTTATTCATAGCAACTTGCGGCACAGATTGTAAAATACCGAAACTGCCAGGTGAACCTACAATCAGCTGAGGTTTGCCATCCTTATGGAATTGCATCATCCCACCTATGCACCATCCAACAGCTTTGCCTGGAGCTACAGTATTCGCTTTACCAGGTTCAAGCGTCATCCAATCCAATGCGCTATTAAACACCACACCAGTATTTCCGGCAACATAACCCGAACCAAAACCACCGCCATGAGTTTGAATAATTACAACTGCATTACCCCATTTATCAACTGCAGAAAGACTTGTTGTAGCATATCTATATTTGGAAGCATTAGAGTCGTCAATCACATCCGGACTCATGTTTTGAGAAGTCTCAGGCTTCAATCCTGCCTTTCTTTCATTCACCTTAGCCACAACCTTTTCGCGTTGTTTAGCGATGTATGCTTCGGAGAGCAACATATCCACAGGAACAGAAACAAATTTAGGGTCACCAATATAGTTGTCAGTATCAATTCTGCTCAAATTCACTGCCTCAAGCAAATGTGCCAGATAATCTACACTATTATGACCCATCTTTTGCAGATCAAAACCCTCCATGATCTTCAATGTTTGTAACTGCTGCAAACCCATCCCTGGAGGAGGATTGTTGTACACCGTATAATCACGGTACTTAATAGATATAGGATCAACCCACTGTACTTTATCAGGTACAGAGGCGAGATCCTTTTCAGTAATAAAACCACCATCACGTGCAAAGGCAGCTGCCATTTCCTTAGCAATCTCACCTTTGTAAAAAACATCAATCCCGTCACTTGCAATTCGTCTCATTGTTTTAGCCAGGGGCTTATTTGAAAAATAATCGCCGATAACAAAAGGATCTTTATCATTTTTGAAGAAAATCTTTCTTGATTCAGCATGAGGAGCAATCCTTTTAACCGTACCGGCCCACATTGCCTGATCAAATTCGGTAATTGGAACCCCATTTTCAAGGTAATCAATTGCACTTTCGAACACTTCAGAAAGAGGCATTGTTCCATAATCTTCCAAAGCTCTTGCCCAACCTGCCAGATTTCCTGGAACTGAAGCAATTCTGGGCCCGATACTTTCCATTGCCCCATGACCTGCACCATCTGCAACTTTCGCATCAGTTTTAAATTTTGTAATTCTAAAAGTTTCAGGTACCCAGCCCCCAAAAACCAGAGATCTAACCCTGTTTTCTTTCGCCGAATAGAACAGCATGTATCCAACACCGGCGGTTCCAGACATATATGGTTCTGCAGCATTGAGTGATGCAGCTGCAGCAACAATTGCATCAATTGCATTTCCACCTTTAACCAAAATTTTCTGTCCGGCCAGTGTTGCAAGTGGATTTGCTGTAGCAATCATACCATTCTTGCCAAGTGCAGCCGGGCGCAGATTAT
>JBIIRT010000143.1:0-6170 GCA_044341405.1 Daejeonella sp. | reverse complement strand
TATTTAAGCAGGGTATTTTACAGAATTAAAAAATACAAATGAAGTACATATTTGCAGGTATAATGTTATTTGGGTCTCTGGGTCTAAGTGCCCAGACTGGAACAAAACTCCATAAGAAAGCTATCGTTGTGGATACCCATGGGGATATTTTATCCGATCAGATCAAATCGGGAATTGATATTGGAATACGACAGATAAGCGGAAACTTTGATCTGGAACGTGCGAAGGAAGGTGGATTGGATGTGCAGGTTTTTTCAGTTTGGAGTGACTACACCGGAGGATTTGCATTGGCAAACCGTCAGATTGATTCGCTGGATGCACTGGTTAGTCGGCATCCGGATAAAATTGCGAAGGTAAGAACTGCTTCAGAATTGAAATTTGCAGTGAAACAAGGGAAAATGGCTGCTATGTTTGGCGTTGAGGGCGGACATATGATTGAGAATAAGATCGAAAATCTGGAAGCCCTCGCTAAACGCGGAATGATGTATATGACCTTGACCTGGAATAACAGTACTCCATGGTCGAGTTCTGCTTATGAAGAAACTTTTAAAAAGGATAGTTTAAAACAAATTGGCCTTAATGATCTAGGTAAACAGATTATAAAGCGGATGAATGAGCTTGGTGTGATTGTGGATCTTTCGCATGTGGGTGAGACTACTTTTTACGATGCAATTAAGGAATCTAAAAAGCCAGTAATGGCCTCACATAGTTCCGCTTATGTGTTTAATGCTCATCAACGGAATTTGAAAGATGAACAGATTAAGGCTATTGCTAAAACAGGTGGAGTGGTTTTTGTAAATTTCTATACCGGTTTTTTGGATAGCACGTATAGCGGAAAGCAAAAGCAGTATGCTGACCGGCATAAAGCAGAACTGAGCGCTTTGACAGTGAACTATAATAGTCGGTCCAGGGCTTCGGAAGAGATTAATATTAAATACCGTCAGCAATTAGAGGATATGCGTGCCCCATTATCATTACTCATAAATCATATTGATCATATGGTTAAGCTTGTTGGTGCTGAACATGTTGGTTTAGGTGCTGATTATGACGGAGCAGAATCTTACCCCAAAGGTTTAGATGATGTTTCTAAATATCCGCTGATTACTGAAGCTTTATTGCAAAGGGGGTATTCAGCTAAGGATGTGAGGAAGATATTGGGAGGGAATTTTATTAGACTCCTTGGGAAAGCTAAAAGTTAAAAGCTTAAAGCTGAAAGCAGGAATTTGAGTTAATTGAAAAAGCATTGCAGGATTAAATCAAAAACTGTAAACTTTTTTTAGGACGATACATAAAGCATAAAGCAAAAAGCTAAAAGGGAGGATTTGAGTTAAGATTAAAATTCCTGCTCAGCAAGGCTGTCATCCATCACGTATCTTAGCCCAATTTAGCACCGATTTACAAATTCTAAAGTCTAAACTAGATAGCTATCGAGTTTCAATTGCAACAGATCTGTCTTCGTGGTAAAATCATCAAAACTTAAAAATTATTTTCGCTAGTGGAGTTGAAAGAGTAGGTTCCGTCATTTCGAACACAGTGGTAGTATGTTCTTCTTATTGATGTAGTTCTTAGTGTGGAGAAATCTGTTGAATTGGAGTTGTGATTTTGTCTATAGGATTTCTATTCGCTTGATTATTTTTTCCAAGAACAATAGTTGTTTTAGTTAATCAATTACGGTCAAACAGAAAGCTATCGGTTGTTAATTGCAACAGATTTGTCCTCGCGGTAAAATCATCAAAACTTAATAATTATTTTCGCTCGTGAGATGACGGTTAATTGTCAACTGTCAATTATCAACTGTCAACTAATTAAATGTTCCACCAATACGTCATTTTTAGCACTAGGAACCTGTTTTTGACAGAAAATGGTGAAGGCAGGTAGTTGTCGGTGTAGACGATAAATATGTCGGATGCGGGCTTATAGCGCCATTGTACACGAGTATTTACATTAATATTGTCACTTTGCTCATTGTACTGCACAAATCCTGTAAAAAATAGCTTATTGGTCATGGTTACATCCAGACGAGGGCCAACTAACCAAAACTTACGGTTATTCCATGGATTGGGCAGTTTGATGTCATTATAACTTGAACTAAGGGCAAAACTGACATAAGGCTGAAATCGGTAGCCAAACTCCGTTGTTAGATTTAAACGGGTACCGTCCGCATAATATCCCCCATAGCGTGTTGAAAATGAGAAGGTATAGAGGCTCTGCGGACGGGAAGTAAATTCTGTGCCAAATGAACTCCAGCTATGTTCCGTTCCACTGGGCAAGGTGGCAATTCCGGCATTTGTTGGGTCGAAGGGTTGTAATAACTTCACATAATCGTTTGCTGTCCAAGCAGTAAAGCTTGCCCTACTTCTAAAATTGAAGCTATAGGCAATAAAATTAGTGTTGTCTGTGGGCTTGAAGGACTCGTTAAAATAATTGCTGCTAAAAAATTTAGGTCCGTGGCTAACCAGTTTGCCAGCCTTTGGAAAAAAGAGATAGGAGGCCGACGGATTCAGATGCACGTATCCGCGTCTGGGTACATATCCTACTTCGGCATTGTAATTTAGTCCGACATATTCATGCTGCCAGTTCAAATCCCAGTTTCCGGTCCAGTAGCGTAGGTTAGCAGCCTGCATCATATCCTTTCCGCGTTTATTCGGACTGAATGATTTCATGCTCACGGCCTTGCCTGTCCAGGTATTGTTGGCAGAGGCCAGATTATACTCTAATCCCGCTACCCGGTTATACCTGGAGACCCCCGCTAATGCATTGGCAGCATCGAAGTTTAGGGATTGTTTATTGATTACTATGGCACTGATGCTGGATCTTGCAAACACTTTTTGTTGGAAAGCGATAACTCCGAAATTCTGAGCAGGTTCATTTGCACTGGTATTTTCGGTCTGCATATTCATTACACTAATTCTCAAGTCTTTATTTAATTTACCACTGAGGCGGGCTCCATACTTTATCGGTACGCCTAGTCCGATGCGTCTGGAGAAAAATGGGCGGATATTCTGATATCCGAAATTTGCAAAAAGGTCGCCGTTTTCCAGAAAGTACTGTCTTCGTTCAGGAAAAAAGAGTTCAAAGCGGTCGAGGTTTGGAACCTGCCTGTCGACTTCCACTTGCGAATAATCGGGGTTTACAGTTAGGTCGAGATTAAGCGATGAGTTAATGGCTACTTTAACATCTCCGCCAATTTCTCCACGTTCATTCCTTGAGATAGGAGATTTGAGGTGATTGCTGGAGATGCCACCGAGCATATAAGGTATCACTGAAATATTTTGTCCGGCTACTGGTGGGGGTTGATCCCAGACCAAAGAGCCGGTATAGGCAAGAGAGGCGGTTGCAAACTGTCTTGGAATTGGGGTCCAGCTTGATTTTTCGGTTGATTTAAGATCCATGCGACTGAAATTGATACCCCAGCGGGTTATTCCAGGTTTATAGCGAATGGATTTAAAGGGAATGGCGGCTTCAAAAACGTAGCGGTCGGGGTAATTTTTTACTGCAGAAGTCCATTTATTATCCCAGCTGAGGTCAATTTTGCTTCCATCATACATAATTCCATCCCACTGGGCTCCTGCAGCATTTGTTCCGAATGAAAATCCATTGGTGAGGTCATTGAAAGGATCCATAAACATCAGGAAGTTGTCATTCTTACCAAATGCGAAATCTCTGCGTAATGATTCTACGAAATAAGGGCCGGGTTCATGATAGCATATGGCAATAATATACAGATGATCCTTATCATAGGTCATTTTAATATCGGTTTTTATCTTTGCAAAGCTGGTATCCATGGGTTGGACCATGAAGAAATTAGTGACCAGTTCTGCATCATTCCATGCCTTTTCACTTACATCTCCGTCAATTTTGATTTCAGAGCTTGCAGGTTTGATGTGCAATTCGTATTTGGCATTGATTTTTTGCGCCAGCGTATTTGTACTCAGAATCGTTAAAAAAGCACATAAAAAGTATTTATAAAGAGATTTTAATCTGTGATAAGAGTTGTATTGGAGTTTTGGTTTTGTGTTTTTAAGATTTTCGAATCTTGAAGGATTGAGCATATCAACAGTTGTCAGGGATTTGGTGTAATAATAACAACATTGGATGAGTTTATTTCAATAAATGTGAATTAATAGATGAGGTGCAAATTTTCATCGTTGTGGATTGCAGAAATAGACCTGACATAATTAAATCAATTTGTCCATCCGCCTTCAAAAGCCTAAATTTGTTCAAAATATTTATAGAAATGTCTCAAGAAACTGAACATGTACAATGTCTGATCATAGGATCAGGTCCTGCAGGTTATACTGCTGCCATTTATGCTGCCCGTGCTGATTTGAAACCGGTTATGTACACCGGAATGGTACCTGGAGGGCAATTGACACAAACAACTGATGTTGAAAATTTCCCCGGTTACCCGGATGGGATTATGGGTCCGGAGATGATGGAGGATTTCAGAAAACAGGCTGAGCGTTTCGGCACGCAGATACGTTTTGGATATGCAAGTAAAGTAGATTTTTCGTCTACTCCTCATAAAGTAATCATTGATGAAGCTAAGACGGTTACTGCTGATACAGTTATTATTGCTACTGGTGCGAGTGCTAAATGGCTCGGACTTGAAAGTGAACAAAAATATAATGGATTTGGAGTTTCTGCCTGTGCTGTATGTGATGGTTTCTTTTTTAAGGGACAGGATGTGGCAATTGTAGGAGCAGGAGATACTGCAGCTGAAGAAGCAACTTACTTGGCAAAGCTTTGTAAAAAAGTACATATGCTGGTTAGAAGGGATGAATTTAGGGCTTCTAAGGCGATGCAGAACCGGGTATTAAATACCCCGAATATTGAGATCCATTACAATACAGATACAGAAGAAATTTTGGGTGACGGTAAAAATGTTACTGGAGTAAGAGTTTCAAATAACCAGACTAAGGAAACCAAAGTTCTGGATATTACAGGCTTTTTTGTTGCAATCGGTCATAATCCTAATACTGAGATATTCAAAGGAATTCTGGATATGGATGAAACCGGATATCTGATTACCAGACCTGATAGTACAATGACCAATATTGCTGGCGTATTTGCATGTGGAGATGCGCAGGATAAGTTATGGCGGCAGGCTGTTACTGCTGCTGGAACAGGCTGCATGGCAGCTTTGGAAGCTGAAAGATACCTGGCAGCAGCGGAACACGGTAGTCATTGATTGTATCTATAACAGAATTAGCCTCCCTTCAAGGGAGGTTTTTTTTTGATTTTTTACGAGTTATTTTCTTTTCCTAATTTATTGTGCCTCAGCACCATGATTTAGCTGTTTTATTTATTAAATTTGAAATTAGCGTTATTTCTATTTTAAAGTTTACTGGCAATTTTTAAATATGAATATTATTAAAACTATAACTGCCCTGTGTTTAACAAGTTTACTGATTTCTTGTGGGGACGAAGAAAAGGAGACCGTTGCTGTGAAGCAAGAAGTGAAAAAGATTCAGGAACCATTTCGTTTCCATAAAGCAATAGAAGTAAAGCCCGGACTAACACTTGATATTGTAAGTTGGGGCAGGGGATCTGATTTACTTGGAGGTTATCTTATTTTAAGGTCTGATTCAACTAGATTAAGCTATCGTTCTGTTTCCGGCGAGTTAAAAGGTAAGGTGGTAGATGCATGGAATATGGACCTCGACACAGATGGAAGTCCGGAGTTATACATACAAGCCACAGCTTCCGGGAATGATTCCAAACTAAACATGTACGTTCATGAATTTGGGGACAATGGTTCCAATCAGCAGATACGTTTTCCTGATTTGAATTCCTCTTTAAATGAAGGTTATCGCGGCGGTGATTCCTTGTATGTTAATGATGGAAAACTTTATCGGGAATTTCCTTTCTTTTCAACTAAGGATTCTGCATCTGCGACCAAGCCTAAAACCAGAAAATTGGAGTATTCCCTTAAAAATAATAGCCTGCAGTTCAAGGAAATAAAGGAAGAAGCTAAAAAAGAAGTCAAAAAACCTTAGGAATACTGATCACTATCTTCAAATTGTTTGTGTAGCCTTTCGAGATTTTGGATCATTTCCTCCAATTTTCCTTCCTCGCGTTTAATGTAGATGCGCATCAGCACAAAATAACATAAACCGATCCACAGAAATGTAAATAATATGACCATCAGCGTGATAAAGAGGGAAGTT
>JBIIRT010000046.1:0-21824 GCA_044341405.1 Daejeonella sp. | reverse complement strand
GTGCAATCTTGATAAGAGCCATTGCACCCCAAAGCATAGCCCTTTTGCCTAATTGTTTACCGGCAAAGGCTTCACCCATGCAAGCACCAAGAGCTATATGAGTGATGGAATCCACTAATTATAGACTTTTAAATTAACAGGAGTCCCTCCATTATTCTTGCTTTCATCTGCAGCTTCCATAAAAGCAATTATTTCTAAAGTTTCTTCCTCATTTACAGGTGATATTCCAGTTTCAAAAAATTGAATAATTTGCTCCAGTAAAGGGTCGTAACCTTTAAATTCACCTAAAATAAGGTTTGCCTTTTCGCCAAAAACTGTTCCTCCAAAATCACTTGCAGCGATTTTGCCACCATAATTATAACTGCCGTTTCGGGTACCCCTAAAAGTTCCAATTCTTCCATCATCCCAAACACCTATAACTACATCCGTGTTTTTGGTATAAATCCGAGTCACCTTTTTACATCCAGCACCCATTATGGCAAATAATAACTCGACCCCATGTACACCATACCAAAATAAATCGGGATGGGTCTTTTCTATAATTGCCGGACTAAAAGTCTCAGCACCTAACACTTTGCCAATTTTACCTGTCTTAACTTCAGTAATACCAGTTATGAATCTTAAAGATGAAGAAGAAAACACAGGTGTTTTGTATTGTCTTGCTGCTTCAAATATTGACTTTGCATCTGCTAGGGATGCTGCAATTGGTTTGTCAATGAACATCGGCTTGCGTGCTTTTAATACCTGAAGTGCCTGTTCAAGATGCAGTCTACCATCATTAGTTTCCAGCAGGACCACATCTACCTTCTTTAGTAGAGCGGCAATAGAATCAACTATCTCTACTCCCATCTTTTTCACTTCTTCGGTATATCCAGGAATTCTTTCAACACTCGTAATGATGTCATTACTTCCTTTTGGATAGGCGGCAACAATTTTATAACCACCATAAACTGCAGCAGTATCTGTAGTATTTAATGTTTTGGTAAATGCTACAGAATGTGAGGTATCCAAGCCAATAATACCAATTCTTTTTCCGGTTAAAACAGTCGATTTAGCAATTACTGAACTTATATTTCCATAAATACTTAAACCAGTACCTGCCAAAATAGATTTTTTCATAAAATTTTTAACATTATAACTACTCATATCAGATGTTTTAGGATTAGATTTTAAATAGAAATCTCTTCAGAAAAAGGGTATCGATTAGAAATGCTCTTGAAATAAATTAAAGCTAGAATTGATTTTAAAATCAATACAAAATAAACTAATAAATCAATTTGTAAATCAATTTTTGGATTTTCCTTTCAAAAGATTATTAATTGCTTTCATCAAAATTGCTTCAGCTTCTGCAGTTACCCCTGATGCTTGGCCGGTTTCATAACCACCCTGTGAATAGGCTATAGCAGTTCCAATGTATCCAACACTATAATCCCCATATCCTGCAACAGTAACAAATAAATCGGGACGCATGGCTTTTGCTGCTAGCTGATACTCTACAAAGGGCTCACCAGGAAGATGAAGAATACGAGTATTTCCAATACTTAACAAAGAAATATCAATTTTTTTTCCAGCTTCCAGGCGTTTCAACCATACTAGTTTAGAAAGGTTGTTTGATAAAAAAACAGAATTCTGTGTTTTCATAGCTGATTCCAGAATTTCAAGTCCGGGAGCAGGCTTAAAAGCTACTGCTTCAATACTCCAGCTCACATCAGCTACACCTACAAGCTCACGTTTGGTATTATCCCATGCTCTTTTCATTCCATCAGCAAGGCGCTCAGCAAGGATCAGCCTGTTTTCTTTTGCACCGTCATTATATTTACCAGCTGTTAAATTACCCCCAGCCCCATTAAAGTGAATGTGTAGGGCATCAGGAACAGCAAGCTGACGCATAAAACGCGCAATCCCAGGAAAATCAGGATTGGAAATGCCGGTACGGTAATAACTTTGAGGATGAGAGGCGTAATAACTAAGCACTGCCAATGGTTTATCATTATTCCAGAAACTAATTAATGAAACCATCGGATCAATAAGGCCCTCAGGGGCAGCACGAACAATAGAGTCTTTTGTTGCAGAGGTACGAGTGTATTTTACTTTACCATCCGGACCAAGAATCCTACGGTTTGATGCTACTTTATAAACCTCAGCTTGTCCGGTACCAATATGGGTAAATGGAACAGCATTTACCGTTGATTTACGAATTGCCAGACCAATTCGCTGAATCAGGTCCCTTGCATAAGTTCCTTCAAAGGCTAAAGTATTTAACCCAGCAGCTTTGAGCATATTTTCAGCACCAAAATCAGAAGCTGGTGCATCATGCTGATGAATTGCATGGACTACTACCCTTGAAGGGATAGTACCCGCTGCTTCAGCCATAATTCGCTTAAACTCATCCTGACTATCATTAGCAATACCAATCCAATCTACTGAACATATTACTATTGGTTCGCCTGCACCAATTATAACTATACCTTTTGCTCTTAAACCAAGATCCCAACTATTGATCATTGGGTCGTACGTTAAATTACTTCCAACTGGTGGAGTGGCATCAACATCGAATATTGCCAATTTCAGTTCCCTCTGAGCTGGCAGCGGATAGAAATCTGCAGCCAAGGATACATTAACTTCAAGTGAAAAAACACTGACACTAAAAATTAATATATAAATGTGTCTTAAAATAGTTCTCATAATAATAATCTAATCAGGAAACCATTCTCTTATTTTATTAAATCAATTTTGAACTTAATAATAATGATTTAGATGGTCTGGAGCTGTTTTTTATTCCTTCGTTTTCTATTCGGTACAAAATTTAAAGTATAATTAATTTCTGTAGAAAGCACTATTTTCTTTCGTCAGTATATCAATGGGCATAAAATAGATCTTCTCAACAGTTGAAGAGAAAGCGAGATGCTGATAAAGTGAAATTAGTGCCCTATACCCTTGCTGCTTTGGTTTCTGACAAACTAAAAAGTCGATGATGCCCTTATCCATGTATTCAATATTTTCTTTGAGAAAATCATACCCAATCAGAATCACATCTTTATTTATACTTTCAATAAAATGGGCAACTTTAGAGACCCTTGAATTAGTGACAAAAACAACTCTGATATCTTCATGATCAGCGAATGCACTACTTAAAAACTTTTCAATTGATTTGGGATCAGTATCTCTAATATCCATTTTGACAATGTTATCAGCCAGTTTATGTTTATCAAAATAAGCCCTGAATCCTTCTTCTTTCTTTAATAAGTGGTGATGGTTATCTATTTCTTTGGAAATATTCACAAGAAGAATTTTTTCACCTTTTTCAATTAAATAACTTACTAAATGAGCAGCAAGATAACCACTATGATATAAATTGGGACCAAAATAACTCAAGCTTCCTTCGTTGGGAAGATCTGAATCAATCAGAACATAAGGAATGTTGAGTTGTCTGCATTTATCTGTAAAATGAACCGACTCTTCGATAAAGGAAGGGGCCAGTAAGATTCCATCAGGTTTACTTTCAAGAATAATCCTAGTTTGCTCAACAAAGGATTCAATCTTATTCTGATCGTAAAAATATTTATCAATTATAATTCCGAACTGTTTGATTTCTTTACCAGCCTGTTCTATTCCTTTTAAAGGGGCATCCCAAAAACTGGTCTCATTGGAAACTTCGGGTATGAGTGTAGCTATACGAAGGATTTTTCTTGATGCAAGTCTTTGAGCGAGTAAATTAGGTTCATAATTTAATTCCTTAATAATACTGAGAATCTTATCCTTTGTTTGTTTAGAAACCCCATTTCTGTTATGCAGTACACGATCTACGGTGGCAATGGAAACATTCGCTCTTCTTGCAATTTCTTTTACTCCAGTAAGTTCTGTAGCTTGCTTATTCATAAACGTTTCAAGGTAATTAAATTGGACTGTTTAAGAAATAATAAATATCTGTTGTTTTTCAGGTTAAAATATCGCAATAATCGTGTATTATGAGAAATATCGTTCCGGTATCCACTTATTCAAATTAAATCTTCAATTATTCAAATAAAAAATACGCTCTTCCTATACATTATTGATTTTTAAAACAATTTTGATTTAATTTAATTATTTATATAATAATAATTAAATATCTAATAAACAATAATATATATAATTTATAAATGTGTTCTAAAAACTAGAATCTCGATTATTTAAAAAGTTAATCTTGACTTTCCAATTTATAAAATACTGGGTATTGAATAACAATCTGAATCGGTTTATTAAAATTCATGAGATAAGAAATCCATAAAGAAAATCATAAACATTGACTAAAGAAAGTTAGTACATTATAAATATCCGTAAATTTAACAACTTAGTATAGCAGCTAAAAATAATAGAATAACCAACATTACAACAAAATTCATGATGACAAAAATTACCGAAGAACCGTCAAAGTACAGGCACCTAGAAAAAATGTCTGTTGAAGAACTTACTTCGAACCTGAATAAAGAAGATAAAACAGTTGCTTTAGCGATAGAAAAGGCCTTACCACAACTTAATTTATTAATCACTGATATTGTATCCAAGATTGAAAATGGTGGAAGGTTGTTTTATGTTGGTGCAGGTAGTGGCGGGCGCTTATCCGTTCTTGACGTAATTGAATTACCAACAACCTATGGGGTTAGCTCAACTCTTTTCAATGTTATTCTTGCCGGAGGAAAAGAGCATTTGATTGAAGCTCTGGAAGAGAAGGAAGACGATATTAACGCTGCATGGTCGATGCTAAATGAGCATAAAATATCAAAAAAAGATATTGTAATTGGTATATCTGCGAGTGGAACTACACCTTTCGTATTATACGGATTAAAAGAATGCAAAATTCAAGGTATCACTACTGCCTGCATTGTGAGTAATACCGGATCTCCAATCGCAGAAGTTTCAGATATAGCTGTTGAAGTTATTACAGGACCAGAATTTGTTAGTGGAAGTACCCGTATGAAATGCGGAACAGCTCAGAAAATGATTTTTGACATGATCAGTACAAGTACTATGATAAAACTGGGTAAAGTTCTTGATAATCAGATGGTTAATGTTAAACTAATCAATGATAAGATTATTGATCGTGCCGTTAAAATGTTAATGACAAATTCTGGAATAATGCAATATGATACAGCAAAGGAATTATTGCTTAAACATGGAAGTGTTCAAAGTGCATTGAATGCATTAAATTCTAAGTAAAATCTAACAAACAACTAATGGAATATTTGTTTTTAAAATGAGGAAGCATTAGAATAAAAAATCCAAATTGGATGGAATGGGATTGAAAATTAAATTTATAATTAATTATCAGCAATAAATGTTGGTAATAATCTAATCGGACAGTACAAACTTTTATGATAACACATTAAATTATACATTGAATTATCGCAATTTATTCAGTGTGTAACAAATCAAATTATTAGTCAATGAAGCTCCTGTTTCAGTTTTAATATCGCCCAAACTTAGCTCATAAACATACCCAGTCTTAAGAGCAGCCAGTATCAGAGATACTTTTTTACGATCCTTAGAAATAGTGATCCGGGTAACCGGAACATTTTGAACATCAAACTGATCTGAACCATATTTACTATGATATTTGTAATAATAATGTCGAAACTTAAAATGATCGGGATTAACAGCGCTAGATTCATCTAATGGCTCAGTAAAGGTCAAATCAAAACCTTTTTCAGTAAGATTCATTGTATAAATATCAGCTGGTGATTTGCCCGTATAGACAATTCTTTGAATACCCTGATCTCCAAGCCATCCATGAGAATTTTGACCGATCCATAAACTTCCATCAGGTGCAAAAACCATTCGGTTATTCCCTTTTCTCAAACCATTTTCGTCAAAAAATGGGATACACGCTCCCTGTAACTCGCCACCTACTCGCTCAAGCATTACTCTCACAATCCGTGCCTTATTCATTTCCCCAATCAATAACTGACCCGAAAACGGGCCAAATTTACCTGCTGTATTGTCACAGACAGGCTGGGTTGGTGAGTTTGCAATAATACCGTGTGGAAATAAGACAGTCCCTCTGGTTCGCATGCTATCCAAAACAGGAACTGGTAATAGAAATGGATTACCTTTGTTCCATCCATTTTGCCAAACCAGACTTCCAGGGTGTCCATAAAACTTTCCTTCCTGCACATGATGTAAGGGACTTGTACCTATCCAATCACCCTGGTTATCCGTTGCAAACAAATTACCCTCAAGATCGAATCCAATGCCATTTGGTGAACGAAAACCAGATGCAAATGGCATTAATTTTCCATCTTTTTTTAATTTCATCATCCAGCCACGATAAGGTAAGTTTGAAAACATCTGCCCTTTCACACTATAATCACGGCCAAGTGGATTAATTTCACCACGGACTTCAGATCTGATATCACCACCACCAGAAGAGGAATTTAGAGCAATAAAAATGTTTCCATCTTTATCTTTAACAGGACCGTAATTAAATTCATGGTAATTACCTGAAAGACCGAAATCATCCGTAACTTTTTCATACAAATCAGCAATTCCATCACCATCAGTGTCCTTTACTCTTGTCAATTCTGGACGTTGCATAATCAATAATTCTGAATTACTGATTACCAAAATCCCTAATGGATCATGGAGACCTTCAGCAAATAATTTCCATTCCTTTGTCGAGGTATTGTAGGTCATTACCTCACCCCTGGTAAAAGATGCAACCATTTTGCCGTTCGGTAAGAATTCAATCGCACCGGTTTCAGCGGTTAATCCATCGGGCATTTTGATGTTTTCAACCCGATAAGATTGATTGATTTTTTGCGCGGTAAGTGAACGGGGGGTAATAAAACATATCACTCCGACAGTGAATAAAAAAATCGCATGTTTTCTCATAACAGTCCGCCTTCTTTTAACCTCATTGTCATGCTGAATTTCTTAGCCTCCATTGGATTTAATTTCAACCTGTTTCCTTCCCAAAATCCGACAGAAGAGCTGTATGAGACTCCATCAAAAGGATCAGTATTGAACCAAACAGTAGTTTTTGCATTCGGTATTCTAAAAGTCCTGATGAGTCCACTTCCATCAATATTTGGCACAATTAGTTCATAAACATCTATTCCATTTACTGTATAATGAAACTCGGGATAACGATTAATGAGTTTATATCCTTTGTAATCAATTATTGGATTTAAATTATCAGCATTGATTGTCAATGGAAATTGAGTTTTGTCTCTAAAAAATACATTTCCAACAACTTTTGCTGATGCATCGCCTTTACCTTTCCACAATTCTGAATTATCAAGAAAACCCCCTTTCCATGCAAAGCGTAGTTTACAAGTTCCTGCATCCCAGCAATAAGATAAATCAGCTGAGAGACTTACTGCTATTGCAGCGGGACTTGAACCCTCAATAAATACGCGATAAAAATATGGAGACACAGGCGTATAAGGGTGCAAGGGATTGATCTTAACATCATGATGACCTTTGTTTGGCTGATGTTTACTTTGCGATAGTTTATCATCCGTTCTTCTATTTGGAGGAATATGAAGATCATCTTTCAGTTGAGGCATTTGACCATCATTACTCACATACATTGCACCAAACATGATCATGCCATGACCCGGGAGTGTGCATACATAGGGATAAATACCTGCTTGCTTTGGTGCTGTAAAACTCAGAGTTCTAGACTGATTTGGATTAACAACCGGAATTGCCCATAAAATCGAAGATGATTTTGGAATATAATCCATTTCCGGACCATTCTGTCCTAAGTTAATTGCCTGATTTACAACCTCAAGTCGTGCTCCAGGTTTTGTGATGAGAAGGTTATGGCTCATATCATCACTATTACTGAAAATTAACTTGAGCTTTTCTCCGGGTTTAACACTAAATCTGACAAGATCGTATTGCAGACCTACCAATACATCTATTTTTATAGTTCTGACGGTGTCTGTTTCAGGCTGAGCGAAGAGTTGAACAGTCGATAGAAAGGTCAGCAAAAAAGAAATTATTTTTTTATTTAACCTCATCTAAAGCAAAATGACATACAAATTAAAACACAGATTCATAATGATTTGATTGCTCAAAAATGCCCCCACTCCTTTTATAAAAATCAGAACCAAGTTCAAATACACCATTTTTTGGGATCGTCCATGGTGCCCAAGCGGCGGGGTGGTAATTTACCATATTCTTCCAATTAAGATAGTTCATATCCCCATTCGTCTCCATCATCCCCATATTAATAACAGGAAATGGAGCTAAATGAGCTGCAAGATTCTTATTCCAGTCAATTAAAATTGGATTAACAGTGAGATCAGCACACATACATGGAACATTTCTTTCTGCGGCAAGTTTGGCAATTTTCACCGACATACTAAGAGTTTTTGCGATACCTTTCAATACCATGACTTTATAACCAAGGTCAAGACGATTTATTGCAGATTGCTCATCATGAACGCTTTCATCAGCACCTATTCTAATATCAATATCTGCCACACTTTCTTCATTTTTTTCATTCAAGGGTTCTTCAATTAGCAGAATTTGATCAAATGCCCCAATCTTACGAGCATGATCAAGGTATTTTAATAGGGTTTCCTTCTTCTCATACCGAGCATTGGCATCCATTGTATAAATCAATTTCCCATTTTCTGTCTGTTCAGTACGAAAATCCTTAAGAGTTTGATGAATAAGACTTAATCTGTCAATATCTGCCTGAATCATCTCTGATTGAGTACCTGGGGCCCCAGTCTTAATTTTAAAAACAAAATATCCTTGTTTTACAGCATTTTTCAAATCTTCCATAGGCATGCCATAAGGGATTTGATACATGATTGCAATTTTTTTATTCCTATGCGATAAAGCCATTTTATATTGTTGAGGAATCATAGCCTCAAAGCTGCTGAACTTATTTTCAGCTGCATAAGTAAGCCAGGCAGCATTATCAACTCCAACCAAAGCATTAAATACAAAATTGGTATTAAGATCTTGTTTACCAGTGATACTTTTGCCATCCTGAATTACTGCTGGAAGAATTTTATCTAATAATTCAACAGGTGTTCTGAATGGGGTATTCTTAACATGCTCGAGTGATTTATTGACTAAATCAAACATCATCGCATTTCCATCTGACTCTGAATGGCGGGAAAATAAATCAGCATCACCATAAAGTACACTTTGTGTGCCTAAACCTATTCTTGAAATTCCTGAATCAGAATGCATTTTGGAAGCAACCTGCCATAACTCGGTTAAGAATCCACCCTTAAATCCGAAGGGGCGAACGAGTTTTTCGCGTTCAAAATAAGACTGAGTCTGGATGATCTTTATCATCTTTAAAGCAGCAAAATCAGCACTACAAAGATCAGAAGGATTCAGAGTACCCAATGCTGCTAAAACTCCGGAACTTTTAACAAATGTTCTTCTGTCCATATTGCAATTTATAAAAATTAGTAAAACCCGGAATAACTATTTAGATAGAAATTCTGCGAGTAGAAGTTCTTTAACAAATTGATCGTCAATCAGATGAGGATAAGCTTTACAAACCCGATCAATCTCTTCCATCTGACCATCAGATAATTCCTCCTTCGGATTTAAACACCAGCGACCTTCCAATAACCCTTGTCTGCGTAAAACCTCATGAATACCCGGAATACATCCATGAAAATTATTAGCAGGATCAAATATTGCAGCATTCATATCCGTAACTTCTATTCCTTTAGTTAACAACCCTGTTATACCCTTGTTTCCATTGGCTTTACATGCTTTTATTTCTTCAAGCAATCTGACCGCTGCTCTTGTCCATACGGCCCAATGCCCTAATAATCCACCGACAAATTCCTTTTCTACTCTTCTGCCATTGATAGCAAAACTGTATTTGGTTAAGAGGTCAGGGATTATATTATCATCATTTCCAGTATAAAGATCAATTTCATCACACCGTGAGGATGTACATACCGCCCGTACTACATCCAAAGTTTGGTAACGATTAAATGCAGCCACTTTAATTGCTTCGATATTTTTAATTTCTGCAAATTCCTGCCAAAAATCATAAGTGAAAATTCTTCCTCCAACTGACGGCTGAAGATAAAATCCAATAACTGGTATAACAGCAGCAACATCACGCACACGCTGAAGAATGGCTTTTTCAGTCCATGACTGTAGTCCCCCCATACTCAGCAGTCCAAGATCATATCCATACTTCAAGGCTGTTTCAGCTTCCTTTACAGCTTGAGAAGTTGGTCCGCAAACCCCAGATATTTTAATAAATGGCCTTCCGGGATTCGAATTATCAATCTCCTCCGACACAACCCTCAAAACAGTTTCAAACAAATTAATTTCAGGATCCCTAATTTCAAATTGCGTGGAATGTACTGCAACGGCTAATCCTCCGGCCCCGGAAGCAACATAATACCTTGCTAATCCACGCTGACGTGCTTCATCGAATTGCCGGGATGCATTTAATGCCAGTGGAATAGCAGGTAGAACAGTACCACTCTGCAGTAAACTTTTAAGTTCGGGATTTAATTTTTTATTTGACATATAGTTATACTCTAAAACTGGCCCTTTCGCTCCTGAAAATGAGTTGGCTTATTTATCATCTTGCCTCCTCCCTGAAGCCACGCGACAGTCATTTCAATCATTTCCCGGACTGTTACTCTTGGATAGCCAAATAACTTGTGAGACTTAGATGCATTGCTTAATAGAGCATTGGGCTGAGAATCATTTACAAACAAAGGTTCTTTATCCATTAGGAGACCAAATTGCTCTGCAACCCATTTAACTGAGAGCGTCTCCGGACCTGTTACGTTTAGAATATTAGCCGGAACTTGACAATGCAGTAAAGAGCGAATTGCCACCTCATTAGCATCACCCTGCCAGATCACATTCACACTACCGGTTGTCAGATCAATAGATCTTCCTTCATTAACAGATTTTGCAATTTCCAATAAAACACCGTATCGAAGATCAATGGCATAATTTAAACGATAAATCAAAGTTGGGATATGGTATTTTTCAGAGAAATACTGAAAAACACGCTCTCTACCTAAGCATGACTGACCGTACTCACCTACCGGTGCAGGGACATATTCTTCAGAAAGGCCACCTAAACCAATTGGACTAAATGGGTAAACATTACCAGTAGAAAAGGCTACAATACGTGAATCTTTATAACGCTCAGCAACTCGACCTGGAAGATAAGAATTCATTGCCCAGGTAAAAGGTTCTTTTCCTGTAGTTCCGAATTTTGTTCCGGCAAGATAAATAATATTAGGTGCATCAGGTAAAGCGGCAAGTTCTTTTTCATTCAGCAGATCAGCAGATATTGTTTCAATGCCCTCTTTTTCAAGTTCTTCCTTTGTACCAGCTTCAGAGAAACGCGAAATTCCAATAATTTTTTTGTTGATTCCAGCCTTAGAAATAGCTCTTTTAGCTAACTTCGCCATACTTGGTCCCATTTTTCCACCCACACCCAACAATATTATATCGCCATTGATCTTTGCAATGTCATTGATCAAGGCATCTGTTGGCTTTAATAATTCTTGTTCTAATACTTCTAATTCAGTCATCTTTATTATTAATTATTAATCATCTCATAAACACGTACATTTTCTCTGGATAAAAAACAGGCAAAAAGCATTCTATGTTCAGACACAATGACGAAAAATACAAAACAATTTTCGTAACCTATATTCTATCTCAACAAAGCTACAAAGCTGAGCATCAGAAAGGTATTACTAACAATATTTATAGTCTGTTTATTAACTATAAATCTTTTATAATGTAAAATTTTTATAATTCCTTTATTTGAATATTCTTAAAATAAGCCTTATTTCCGTGATCCTGAAGACCTATCTTCCCTTCCTTAGAAATTCCATAATCGGGATAATCTTTCCATTTACTTACAGATTTAAGCTTGTACCAGGCCTTAGTCCATGCTTTGAACTTTACAATTCGGACATCATTTAGCCAATGTTCTACTCTTCCATTTTTGAATATAATTCGAGACGTATTCCATTCTCCAATTGGTTTAAGTACCTTTTTATCAGATGGAGAATACAGGGCATAATCTGCACCGGCCATTTGTGAACTTTCTAGTTTAGAGGGAAAATTCACATCATCAATAATCTGATATTCTGGAGAAGTCTCAATTGCTCTTTTATATTTGGGATCCTCCACAATATGATAAAAAACACCACTATTACTTCCTAAATTGACTTTCCATTCCCACCTTAGCTCAAAATTTTTAAAAGAACGATCGCTTATTATATCACCGGATCCACTAGGACCTTTAGCACCGAGACACACCAAAGAACCATTTTCTACCTTCCAGTTTTGAATTTGCTTCGAATTATTAAAATGATGCCAACCATCAAGACTTTTTCCATCAAAAAGACTGATCCAACCTTTGCCAGGATCGGCTTTAGATATACAATTGATTAACAGTAAAAATACAAATAGCAAGTTTTTTCTCATTTCATTTATCGTAGATAAACATTGAATAAAATACCTCAGATTATGATAATAATCAGCATGGAATACGCTAAATTATTTGTTTTTAATCAACCCATTCTTCTCTGATAGTTTGATAACTTCGTTCAATATCCTGGTTTCAATACCAACCTGCCATTTTGAAGGTAAACCATAAACAGTATGAGATTCTCCTTCGTATGAACCTTCTTTCAATACCAATGAGGAAGGAACATAGGCCATAACATCATTTGAATAACCATATACAAAAGCATCAGCACCAAGCATTTGCTTAATTTTTATGGCATATTCAATGAGAAGTTCACCTCCAAGGCTAACAACAGCCTGGTCACCAATAGACCATACCTGAACAGGATAAGGATAAGATGTTACTAATTTTTCACCTGCCCTTATCTTAGTTCTCATACGTTCAGCCCATCGTTTTTGATAAGGAATTGTAGTAGTACTAATAAATTTTGTATACTCAGATTCAGTTGGTGGGGTAGCAAGGGGAAGGTTTAGTTCGGAATAACTTGTCATTAAAGCTGAAGGCAATTTTTTCATATCTTCCTCTAGCACCCGTTCCACTGCAGCTGCCAGTTCTTTTCCATATTGTTTGGCCAATGGAATTGTATTTCTAGGTAAGGGATTCTGATCAGCACCTGCACTTTGAAAAAATAATGCTGTAGCACCGGGATAAAGCCTCTCTAGTTCTATCTGGGAGAATCCCGGATAATCCCCCGACCAATCATAACCATTCAGAACCGTCGGATGGCATGCGTAACCAAAGGCAATTGCTTTAATATCTCCTTTCGCATTCAAAACTTTGATCACAGGTACTGCATAATCATTTGGCCCTTGAAGTTCAGTGAGCTGAGTTAATAAATTTGCTGCATTATTTCGGCGGTTAACCTGAAAGCGTGTGACTCCATTTTGAGCGTAAAGCCCCGCAGGTTCCATATTTTTAATCGCTAGTCCGACCATCTCTACTATCTGGTCTTCAAGAATTTTTGTATACTCTTTAATTTGTTCAATTTGTTGATTATCAAGAATATAAATATCAGTCAAAGCATTACCAATTACAGGTCCAGAATGGGTATGAGAACTATTTAGTAAAATCTGAGAGCGATCAAGTCCATAATTCGATTTAATTCGATCTCTAATTCGATCTGATACATCTTTCGGAAAACCTAAAAGATCAGAACTTATCATTACTGCCTTATTCCCATTTGAATCCTGCAGAGCAAGCGCTTTTGCCCAGATTGGATGTAAGGTACCTTCTGATGAGTGGGTTCGGGAAGCAAAACCTGCCATTGGCATTGGCATTTTAGGAGTAATATTAGCTTTGCTAACACCCGCTTTCCAATCAAGAGCAGCATTATTTTGGGCAAAAACCGGACTGATAAAAACAATCAGAATAATTAGCAGGTTAAACAATGATATTTTCATTTTGATTTTTTAATTAAAAAGATTTAAACAATTTATTGCTTATGAAATTTTGAATAGTTTTTGTGCATTCCCATAAAGAATTTTCCGTTCGATTACCTTACTTGAAGCTAGCTTACGGATAGCAGGTATAATATTAGCTCCCAGACATGAATTACTTCTACCCTCTGAATCTGAACAATCACTTCCAAAAAGTAATTTGTCCTGATGTCGTTCTAAAAATCCGCGGGCGTGATCTTCATCTCTTAATAAGGAACCTAAGCCAGAACCAGCTGAGAAGTCGCCATACATATTCGGGTATTCACTCAAAAGACGGTCAGTTAGTCCACCACGACTAACGCTACCTTTGGGATAAAGAATATTTGGATCACGGTGATTATTATCTATTTCTGCCCACCAAGTTTGAGCATGACCAATGAAATTCACTTTGGGATATTTATTAAGCATGGTGTGGAAACGTTCTATCCCTCTGTTATACATATTGTGTTGCCAGTGCATCAAAACAGGAACATTATAAGAAGTTGCCAGTTCATAAATACGCTGCATTGCCGGAGAGTCACAATCGAGTCCGAATTTAAGCTCTCCGATTACAGGAGCACCGAGCTTGAGATATTTTTCAATTTCCAGAATTGCACCAGGCATATCCGGAACTTCATTTGCCCCGAAAATAAATTCATCGGAATGAGCTTTTGCAAATTGATAACATACTTCGTTACCTGTAGCTTTAGCCTGCAATCCATTACTATATCCATAATAGGTAGAACCATAACTGAGCGGACGACCTGCCGGCAGTAGAATTGTTTTCGTGACCCCCATTGCGCGCTGATGAGGTATCAGCAAATCATTTGAACGGCCGCTGTAATCTGTATGTTGATGGATATCGATGATTGGCTCCGAGTTATTTCTGAGATCTCGGTCTGAAACTAGATCTAAAGTATTGGCTAACAAAGAAGGAGAAAGTCCCATTGTTAATGCTGCACCAAGTCCCAAAAATGAATTTTTAACTATAAATTCACGTCTTGAATAATTATTTTTTTGCATCAGTAGCAGATTAAATTATCTAAATTCTGTAAATCTGGGTGTATGGCCCAGTATTTTATCAATAAAGTTATAGGCTTCTTTACGACTTTCAAGTGGAAAATCATGTTCATCGTCAGGATATTGTACCTGCAGTTTTTCTGATGACTGGAGATTACGGTAAATCGGTTCTGCCAATTTAATTCCTGCCTGAACCCCTTTAAAATCAAAATTAGAATCTCTTGTTGGAGAAACTGAGAAAAATGCCCTTGGTGCTATTGCCGATATCATCAGGTTGAAATCAAAAGGAATACTATTATTATCGAGATTGAATTTTGTTTTTAATAATGGCATATAGCGTGTTTGGGCCCAGGGACCAAGCCTTCCTCCATATTTCTTTTCAGCCATAGGCCCGATATTATAATAATCAAATTGTGTCCAACCACAGCTACTAACCACCACTTTTATGCGCTCATCTATTGCGGCAAGGAAGATTGAATTATGTCCACCAAGTGAGTGCCCTAAAACTCCAATATTATTGTCATCTACATCAGGTCTGCTTTGAAGCAAATCAACACAACGCATGTGATTAAAAACACCTTTCATAGTTCCTGATTTATAACGATCTGTTTCAAAATTATAATCTTCAGTATCACCAAAACTTGGAAAATCAGGAGCTATAACAATGTATCCACGCTGTGCAAGTTCTCTTGCATGAGCCCGATTAGCTTTGTTTCCCTGCCCGTCTACAGCTTTTCTACCCATTGGGTCTGTCTCATGTAAAACCAGCATGGCCGGAAGTTTTTTAGGAGTACCTCTTTGTATGGGAATATACAGATACAAAGGAAGAAGCTCATTCTTTTCAACTGTAAAAAGTATATTATAACGGATAAAACTCTGTTCGATAACACTGTCAATCACTAGAATATCAGAATGTTTTAAATCCGATCGCTTAGGTAATTTACCCATTACCTTTTGCATATTTTCAACAACTTCCTTTCTATACTTCTGATGATCTTGCAGAACCATAGCATCCTGCGATATCGCTAATACAGGAATAAGCAAAAAGAGAATAATTAAAATTGGATTGATAGCTGAGATCCGGTGTTTCAATTTTATCATAGCAGGTTAATTATTTTAAAAAAATATATAATCAGAAAATCAGCTTCTATTTATTTTATAGGAGCATCAAGTGGGGTATGATTAAGGGTTTTATCTAAAAAACCATAAACCTCTTTCCTGTTTTCAACAGGAAAATCATGTCCAGCATCAGGATACCTCACCTGAAGCATATCCGAAGCTTTCAACCTCCGGTAAACTTTTTCAGCTATTGAAATACCCTCCTTTACCCCTGTTACATCAAAGTTACTATCCCTTAGGGGTGAAACAGAGAAAAAAGCTCTGGGAGCAATTGCGGTAATAACATCATCAAAATTAAAGGGAATCAGTTTTGTGTCCAAGTTAAATCTAGTTCTAATCAAGGGCATATATCTGGTTTGTGCCCATGGACCAAGTCGGCCACCATACTTCTTAGATCCTTCATCACCAATATTATAATACTCAAATTGCGTCCAGCCACTGCTTGAAACAGCTACCTTAATTCGGGTATCAAATGCCGCAACAAACATGGCATTATGACCTCCAAGTGAATGTCCTATGACTCCAATATTTTCAGAATCTACATCAGGTCTGCTCTGCAGCAGATCAACACAACGCATGTGATTGAAAATAGCCTGCATGGTTGCTGATTCATATCTATCGGTATAAAAATCATGATTCTTGAGATCTCCAAAACTTGGATAATCAGGTGCAATAACAACATAACCACGCTGAGCAAGCTCACGCGCATGTGCCCTGTTGGGTAATGGACCCTGGCCATCTACAACACCTTTTCCAAGCTCACTTGTTCCATGTAAAACCAACATGGCAGGAATTTTTTGAATAATGCCGCTCTGTTTTGGAACATACAGGTAAACAGGTAAGCGTTCATTTTCTGCAACTAAAAAACTAAGTGTATATCTGGTGAATCTATCCTCCCTAATACTATCGGTAATCTTAATATCAAAGTTGGGTAAATTTAAGCGGTCGGGAAGTTTACCCATCGCTTTTTCCAAATTTTTAAGGATTTGATCTCTTTTCTTTTTATGTTGAGAAGAGTATATCGCTCGCTGTTGCTTCAGTTCATTTACATAATTTAATCTTTGACCAAACTGAGCAGGTAAATAATTTAAAATCAAAAACAGGATCAAAAGAATTTTTGAGAACACGGCCATACCTACATTTTCAATTAGTTAAAATAAATATAACAACACATGTGCAATGTTATGATTGCTGACAAATGTTTAATTCAATAATAATGGATGAGCAAAGTATATTTTCGTTAAAAAATATATAAATGAAACTATTAAGCTCTCAACATTTAACCCTTTAAAATGGATTAGCTATTTTTATAAGGTCTGTACGGGTGTGTTCATTTTCCGTAATTCTTGCTAGCGCATAAACTTCACCACCTTCACCAATTGCAATCGAATTGACATACAACGGTCGATCTCCATTCTGATAAAAAATTGGACCATGGTCTATATAGATATCTTCGGGAATATTGTATGTAATTAGATGGAGATTCTCCAGACCTTTTGCTCCGCCTTTAGCTATTTCAGACTGTCCACTAACACGCTTTCCATGGATATAAATTGGGCCACCCGTAAGATAATAAATGGTTTTACCGTCAGGCCCAAGCTGAAAACCAAGATAACCATAGCTAAACTGATCAAACATTCCACTTTTTGCAGAAGGTTCAGATGTAATTCTCCTGATCAGTTCCAGTGAAGATTTTTTGGGATCAAACTTGAATAAATAACCTGAATTACCGTGAACTCCATAGGCTAGCCCCTCAGGTTTGTACCAGAAAATTTCCCTCCAGTTATAACCCATGCTTCCTGGTCTGGTGGGATCGTATTTACCAAAATAATCAAGTCTGAGGTTTACATCTTCAAGTATATTAATTTTGAATTCCTCGGGATTATAACTAAAAATATCTCCTTTTGAAGTTGAAAAATATACGATTCCATCAGCAGGGTCAACCACAAGTGAACGGCATAAAGAACGGAAATCATCACCAGGCTCCCCTGCTTCGCCAGTACCAGAGGTAAGACCTAGATTTTTAAATTCTTTTTTATCAATGTTGTAGTGAATAAAATTACCTTTCGGCCAGGAAATGCCAAAAATATTGCCACGGTCACAATCCATGGTCATTGAAACCATACCTTCCCCATTTGGAATTAGAGCAAGGCTTTCGAACTCTTTGGTTTTCATGTCATAAGAAAGAATTCGTCCACCAGGGTATAATTTATATCCTGAGGGAGGATTAACCGGAAGTCGGTCCATTCCATTTATCAGTTCATAATACCCAACATGAGTTGAAAAGTAAAGTTTGCCGTTCCTCTCATAGAATCTAACATGACTTTTACCCTGCGGTATTGACATTAGATCATTTTCACCACATATCTCAGTCAAATCTCCAAGGAATTCGGTTTCATCCTTCTTTGGATCATACAGATACATTTTACCTCCAACATGGATTTGATCTGAAGATAAAACGTAATAAATATTTCCGTCACTGGCAGCTGATAAAGCATTATAAGTATCATGTGCCTCATGAAATCCTGAATTATAAGTTTTGGCAGTCAGATAATTCATATCAGTATTATTAAACCAAAGGTTGGCCGTTTTCTAAAATTTAATTCATTATTTATCATCTGATAAACTAAAACGATCACTAACAATTTATGAATTTAAATTGCATCATTACCAGTCAAAAAAGAAAATAATGACTAAGCATATATACACGTTTACGTACCCGAATATATAAATTTATTGTGCAATGAAAAAATTTAAACTAACCATTAAATATTAAGGTTTGTTTGAAAAGAAAACAATTACTTGATTACAACCCCGATCATATCCATAGAAATCCCCGCCTGAGATTTTCCAACATCCTTAACCATCGCTTTTGAAGCAGCCGGTGGACGAAGCGGATCATAATATTTGGGGCGAATTTCGTTTAATTTTGCACTATGATCATCATTACTAACATAATAGGTTGCTTTGACCAAGTGACTAAAATCACTACCTGTCTTTTTTAAAATCGTACCTAGTGAACTAAAAATAGTTGACAATTCGTAATCAGCATCTTCGGTTTTTTGTCCGTAAAGACTTGAAATAAAGATTTTTTGACCGTAATTTATCCGGACAACCCTGCAGTAAACAGGAGAAGCTGACATACCCGGCGGCGTAATAAAATCCAACTGCTGACTTGATCTAGCACCGGTAACAGGTGATGAGGCAATTAATTCAATCTCAATCACAGGATCTTTGCTGGTCCATTCAACATTAACCATTGGTGGAATGTTAGCTCCTTTAAAAAAATTAGCGAACTCCTGCTCCACTACTTGTAAGTCGGACATTGGTCTGATAAAAGATTTAATTTGAACAATATCCTTTTTTTCGAGGCCTAATGAGACAAGGGTTGTGATAAGCTGCTCCAAGGTAGCACGTGTGGCTTCAGCCAGTTCTCCTTTAACAGCTTGCCCAGAAACATAAACTGCCGGACCGGCTGGTAAGATTGCGGAGCGGGCAAAACCAACATTTGAAGATAAATTCTGAGGCATAAAATACTTTACACTTTCAGGATTAATTTTAACTGAAACCGCTATTGCATCAGCGGAAATCAATGCGTCTGTATGAGAAAGGTTACCGGTAACAAAACTTAAAGCCGGACTTTTACCTGCTTTAAACATCTTTGATATTTCTTGCAGAACTGCAGGCACAGAGTTTGAGTTTCTGAGATAAATATTAAGTTTAACTATCTGGTCAAGATTGGATCCAGCATTTTTTAAAGCGAAAGATATATTCGAAAAAACCTGATTAAACTGAGCAATAACATCACCTTTTCCAATAATCCCCCCTATATTATCAATAGGAAGAAATTGTGTAGTATGAATCAGCGGTACATCATCAACAATTACTGCATCAGAAGTCCCCTGAGAATTCGCTGATGCAGAATATTGAATTTGTTGTCTTTTTTGAGCAAAACCAGAATAGCCCAGAGATAAGAAAAAAATGCAGAATAGAATTCTCATATTATTTGTCTGTTACCAGTTGTCTGTATCAGGCTTATCCTAATAAATTTAAAATGAACTGGTAAAGTTTATATTAACCTTATTATTTTAAGGAACCTAAATTCTCATGATACTCAATACTAATTATTAATCGGAGCCCAATAAGCACAATATCCTTCTGAGCGAACAGGACCTTTAAATAATATACAACCCCCACATGGTTTATCTTTTGCAGGAGGAAGATAAAGTGCGCAGTTGCTGCAATGACTATCAGGTATTGGTGTTTTGTTTACATATGCAAGCTTTTTACGTTTTGCAATCTCATCGGCACTAACTCCTTTCAAATCATCGCATGGATTATTTTGTGCAGACTGTGGGTTATTGGTCTGCTGTTTTAAATCCCCTTCCTTTGCTATTCCACTCACAGCACTGCCGGCAATCAACACCCCTGTCACTAATGAAACTGAACCGGCAAGAATATACTTACCAATGAACTTTCTTCTTGAATATTTTTGGTTTTCCATCTTTCTAATTTGAAACCGTAAAATACTATTTCAGAATATTTTTATTCTGTTCTGAGAGTTAGAAATCCTTGCTTCACTTCCTCAACTGAGCTTGTATTTAGTTTAGCTGCAAGTTCTTTTGTTGACTCACTTTTATTCAATCCTGCTTTAAGCCCTTTAAGAGCTGCTTGTTGTACATTAGCTGCCGACAGCAAATCAGTTGATAATGTTTTTAAATAGGCTGAAAATTGTTCTTTATTATATCTGGCTCCTATAATGTTGGATAAATCCTGGATAAAACTTAGTTTCCAACTTTCACCTTTAATGAAAAATGTTTTGTCTTTTATCAATGAGTTTAAAATTTCCACTGAAGAACCAGCCTCTGAGCTTAGAACTGCGCTCCTGAACCAATCATTCTGCCCGTATTTAGTGATTACCTCAGCCAAGGCCGCAATGACATTTTTCCCCTCGAATTGTCCCAGACTAAGTGCAGCTTGCAAAGAAACACGTTTAGATGGGTCATTTACCATTGGGATTAATAGCTTTACCATTTTGGAATATCTTTCTGCGAGTATGATGCCATTTTCACGAACTCCAGATTCAGAATCGAGCAGAGATTGTTTAACTATTTTTTCATTGAGAGCATTCAAACCTTCAAGCACATAAAGAGCATGTAATCTTGTTCTTGGATCAGGGCTATTTGAAAACAGTGATTTAACTGCAGGAACAACAGTTTTATCCTGACGTTCAAGAAGTAAACGCTGTGCAGTGCTACGATACCAACCATTTTTATGCGACAGATAATCGACCAATTGAAGTCCGGTAGCCTTCTTCAGCTCTACTTTAACTCCCTGATAGCTAACATTTTCAGGTAGCAGTCTATAAATTCTACCCATATCACTGCCTGCCATGAAATCCATTTCAGCTTTGAGATCATCAGGAATTGAGACCGGAGTTTCAATATGTTGCCTGTAATAATCTAAAATATATAAATAGCCGTCAGGTCCAACAGAAAAAGTTACCGGGCGGAACCAGGTATCAGTTGAGTAAATAAATTCTCTATTTTTTTCTGAATCAGTACGTTTTGCAAGCATCACCGGATTAGTGTCACTTTGACTTAAAACATCCCTATGAATCAGACTTCCTGAAACGTCTGTTGTAAAAACATTACCATAAAATTCCTTCGGCAGAGCATCACCATTATAGATTGTTCCACCAGATGCTCCTGAAAAGCGATCTTCTACCCATTCTATCCGATTAAGATTTGCCTCTTTAAACACTCTATTTCTACGGGCACTTC
>JBIIRT010000142.1:0-6183 GCA_044341405.1 Daejeonella sp. | reverse complement strand
GAAAGTATTGGATGACAATTGGGGTATCGTGGATGGATATATTACAACAGTTCACTCTATGACTGGCGATCAGAACCTTCATGATGCTCCTCATAAGGATCTTAGAAGAGCCAGAGCAGCCTCGGCATCCATTATTCCAACCACGACGGGTGCTGCTAAAGCAATAACGACCATTTTTCCTCATCTCGATGGGAAACTGGGTGGGGCGGGTATTCGTGTTCCTGTTCTGAATGGCTCCCTGACAGATTTTACCTGCACACTTAAAAAGAAGGTGAGCACCAAAGAGATAAATGATGCTTTTTTAACGGCTTCACAAGGGTATTTAAAAGGAATTCTGGAATATACCTCTGATCCAATTGTCTCAGTTGACATCCTTGATAATCCTCATTCCTGTATTTTTGATTCTGAACTGAGCTCAGTAGTAGGTGAGTTGGTTAAGGTTGTGGGTTGGTATGATAATGAATCGGGTTATTCAAACCGACTGGCAGATTTGATTGTAAAAATTGCCGGACTTAGATAAATACCTCCTCAATGATCAGGTTTATCAATACAGAAGATACACTAGTCCTGCGAAGTGTTATACTACGTGAGGGTATTGCTCCAGAATTATGCCGGTTTGATGGTGATGATGAGGTTGATACATTCCATCTTGGGTACTACATAGAAAATGAACTGGTCTGCATAGGAAGTTTTCACAAGCAAGGTAAAGAAGGATTTGCGGGACAGGGATATCAATTGAGAGGAATGGCTACAAGGTTAGATCATCAAGGACAGGGAATTGGCAATCAACTGCTCAATTTTGCAATTGTTTATCTTCGGGGGGAAAATGTAAATTTTATTTGGTGCAATGCCAGAAAATATGCCTGCAAATTTTATTTGGGCATAGGATTTGAGATTGTTTCCGATGAATTTGAAATTGCGGGTATTGGCCCCCACAGGGTAATGTACCTTAAAATCCAATAAATATTAGTTTAATACACAGTTTTATGAATACAATAGATTTTTTAAATTTTTCAGGAAAGAAAGCACTAATCCGCGTAGATTTTAATGTTCCGCTGGATGATAAATTCAATATAACTGACGATAACCGTATGGTTGGTGCTATTCCGACCATTGAAAAGATATTAAATGATGGTGGTTCGGTTATTTTGATGTCGCATTTAGGTAGACCTAAAGATGGTCCTACAGAAAAGTATTCCTTAAAGCATCTGGTCAGGCATCTTGCCATCTTATTGAACAGGGATGTTCAGTTTGCTGACGATTGCATAGGTGGGAGTGCTATTTCTAAAGCGGAAGGTTTAAAATCTGGTGAGGTCTTATTACTTGAAAATCTGCGTTTTTATAAGGAAGAAGAAAAAGGCGATGAAGCCTTTGCAGAAAAGCTAGCCGCTTTGGGTGAAGTATATGTAAATGATGCTTTTGGTACAGCTCACCGTGCGCATGCCTCTACTGCGATTATTGCTAAATTCTTTCCAGCTGCTAAATATTTCGGTTACCTGATGGCCGGTGAACTGGCTAATGCTGAGAAAATATTGAATCATGCAGAGAAACCTTTTACTGCAATTATGGGGGGTGCAAAGGTTTCTGATAAGATTCTTTTGATAGAACAACTATTGGAAAAGGTTGATAATTTGATTATTGGCGGTGGAATGGCCTATACTTTTGCTAAGGCTCAAGGAGGACAGATCGGTAATTCATTGGTCGAAGATGATAAACTGGACCTTGCTGTTGAGTTGTTGAAAAAGGCGAAAGCTAAAAATGTCAATTTACTTCTTCCGGTCGATTCCTTGATAGCAGATGCTTTTGCAGCAGATGCAAGTACTGAAATTGCTAAAAATAATGCAATACCTCTTGGATGGATGGGACTTGATATCGGACCTGAATCAGTAAGAAGTTTCATTGAAGTTGTTAAATCTTCTAAAACTATTTTATGGAACGGGCCGATGGGTGTGTTTGAAATGCAAAAATTTGAAAGTGGCACCAAATCAGTTGCTGAAGCTGTTGTCGCAGCGACTAAAAATGGCGCATTTTCTCTAATTGGCGGGGGTGATTCTGCCGCTGCTGTTGCTAAATTTGGTTTTGAAGATGATGTTAGTTATGTATCTACGGGTGGTGGGGCACTGTTGGAGTATATGGAAGGGAAAGAGTTGCCTGGTGTGAGGGCGATATCCGGGTCAAGCCCGGAATGACAGGGGGGTCGAGCCCGGAATGACAGGTCAAGCCCGGAATGACAGGGGGGTCAAGCCCGGAATGACTGGGGTTCAAGCTCGGAATGACTAGGGGTCAAGCCCGGAATGACAGGTCAAGCCCGGAATGACAGGGGGGTCAAGCTCGGAATGACTAGGGGTCAAGCCCGGAATGACAGGGGGTTCATGCCCGGAATGACAGGGGGTCAAGCCCGGAATGACAGGGGGGTCAAGCCCGGAATAACTGGGGTTCAAGCCCGGAATATTTCTAATAACAAAATCCCTGTCATTCCGGGCTTGACCCGGAACGGGAACAATCCAGTTCAATTGTATAGGCGGCCGTAGCTATTTTCCAGCCTGCATCCGTTTTTAAAAACGTAAACAGGTCTACTCCACAATGTGAGAATTTCCCGCTTACGTCCAGGGTGTAAGGTACCCAAGCCATTCCAATCCGATCATGAATTTTTACTTCAGAAGAAAGCATTCTTTCTTGAATAATTCTAGCTGGATTTATTAAAGTTTTTATAAAATCACTAAAATTTCGCGTGGAATACTTTGCCGCATTTTCTTTTTCGGAAATCGCCCAGACTTGTCCGTTTGTAAGCACTATAGATTTAAATAATATAGTATCCTGTTTTTCGAGTGCATCAAAAAACTGCTGTACTTTTTGGAGAATTTCTTTTTTATCCTGATTATGTGTTTCCTGTCCAAATGACTTTAAGCTTAATGTGATAAGAAAAAATAAGATTAGTTTTTTCATTGTGATTAGGTTTTATTTTTTAGAGTCCTATTATTTTCAATTTTATCCTGAGTATTTAACTGGCAATTTTAATTTGTTTCATCTTGAGTTTTTAAAGATTCAAAACTTTTTCAAAATCATATTAAATATAATTCAGTTAAGGATATTTGTGCCTTCTTTACTATGGTTTTAATATTATGATCAGATTTTTTTTGCACATCTGTTTGAGATTATTGCGAATACAAAACTTCCTACAAAAATAGACAGCGTTGTAATAATGAATATTGGCAAATCTTTTTTGAAAAATATTTCAGTTTGACCTGCAAATGCAATACTTAAAAGAGATAACGTAAAGGATGGACCTATCATCCATAAACCCCATCTCCAGCTTTCCCGGGCCCAAAAAAAACCTAATGCTCCTGATACTAATAAGCATAAAATAATAAGAGGAATTGGGAAAGGTTCAATATTGGCAGCCAGGGGTAAAATGAAGCCTGAAATCATCGCCAAAATGTATGGATACTTTGAATACATCATTTACAATTAAATTTTCCTGATTGAATCTAACTAATATTCAGAATAGTTTCGCACCAAGATTCCAAACTTTTTGCCGGACTAACTATAACAATTATCTGAGTTCTGTCAATACTCTACCGCAGATGATTGTAGCATTTCAAGATTTTTCAATTTTGAAATATAAATACGTTGTTTTTTCAATTTATTTCAAAGGAATTTCAGTTGATGTGTTAATATTGTCTATTGATTAAGTAAATTTATATTTTCCTTTCCCTATTTTTGATTTTCCTCCATTTTGATGTAATTTCAGCCCCGAAGCGGATTTATTTTTAAAATCTGTGATTAGATATAATATCATGAGCAATACATTGGCAGAGTTTAAGAATTTGGTTGGTACCAAGTTTGAGATGTATAACAGTTTGTTTACTTCTTTGCCATTCCATAAGGTGGAAAAAACGGGAATTTTACTCTCCTTATTTCTACTCCATTGTGAAGACGGATTCAGTAATAAACAGAGTCCCGCTGAAATTATTGATACATTTTTTCGTCAGTATACTAATTATGCCAGTAATAAAGAGCAAATAGATCTGTTATTTAGGTTTATTCAATATTCTGAGAGACAAGTCGTGTTGTTTGATGCTTTGGAAGATGCTGCATTTGGTTCAACTCATGATATGGAAGGATCGGGTACTCTTAAGCAGCTTGAAACCGAAGTTAATCAAAATAACGCCCAGCAGCAGCTCGCACAAAAGCTTAAAGATTTCTCTGTCCGTTTGGTACTTACTGCACATCCTAATCAATTTTATACGAGTGCTGTTTTAGGAATAATTCATGACCTTGGAAAAGCTTTGCAAAAGGATGACACGGTATTGGTGAATACTTATCTGCAACAATTAGGGAAAACGCCTTTTTTTAAAAAAGAAAAACCTACACCATATGACGAAGCTGTTAATCTCATTTGGTTTCTCGAAAACGTATTTTATCATTCAGCTGGCAATATTTTATCTTTTTTAAATAATGAGTTCCCGGATGCAGTTTCCGACACAAATCAGTTGATCAGGATGGGTTTCTGGCCGGGAGGTGATCGTGATGGAAATCCATTTGTCAAAGCTGATACAACTTTGAAAGTTGCTGAAGCTCTCAGGGAAAGTATTATTAAATGCTATTATAGGGAAGTTCGTTTATTAAAGGGAAGGTTGACATTTCAGGGTGTTGATACCTTATTAGCTACACTTGAAGACAAGCTTTATAAGAATTTATTTATTCCAGGGTACCAGGCCCATCTGTCAAAAGATGAAATAATAGCCACCTTGATAAAAATAAGGGATATACTGATAGAAAAGCATAATAGCTTGTTTCTTAATAAGGTTAATAATTTACTTAATAAGGTCAACTTGTTTGGATTATTCTTTGCTTCACTAGATGTAAGACAGGATAGCTCTATTCACAGAGATCTGATAGCAGCAGTTGCTGAAAAAACAAATGTCCTGCCTAATAATTATAAAAGCCTTTCAGAAGAATCAAAAATTCAACTATTACAGAATATTAACTCACTGGTAGTTGATACTGATCTTGATAAGGATACGTTTGATACCATTCTTTCTATCAGAACCATTCAACGATTTAACGGCCCAGAGGGGTGCCACCGGTATATTATTAGCCATACAACGAGCGCGCTTGATGTTATGGAGGTATATGGCTTATGTTTAATGGCCGGTTTGAAGAAGAATGAGCTAAAGATTGATTTTGTGCCCTTGTTCGAAACTATCGGGGATCTCAGGAGTGCAGCCAGTGTGATGACAATACTTTATCAGAATGAGACTTACCGTGATCATTTAAGGAACAGAAAAAATGCTCAAACGATCATGCTTGGATTTTCAGACGGTACTAAAGATGGCGGTTACTTAATGGCTAACTGGAGTATTTATAAAGCTAAAGAGCAGTTAACCCGAATTTCAAGAGAGTATGGCGTAGACGTTGTGTTTTTTGACGGAAGAGGAGGCCCGCCGGCTAGAGGAGGAGGTAAAACTCATCAGTTTTATGCCTCAATGGGTAAAAATATTGCCAATAAGGAAATACAATTGACTATTCAAGGTCAGACAATCAGTTCTAATTTTGGAACCATTGAGTCGGCAAGATTCAATATGGAACAATTGATGCATTCAGGAATAAGTAATACCTTGTTTTCAACAAGAAGTTCTACTTTGAGTGAAAATGAAGAGGAATTACTACAACAATTGGCTGAAGAAAGTTATGGAGCCTTCAGTATCCTCAAAAACAATCCTGATTTTCTTGAATACCTGAATTTTGCAAGTCCGCTTCGTTATTATGCAGAAGCAAATATTGGAAGCAGACCTTCAAAGCGTAAATCGGGTAATTTAAATCTGAATGATCTCAGAGCAGTTCCTTATATAGGAGCATGGAGTCAGTTAAAGCAGAATATACCTGGGTATTATGGAGTAGGAATTGCTTTTGAAAAACTGGAAGCCGAAGGGAAATGGGAAGAAATAAAAAATCTATACAACAACTCCCTCTATTTTAGAACACTGATGGGAAATTGTGAAATGGCAATGAGTAAATGTTTTTTCCCACTGACTGCTTATTTGTCAAATCATCCTAAATACGGACTTTTATGGAATTTATTTCATAATGAATTTGAGCGGACGAAAAAGTACATCTTTTTGTTGACCGGTAAATCTGAATTAATGGCCGATAGGGAAACCGACCAACTTTCAATCAGGA
>JBIIRT010000045.1:0-21849 GCA_044341405.1 Daejeonella sp. | reverse complement strand
TTTAAGATAATAAAAAGGAAATTTCTGAAGTCTGAAATAGATCTTCTAACCCAATAGGTAATTGACTAATATTTCCAGTTAGATATTCATGAATATCTATTAATTCTTCAAGTTGCCCCTTTTGACTCGTTGTTGTCGAAATTTCATTTAATTTTACACCATAAGATTTTAGAGATTTATAATCATCCATAACTATTGAGTTACCATCAAAATGTAACTCAAGTAATTCTTTACTTACACTTTTACTACCGCATGAAAAATAGCAAATAGTACAAACAGATCCGTCCTCATATTTTAATATGAAGCTCTTATTATCTTTTGAACTGTATTTGGAATCGCCTTGATCAAAAGACTCACAAGAAATTGATGAGACTTTACTTTTTGTTAAAAAATTCATTAAATCAATTATATGGCAAGCTTCACCAATAATCCTGCCACCATCATCATGAATCCAACTATCATTTGGAACAAAGCCCGCATTCATCCTGTAATTTATAAAAAGCGGACCTACCCTATTTACAGTTACAGAATTAATTTCTTTTAAATATTTACTAAATCTTCTATTGTAACCAACAAATAATGATGGAGCATTATTTCTATTATTTTTGTAAAACAATTTAATTTTTTCAAGTTCGTTTTGATTAATAGATAGGGGCTTTTCAACAAATACATTTTTCCCGCTATTTAAAGATTTAATTACTAGGTCTGCATGACTATCATGTCTAGTACAAATCATAATTAAATCAACTTCTTCATCATTAAGAATTTGTTCAAAATCAGCTGTTGCATACTTAGCATTATATTCCATAGCAACACTTTGTGCTTTACTTGGTGTTCTACTACAAATAGCATGAATTTGAAATCTACTGTCTAATTTTTTCAAATTTGGAAGATGCATTCCAGTTGCAAATGAACCTGTTCCAATAATTGCAACTTTAATTTTTCCACTTTTTATATTTGAAGTAGGATTTATATAAATAACATTTTCTTGAATACACTCTGCCTTGTATTCAAGTAAAACCATCAAAGGTCTTGGTGATGTACTCATTAAATAATCATATGCTTCATCAACCTTTTCAATTGGGAATGAGGCATTAATCATTTTATCGATATTTATTTGATTTGTACTTAATAAACGTAAGTACTCTGTCATATTTCGATTCTCAGTCCATCTTACGTATGCATAAGGATAATCAATCCCTTTGTCTTCATAGTTTTTATCATAGCGCCCAGGCCCATATGATGTAGAAATGTGAAAATCAAGTTCTTTAACATAAATATCTTCCCTTTTTATATCCATTCCAACTACTCCAACTAAAATCAATCTACCTTTTTTCTTTAACATCTTAAATGAATCAGATAGAGCCTCGCTCGAATTAGTTGCTGCGGTGAATATAACAGCATCTGCACCAAAACCATTTGTATAATTTTCAATTATCTCAATAGCATTTTGAGAATTGGGATTGATAATTAATTCTGAACCATAATCCTTAGCTAGTTTTAACCTATTTTCATCCAAATCAATTGAAATAACTCTAACGCCAGATAATTTAAGTAATTGAATTGTTATTAATCCTAAAATACCAGCTCCAACAACTACAACAAACTCACCGAATGTCACATTTGATCTACGAACTCCCTGCATAGCTATCCCCCCCAATGTTACAGTTGATGCTAATTTAGAATCTAAGTCTTGAGGAACTCGCATTACCAAATTTACAGGTACGTCTACAAATTCAGAATGATTTGCAATGCCCGCTCCAGCAGCTGCCACTTTATCTCCAATTTTAAAATTTGTTACCCCCTCTCCTATATCAACAATAGTACCTGATATTGAATAGCCCGTTGGTGAACCTAACGTATTTCCTCCTTTGACTTTTTGTATCAATTGGTTTAATCCTTCATCTTTTAAAAAATTAATCCCCTTTTTTATATATTCAGGATTTTTTACAATTCTACTAAGAATTGACTGTTCGCTCGATTTAACTGAGCTCATTTCCGTACCTGCCGAAATACAACTATGATGAACTTTTATGAGTACACAACCCTTTGAAACAACAGGATTAGGAACTTTTTGAGCAAGAACTTTCCCTTTGTTTATTAATGCTTGTAACATCTTGATATGGATTTAGAATGCAAAATTTAGTAAGACTTTATCTTTTAATGATAAACTGTTAATATTCAAGAACTCATTGTGAGCTACAAGAATTACAATAATATCACAATTATCTAATCCATCATTTAAAGAAATTGTTTCAACTGGTATACCGGATTCAATATTGGGTTCAACTGCAAAAACACTTAATCCAGTATCCTTTAACTTCTTAAAAATTTCTAATGCCGGCGCCTCTCTTAAGTCATCTATATTTGGCTTGAAAGCTAGCCCAAGGCAGGCTATTTTTGGATTAACATTTTTAATCCTTTTAAATTCTAAGACTTCGTTATTTATTTTTTCTATAACCCACTCTGTCTTATAGACATTTGCCAATCTAGCTTGCTTTATAATATTTGAATACTTGGGGAAATCAGAAACAATAAACCACGGATCAACTGCAATACAATGTCCTCCTACGCCACAACCTGGTTGTAAAATATTAACTCTTGGATGCTTATTTGCTAATTGAATTAATTCACGAACATTAATATTTGCATCGTCACAAATCATAGATAGTTCATTTGCAAAAGCTATATTGACATCTCTGTATGAATTTTCAACCAGCTTGCACATTTCAGCAGTTTTAGAATCAGTGGTTAGAACATTGCCGGTTACAAATAACTCATAAAATGATTTTACTGCTGCAGTAGATTTTTCATTGATTCCGCCAACTATTCTATCATTTTCTATTAATTCTCGCATAACTTGACCTGGCAAAACTCTTTCAGGGCAATGTGCTATATTAATTTTGTCAACATCAATTCCATTTTCTGTTAAAATCTTTGCAATTTTTTCCGTGGTCCCAACAGGTGAAGTGGATTCTAAAATTACCAAATTTCCATCTTTGATATATGGCGCAATTGATATAGTAGCAGAAATTACATAATCAATATTTGGTCTATATCCTTCATGAAACGGAGTAGGTACTGCAATTATAAACACATCAGCATATGTCGGTTTAATACTTGCAATTAATTTCTTAAAGCTAACACCTTTTTTAACAAATTGATCTAATTCAGGCTCAACGATGTGAATTTCGCCACTGTTGATTATATCTACAATTTCAGGAACTACATCGACACCATGTACACTAAATCCTTTGTTTGAAAGTAATGCGGCTGTTGGCAGTCCGATATATCCCAAACCTATTACACATACACTTTGATTCATTTTTATAAGTTTTTTGTTATGAAATTAATTATTCTTTGACTGGCTAAACCATCCCCATATGGATTATGACGCATACTCATTTCCTCATATTTGGATTTATTTAAAAGTAAATTATTCGCTTCTTTGACTATCTTATCTTTATCAGTACCCACTAAAATTACAGTCCCAGCCTCTACAGCCTCTGGTCTTTCCGTTGTTTCACGCATTACTAGAACAGGTTTACCTAATGATGGCGCTTCCTCTTGAACGCCTCCACTGTCAGTTATAATCAATTTAGATTTATTCATAAGCCATACAAATGCTTCGTATGGTTGAGGTTCAACCAATTTTATATTATCAATATCACTCAGAATTTGATGAACTGGCTCTTTTACATTAGGATTCAAATGAACAGGATAAACAATCTGAACATTTTTGTTTTCTATGGCAATCTGTTTTAAGGCTTTACAAATATTAATAAAACCATCGCCGAAATTTTCTCTTCTGTGGCCAGTTACTAAAATTAGGTCTTTTTGAAAATCAATAATCTTTGATAACTCTTTAATTGAAGAATAACTAATCGAATCATTTTCAACAATTTTTCTACTTATGAATAAAGCATCAATTACTGTATTTCCAGTTACAATAATTTCACCTTCGCTTATTCCTTCATTAATTAAATTTTGTTTCGAGATTTCTGTTGGAGCAAAATGAAAATTAGCAAGTCTTGCTGTTAAAGTTCGATTAATTTCCTCTGGAAAGGGAGCATATCGATTAAATGTTCTTAAGCCAGCCTCCACATGACCAATCTTACACCCAAAATAAAAAGATGCAATTGAAACAGCCATTGATGTAGTTGTATCGCCATGAACCAATACTAAATCAGGCTTATAATCTTCTAAAACCCCCTTCATGTTTACAATTATATCAGATGTGAGTTGATATAAATTTTGATTAGGTCTCATTAAATCAAGATCATAATCAGGGCTAACTTTAAAAAAATCTAAAACTTGATCTAACATATTACGATGCTGAGCCGTTACACAAATTCTCGTTTCTAGATTCCTATTATCTTTTTGTAATTCTATAAATAATGGAATCATCTTGATTGCTTCTGGTCTTGTACCGAACACCATCAATATTTTTTTTGTACTCATTTTTGATTTAATTTTGTCAGATTTAATTTTTGAAATTCTTTAACCGTAATTTTCAAACCTTCAATTAATTTGATATTTGGCTGCCATCCTAAGTTATTAATTTTAGAAATGTCCATTAATTTTCTTGGGGTACCATCTGGCTTTGAAGTATCAAATTCAAGTTTACCTTCATATCCAACCTCCAAAACAATAAGTTCGGCTAATTCTTTAATAGAAAAATCTACACCACATCCAATATTCACTAATCCTGGTTGATTATAATTATGCATTAAAAAATAACAAGCATTTGCCAAATCATCAACATGTAAAAACTCGCGTCTTGGTGTTCCAGTTCCCCATATTGTAACGCTAGATTCATTATTCTTTTTTGCTAAAACTATTCTTCTGATTAATGCTGGTAATACATGTGAATTCTCTGGGTGATAATTATCATTCGTACCGTACAAATTAGTAGGCATTGCAGAAATAAAATTACAACCATACTGCGCTCTATAGCTATGACACATTTCAATTCCAGCAATTTTAGCTAAAGCATATGGTTGATTAGTTGGCTCCAAATAACCACATAATAAATATTCCTCTTTCAATGGCTGTGGTGCCATCTTCGGATAAATACAAGAGGATCCTAGAAACAACAACTTAGTAACCTTATTTAAATAAGCTGCATGAATAACGTTAGCCTCAATCATCAAGTTGTCATAAATAAATTCAGCCTTATAAGTATTGTTTGCATGAATGCCTCCCACTTTCGCAGCAGCAAGTATCACATAAGTAGGTTTTTCTTTTTCAAAGAATTCATTCACTGCTTGCTGATTTCTTAAATCTAACTCTTCAGATGTTCTTGTAACAATATTATTATAACCTTCCTTTCTTAATTTGCGTTCTATGCCAGATCCAACCATTCCTCTATGTCCAGCAATATATATTTTAGCAGTTTGCTCCATTTTATAATCCACTTTGTTTAATATGTAATTCTTTTTTAAACAAAGTAATATCGCTAGCAACCATTTCTTTAACCAATGCCGCTAAGTCATATTTAGGCTTCCATCCTAATTTAGTCAACGCTTTTGTTGGATCTCCAATTAATAAATCAACTTCTGTTGGTCTGTAATATTCAGGGTCTATTTTAACAACAACTTTACCTTCTTCTAATTTGTATTCACTATTATTTTTTACAACATAACCTTCTTCAGTTTCGTCCATTCCTCTAAATGCTAATTCAATTCCTAACTCAGCAAAACTCATTTTTACAAAATCACGAATTGTAGTAGTAATACCTGTAGCTAAAACAAAATCTTCTGGCTTTTCTTGTTGAAGAATCAAATACATTCCTTCGATATAATCTTTGGCATGACCCCAGTCTCTTTTTGCATCCAGATTTCCTAAGTACAAACAACTATCCATACCTAAAGCAATTTTTGCAGTTGCTCTAGTAATTTTTCTTGTTACAAAAGTTTCACCTCTTTGTGGTGACTCATGATTAAACAAGATGCCATTACAAGCAAACATATTGTAAGCCTCTCTGTAGTTTACTGTAATCCAATATGCATATAGTTTTGCAACAGCATAAGGAGAACGAGGATAGAACGGGGTCGTCTCTGATTGGGGTACGGCTTGTACCAAGCCATATAATTCAGATGTAGAAGCTTGGTATATTTTTGTTTTTTTAGTTAACCCTAATAATCTTACTGCTTCTAAAATTCTAAGTGTGCCAATTCCATCAGCATTGGCAGTATATTCTGGTTCTTCAAAACTTACATGCACATGACTCATTGCTGCTAAGTTGTAAATTTCATCAGGTTGAACTTCTTGAATAATTCTAATTAGGTTTGTACTATCTGTTAAGTCGCCGTAATGTAAGTGTAGATGTCTATCTGGGATATGCGGGTCTTCATAAATATGATCAATTCTTTGCGTATTAAACAAAGATGATCTCCTTTTTATTCCATGAACTTCATAACCCTTGTTTAATAAAAATTCTGCTAAATATGCACCATCTTGACCGGTAACACCTGTAATTATCGCTTTTTTCACTTTTAAAGTTTTACTTTTTATTTAATAACCATGAAGATGATTGAATTTTTCCACCTAATCCATCGATCAATTCAATACCTAACTCCTTACAAATAGGTCTTTCAGGTATTGTATCATTGTTTTGGTCTCCTCCATTTGCAAATGCAAGGTGATATTTATTCCCAAAATCATTAAAGATCATTTTAATGGACTCAACCACTGTTCTGTCCTTGTCAATCGATAAAAAACACTTATCAACCAATCTTATATTTTCGATAATAAATACCCGTTCATTTTCATTTTGGAATTCCATTGATCCCTTCAAGGCTCTCTGAAAATCACTGTTTACTATCACAAAAAGTTCATCTCCATTTGCTTTAGCATTTCGAAAATATTCAATATGCCCCTTATGAATTGGATTAAAATAACCACTAACAATTATAGCTTTTTTTTTCTTCATAAGTCACAATAATGCGCACCAAACTGCGCACCAGAACGTCTATTTTTGATAATTTTCGTTAATCGAAAATTTTAAATAAAACTTTTTAACGCTGTAAATCAATGCTTTAGTGATCTACGTTAATTTACAAATACCTTTTGTTGGTCTGGACCACAGTAAAATAGTTTATAAATTTTCTAGTTAATAGAGGCTTAAAAAATCAATAATTCTGTTATTACATTATTTATAGGAGCTGAAATCGAACGGAAGCATTTTATAATGACTAAAAAAAGAGACAAAAAATGTTTTTACAGATATTAATCATTCGTTTGAAGTTAATTGCAGCAGGAGCCAGTATCACATCGATATTATCCTCGCTAATTCTTTTGTAATAGTTACGGTTTAAAAGGTGATTCATCTTTAGATGCCCTATGTTTGGCTCTATTGCTTCTATGCGGCTGAAGCCTTTGCGAGGCTAACGCTGCTGGTAGCAAGTGATAATTTTTCTTAATATCTTGTGAGTAGATTGCTAGTCCTCGAACTTCTTGAACTCCCCGTTAGCCTCTATCCACAAGATATCTTTTCAGCACATTGCCTCTCAAAAGTTGCTGCTCTTAAATAGGTGCTTCTAAAGTATGAACGCACAGAAATTCTTTCTAAAATTCAAGGCCGCGATAATCATAGCAACATTCTGGGCAAAGGTAATGGAAACTTTACTTCCAAATTCATATTTATTATGATCCTTGCTTTTACTGATTCACAGTACTTCCGTCTCATGTAAAATATAGATTTTACTGCTAACAAGTTTCTGCTGTGCCAATATCTGACTGAACAAAGTCAGCTATAAAATATAGTTTTTCGTCCTGAGTTTACGCTCCAACTCCCGTACCAGTATCCCGGGAATGGTCTTTGACCCGCGGGCTGACCCTTATCCATTCTTTCTATTTTTAGGATGGCTTCCGAAGCGCTGATCGATGCCCTACTTCTTGAGCGAGTATTATTATAAATCTGACTAACTTCCAGAACTTCATTCTTAGCAATAGTGATACCTTTGGTGAAAATCTTCCGGTTCAGTTTACAGTGATCTGGATAGGTAATGTTCTTTTATTGTACCGTAGTTTCTACGTTTCCCTTATCCTATTTGCCGTCATTACGATTCAGCCGAATACTTTCTCGGAAAATAAGCTCAATGCCTTCTTACTCAATCCGATGACAGAAATGCACTGATTCAGATACTTTATCGGGTGAAGCAAGTGTAAAAAAACACTCTGGGGTAAAGTATTAGTAGAAAGCATTTTCAGATCATTGTACCACCACACACTCTCATGACTCAGGTTACGGACATATTTCAAAATTAGCAAATCAACCATAAAAGTTATATGCTTAGCCGGAAGACTGAAATATCACTGATAATACTTTTTAAAGTAATACTAAAATGTTTCTATTAAATCTTACTTGACAAAATACAAAAGGGATGTTTTATTGAAAATGATCGCTTAGTCCTAGTTGGAGAAAACTTAATTGATCGGTATTTTCTCGTTTTGATAACTTATAACTCTCCAAGCTTGCAAAACCAATTTAACTAAAACTGGCAAATTAATTTATATACTTTTACCAACAAAATATTGGCAATCAAATGGTTATGTGGTATCTAAGGGTGGCTATTTAGTAGAATGATGAGATGAGAATAAAAATATATCGGCATAATCCTAATTAGCTATTCAGATTTCGAGCACCTCAAACTCTATTAAATATCATTCCGTCAAGCCCTGAATTACTCGTCTGCCAATAAGTCCAATCACCACCAAAAATCCCGCTAAAAACCCGCCTAACAAAATCCCATTTAATTTACCAAACCGCTCAACCGGCAATGGCATTATCGGTTTATCAATTACCTGTATCAATGGAGTTTCTTTTCGGAGAGATAATTTAGAAAGTTCCAAATTCTTAACCAATTCAGTTAGTATAGCAGTATTGGCTTGCACATCTATTTGTCTTTGTTGGCCAGAACTACGTAAAACCTGCCTTGAGGCATTTAAATTGGGAACATCATCATTAGATTGCGCTACACCTGAAATGGCACGATTTAATTGATTACGCACCGAATCGGTTTGATGTTGAAGTATGGCTACATTCGTGCTTGATTTCTTGGTTTTGGTTTCTACATAAAAGTTAGAGACCTCACTTACCAAAGCTTCGGTAAAAGCTTTTGAAAAGAGCTCGTCTTCTGATTGAACAGCAACCTTTAAAATACTTAGCTTTTTATCTACTTTAGCAACAGTCAATAAATTTTTTATAATATCTTGATGCATCGCCATTAAAACGGAATCTTGCAACCGGTTAAAATGATTAATATCGGCATTAATGGGATAAGTCAAGGAAGCTAAATTTGCTTTCCCTTTCCAAGCCTTGCGCATCTCATTCATATTGATATAATAGTCCGCCAAACTTTGATTTTTACTATTCACAGAAATCGGACTCAACAGCGCTTTTTGCACCATAGATCTCGATTTCATTAGTTCCAATAAATTATCGCCAGCAAATATGCCACCACCACCGCCACCACCCAAGTCTAAACCAAATTGACTTGCCAAACCCAAAGCACCGCCCAAGCCACCTCCACTCTTTTCATCTTCTAATACAAAACTAAATTCTGCCTTATAAATAGGTTTTTGAGTAAAAGCATAGCCCAATCCCAATAAACTACCGATAAAAGATACCAAGATGATTAATTTCCACTGACCTTTTAAATAGCACCACCATTCTTGCAGCTTTAAAATGAGCTCCTTCAAAGAAATTTCATCCGAATCGATATTTGAAGTTGAAATTTGATTTGGATCGTTTTGCAGATTATTTGTATTCATAGTAATCCTACCTAACCAAATTTAAAATAATTACAGCCATTGAAGCTAAAGCACTGGAGATACCCACAATTTCACCCGCAGTAACTGGGTTCTTAGCATCCTTTTTAGGTACAAAAACCTCTGCCCCTGGTTCTATACTTGGGTAATTATTAAAAAGGAAAATCTTTCTTGTACTCCGCACCGAACCATTAGCATAAATCACATAAGAACGTTTTTTAATTGATTTTTCTGAAAACCCACCACCCTGTGAAATGTAATATTTAAATGATTTACCATCAAAATAACTGGTTGTTACTGGATAGAGAACTTCACCATTTACCTTTACAGTTTGTAACTCTTTAGGGATTCGTAATACATCACCTTCTTCTAAAATCAGATCGGAAGCTGATCTTGGCGCTGCTAAGATTTTTTCCAAATTAATACCTACATACACATTCTTTAAAATCTCTTCTACTTGCACAGAAGTTTTAGCAGTATCAACCGCATTTTCTTGTAAACGCTTCAATTTATTTATTTTGGCTTTCTCTTCTTCAGCTAATTCTTGTTGCGCTTTTGCATCATCCTTATCCAAACCTTTAACTTTGCTTACTCCTTCACGCTTTAAGGAAGCGCCCTTAGTATAAGCCAAGGTTGTTAAACCACCGGCGCGTTCTATCAGATCGGATACCCGTTCATTCTTATTGCTGATGGTGTACATTCCCGGATAAAGTACTTCGCCCTCCACTTTAACTTGTTTTTGTGTTTCATAGCCCATAGAGCTACGTACCGAAACAATATCAAAAGGCAGCAATTCAAATTTAGGCTTAGAGAAATTCAGTTCTTTATCGATGTCAATCAAGAAAACTTGAGCAGTTTTGGAGAACTCGGAGTTTTGATCACTCGAGCGTACTCTCCTAGAAATTTCGACGCGCTGCGGACTCGCACTTTCAGAGAAACCACCTGCCTGAATGATCAATTCTTCAATCGTCATATTTTGCGCGTATTCAAATTCGCCGGGCTCTCTAACTTCGCCATCAATGCTCACTTTAAACTCTTCCTGCAAATCAAAAATAGAAGAAATTGAGATTAAATCTTCACGCTGCAATTGAATATCTGGTGTTCTACCTGAGGTAATTGCAGCTAGATCAAATGAGATTAATTGGGTCTGATTATCTGCCTTCAGCCTAGTTAGATACCCTCTAGACAAGAAGGCATCTTCTTTAAGTCCGTCGGCTTTTTGTATCAATTGAGAAAGCTTCATTCCACTTTCCAACTCATAGGCTCCAGGTCTGAATACTGCACCCTCAATTTGCACACGGTTTGTAAAACGCTCCAATACGCGATCTACAAAATATTTATCGCCCGTAGCTGGCTGATAACTAGCAAATTGCTCTTTAGCGATATCGGCAATCTTACGTTCGGTATCAGTATTTTTAAGCACTTTTACTCGTGCTTGATAAGAATTTTCGGTAAAGCCACCTGCATAATTAAGGAGGTTGGCATAACTTTCGCCAGTTTTTAACTCATAGATTCCTGGTCTTTTAACTTCGCCTACCATTTCGATGCGTGATTGATATACCGGAATGCGAATGATGTCTTGATCTTGTAATTTTAAATTAGTGGCAATTTCGCCCTTCATTAAAAAATCATAAATATCAAAGAAGGCAATTTTCTTACCCGAGCGTATTAATTCAATGGCACGAAAAGAGCCATTTTCTGTTGGCCCCCCCGAAGAATATAATGCATTAAATACCGTTGCCAAGGAAGGCAACGTATAAGTACCGGGCGTTTTAACTTCGCCCGTTAAAATTACTTTTATACTTCTAATATTACCAATTGCCACATTTAAACGTGTATTTCCACTAACTAAGCCTGAATAAACCTTTGCCATTCGTGATTTAATGCGTGTAGTGGCCGCTTCGATGGTCAAACCAGCCAATGGAATAATACCTACATATTCTACCTTGATGGTACCCTCAGGACTTACCTTAAGTTCATAAGAAGCTTCTGAATTACCGCTTAAATCAATTAATAACTGGTCGTTAGCACCAATGATGTAGCCCTTGGGCGTGGCTATATTTAAATTGGGTTCAAAGGTTTGATTTTTATTTTTGAAAAGATCGGCGCCAAATATTTTGGATCTAAGTTCTAAAAACGCTTTTTCAGCTTCAGTTTCGGGATCCTTTTCAATGCTTATGGTATCCTGTTCAGCCTCAAAGCTACGGCCATCACTATTTTTCTTTGTATTTAGTTTATTGGGGTCGGCTTGATCTTGGCTCTTTTTATCGCCTTTTTTGAGTTTATCTACCCGTTCACGCAATTTTTTAACCTCTTCAGGGCGCATGCCACGCGATTGCGCAATTTGCTCAAGCTGCGCTTCACCTAGGCCACTAGCTTCAACTTGACGCATAAAAGCACGCACCTGATCATCGCTCAATTCATCTACACGAATATTACTTAGGTTTTGAGGGTTGACTTGTGAAAATACAGGGACTGTTAAACCTATTAAAAAAAATAAGGCAATAAGACTAAATAGTTTATTGATTTTCATAGTAAAAATTTGCACAAAGCTAATTAATTTATGTATTTATCGATAATGAGTTTGGTTGTAAAGAGAATATTAATAGTTAAAACTGTCAATGATGAGGTTATACTAAGTTTATTCTTTATAATCAGCATTATTGCCTCTTTAAGGATTTTTTGTCTGCTCATTGCCGCGCGGGCTTCTTCACTTTTACCTTGATGAAAAAGATGAATTTTTGTCTGATTTGGCTTTTCAAAGAAAGAAATTCTAATTAATCTGATGTTTTCCCGCTCATCGCCGCGGGAGTGGCTAGTGTCTTTTGTCTTGAAACAAAAGGCACCAAAAGTTCAAGAAAGAACGATGCTTCAGCCCTCAAGGCCATACTCCCGGCCCGCCGTTCTTTCATCCCACCGCGCGGGTATTGTGGTTCATTTTGTAGTTGTTTTTTTTAGTCAAAATCTGACAAGGTGCTAATATTATTATTACTAGTAATATGAAAGTAAAGCATAATTTTTATTCTCCGACACGCTTGCACAGACCTTTAATAACCGTTCTTCCGTCCCGATTGCCATCGGGACTGGTGCAGCAATTACTTAATAAGCCAACCCACTGACTTTCATAGCATCAGGCGCAGCGGTAGCGTTTTGGTTCTTTTTTGCTACAGAAAAAGAACTAGGCCCCCGCGGCTATGAGCGGGAATAAATTATCCAATGCTTAGTGTGCTTTGTCATAAAATAACGTTTTAATCAGCATGAAACCCAATTTCACTCAACAGATTTCTCCACGCATTAAATTTGTTTCAAGGTTAATACTTTTATCCGCTCACTCAAAATGACGAAGTTTAGATTAAACGTTGATGATATTGCCGCAGTCGTGCCTCCCTCGCAAAGACAGTAAGGGATGAGCATTTTAAGCGCAGCTGAAGGATTTCTTTATTGAAGCCATACCTCCATTACACATCTATTTTATCTAATTTACCTAACAACATCTTAAATGCTATTAAATGGGATTTAAGATTTTCATATACCGCTTGATACATTTCTTCTTTGTAAATATGACTTAGAAGATTTCGATCTTCAATAGTCTTAAACAAAGCAAGGAATTCATTTTCAGTGATCAGCGCTGACTGGAACATGCTTTTATAAACAGCTTTTGGAGAATTAGACAAAATGCCTTCAGAAAGTTCTAAATACATTTTACTTATTTTCCAGGCAAGATCAGCACAGTATTCGAATTTTTGTATCCTGCCATTTTTAATTAAATCATTACCAATGCTATCCAGATTTTCAAATGAAGCATTTAATGCAGATTCAAAAGATGAAACCGCTTTTTGAAGATTAATTAATTCAATTTTATATTTTTCGGACAATTCCATATTTGAATACTACTTAAGGCTTCATTTTTAAACGATTGATCCACCTGATAAAAATCAATCAAATCAATTTTAAAAGGAACTATACTCTCTTCTAAATCTGACTCCAGATTTGCCAATATACTAATCGGTAATGGCTCAGATCCTAGAATTCCAATATCAATATCTGATAAAGAATTAGCATTACCTGCTGCCCGACTTCCAAAAAGAAATACTGCAAATTCATTCTTTGGTACGTGCTTTAAAAATATTTGCTTGACGATTTCCAAATAATTCATTGTTGAGATATGAGATATGAGTATTGAGATATGCGTATTGAGATTGACTTTCATGTCACTTTGTGTTTGCGACTCTCACCTTCCTTCCATCAAGCGGACTCTTCCCAAGGAGTTCTTTCGTACCAAAGACTGGAATTAACGCCTACAACCCAAGCTGCTCCGTTTAATGATATGTTCTTATCAGTCTCCAATCTCAAACTATATCTAAAAAAAACTAAAATATCCCTTCTTCGCACCTAATCCATCTCAATACTCAGTACTCAGTACTCAATACTGTCTGTTATTCAAAATAATTCATCGTTCCAAACCCGCCCTCTTTCAGATACTCATCCTTTTTCATTAACTGTAGGTCAGATAAGACCATTTCCTTTACTAGCGCAGAAAGATCATACTTCGGTTTCCATCCCAGCTTGGTATTTGATTTTGTTGGATCACCGATTAATAAATCAACTTCAGTTGGCCTAAAATATTTAGGATCCACTTTAACTACCGTTGTTCCTGGCTTTAAGCTTTCAACTTTCAGCCCTAAGCTTTCAGCTTTCTTCTCGTCAATATCAATAATTACTCCTCTTTCATGCTCATTTTTCCCACTGAACTCTACTTCAATTCCCAATTCGGCAAAACTCATTTTTACAAAATCGCGAACCGTTGTAGTTACACCTGTAGCGATAACGAAATCTTCAGGTTTTTCCTGTTGCAAAATCAACCACATTGCTTCAACATAATCTTTTGCATGACCCCAGTCGCGCTGAGCAGATAAATTACCCAGATAAATGCAATTTTGAAGACTTAAAGCTATTTTGGCAGCAGCCCTAGTTATTTTGCGGGTTACGAAAGTTTCTCCTCTTAGCGGACTTTCATGATTGAATAATATTCCATTACATGCGAACAAATTGTATGCTTCGCGGTAATTAACCGTGATCCAGTATGCATACATCTTTGCAACTGCATAAGGAGAGCGCGGATAAAATGGAGTCTTCTCCGATTGCGGGACTTCCTGTACTAAACCATATAATTCGGAGGTTGACGCCTGATAAATCTTAGTCTTTTTCTCTAAACCAAGAATTCTAATGGCTTCAAGAATACGAAGTGTTCCTAAGCCATCAGCATTTGCAGTATATTCAGGTGTTTCAAAACTCACCTGTACATGACTCATTGCTGCAAGATTATAAATCTCATCCGGTTGTGTTTCTTGAATTATACGAATCAAATTGGTAGAATCGGTTAGATCTCCATAATGAAGTTTCAATCTCAGGTTACTTTCATGAGGATCCTGGTATAAATGATCTATCCGATCTGTATTAATTAAAGAGCTTCTTCTCTTAACGCCATGAACAAAATATCCCTTTTTTAGAAGAAATTCTGCTAAATATGCTCCATCTTGGCCGGTAATACCTGTGATTAATGCTGTTTTCATTAAAGGAGATGTGAGATATGAGATATGAGATATGAGATACCCGGTGCTAATCCGGAAAATCTAATTTCTAATGATAATTTACTTTCCTTAATAAATCAGTTGTCTGTTATCTGTTATCTGTTATCAGACTAACGACATTTTAAAAATTTCTTATTAACTACTATTATATTACTAATCATCTCCGCCTAGCCAGATAACCGGATTGCTATCGGGTGATAACAGACAACTGCGCCCTTTGCGCATCCTGCGCACTTCGCACGGCTTCGCCCCTTCAGTCACATTTTACAACATGACATCCTTATAAAAAACCAATCAGGCCCCCCCTTAGGAAACCTGCAATTTATCTATAATATTCTTTCTCAGATCAACCTTAACCTGCAAACCAAGATCCTCTAATAGCAAAAGTGCATAATTACCTTTACTCTCCAATACCTCTGCTTCTTTATTCATTAATGCTCCTGAGCGGATTCTGACCTTGTCACTTGCATTCAGGGCCTCTGAATGTATCGTGTCGTGATCATATTGCATCAGCCAACTTTTCAACAGATCCATTTCCTTCTCACGTATTGTTGCTGGTTTCCCGCAATGATATACGTAGCGAACAACTCCGGGTACCGAAAAAATGCTATCTCTATCATTATCCTCCAGTTGAACAAAACAATAGGATCTGAACAGAGGCTCCTCTACCCATTTCCACCGATCGCTCCAGAGTTTCTTTCTTTTTAAAAGCGGACAATAAACCTCTATACCTAAAAGAGCCAGTTTGTCTGCAACAGCTTTTTCACAACGAGATTTGGTATATATTACGTACCAGTTCATGCCTTATCATCAAATATTAAAACCATCTCTTTATTGTGCTTTTGAACATAGACTTCCGCATCCGCTTCTTCAAAGACCAGATAACGAATTTTTCTCCCAATCAGAGGCTCCGCTTTTTCAACAAGGCTACTCAGATAATTCCGGTCAATATCATCCCCGATAATCATCAAGTCAATGATATCTGAATCAAGACCACGGGCAATTACTCCTTCGAGATATACACGTTGTACATTTCCCAAACGGTCAATGACTTGCTCGATCACTTCTTCAACTCCAATAAACTTTCTGATAATGCTGTTCAAATCCTTGAACAATGGATGGAGTGTATTTGCACGATACAACTTCTTATTCCCGTCTGATTCAGCAAGTAGTAAACCAGCCTGCTCGAAACGGTTAAGCTCTTGCCTGATACCATTTGTACTCTCATTAAACTCGGATTCAAGGCTTCTTAAATATCCTTGATTATTGATGTTTAAGAAGAACTTAAGCAAAAGCTTAATTCTTGTTTTAGATGTTATAAGACTTTCGAGCATAAAATTGAGTATAAATAATACTCATTGTCTAAGCCAAAAATAATACTTATTTGTAAACTAACAAGAAAAAATTAAACAATTTGTCAATTTGAGAATTTGTCAATTTGTCGATAATTCGGTTATCCATTTGGATACCAGGTATCTAATGGAAAAGAAAGCTAATATCACGTGGAGAGAATTAAATTTGAATAAATGAAACCCAAATCGCTATTGAGATTGGTGTATTTTTGACCTAAATAAATCGTTATTCGTCAAATTGGCTCCTATTTTTATCAGAACTTTCTATTGATACCTCCAAATCAATACTTGATACTTTTTGAGAAGTTCATTTGAAATCAGAAGCTGAAATGGAGCTGTTCTTTAAATAATCTGCATAAGCCAATTTCAATCCTTCCTCCAGACATATCTTATGTTTCCATCCCAAACCATGCAATTTTGAAACATCCAATAATTTTCTTGGTGTACCATCCGGCTTATTTAAATCAAATACCAGATCACCTGTAAACCCAACAACTTCTTTAACTATAAAAGCGAGCTCACTTATTGTCAAATCCTGTCCAGTGCCAATATTTATCAACTCTTTTTCATTATAGTTCTTCATCAAAAAGAAACAGGCTTCAGCAAGATCATCTGCAAATAAAAACTCCCTCCTCGGTGTGCCCGAACCCCAAATAGTTACCTCTGCAGCGTTATTTATTTTAGCCTCGTGCAGTCTCCTAATTAAGGCAGGCAAAACATGTGAATTCTCAGGGTGATAATTATCATTGTAGCCATAAAGGTTTGTTGGCATGACTGATATAAAATTACAGCCATATTGATCTCTGTAAGCTTCACACATTTTAATACCGGCAATTTTTGCAATGGCATATGGTTCATTGGTGGGTTCCAATAAACCAGTCAAAAGATATTCTTCTTTCATTGGCTGAGGAGCCAACTTTGGATAAATACAACTGGATCCAAGAAACATCAATTTTTTTACTCCATTTAAATAAGAGTCATGAATAACATTATTCTGAATGGCAAGGTTCTCATACAAAAAATCAGCACGGTAAGTATTATTGGCGATGATACCTCCAACCTTGGCTGCTGCTAAAAATACATAATTAGGCTTCTCCTGTTTAAAAAACGATGAAACCTGTAACTGGTTTCTAAGATCCAATTCCGATGAGGTTTTTAGCACTAAATTTGAAAATCCTTCCATTTTTAGCTTTCTCACAATAGCTGAACCCACCATGCCACGATGACCAGCAACATACACCTTTGACTCTTTTTCCAATATTTTAATTTTTATCAATAATCTATACTAGTTTTAAAACTAAGTTTGCAGTGTAAAGCTAGCGCTGAGGAATTATAAAATCCCAAGTCGAAAATAGAATTAAATCTCCTATTATTACGTGCCCAAATTTAAATATTATTTCGGAAAAGCTATTTCCAATAAAGATGACTTTTAAGACATCAACCCCTTAAACTAAATAAATATTCCCAATTTTCTCATAGGTTCAACAATCTATCCTAATTGCACGGGGTCAATCAATTTAATCTGACAGTCTATCTCCTAAATACAACCAATCTTTGAACCTTTTCTTTCTTAAAAAGTCAACATAAACTATCAGAATTGAATGAATAAAAGGTTTCAGTATCCAGGAAGACTACAATATCGGGGAAGCTTACAGTGGTATGGTAAAAACACCCACTGCGAATTTGATTTTTTTAATGAGATAATTAAATTGTTATCTTTATACAAAGATTGAGTAATGGATATTACACTAAAATATAAGATAGTAGAAAAGATCATTCAAAGCAATGATGATAGCCTGCTTAACGAAATAAAATCTTTAGTTGGCTTATCAGATTTTGATTTCTGGAATGAGCTTCCTACAGAGGTAAAACAAGCTGTAAACAAAGCCAAAGCTGAACTAGACCGCGGCGAAGGTGTTCCCCATTCACAGATCATGGCCGAGGTGAAGACCCGTTTCTTAAACAAATAATGTCGTATTCTGTTATCTGGTCACCGACAGCACAGCTCACCTATTATTATGTCATAGAATACCTGAATGAGCATTGGTCAAAGAGAGAGTTAGGGGTTTCCATTGCCCGCACAGAGGAAGTAATCAGCCATATCTGCGATAATCCACTTCTTTATCCTTATTCCAGTGAAAGCGATACGCACAAATGTGTTGTGGTAAAGCAGGTCAGCCTGTTTTACAGGACAAAAGCAGGTGCTGTAGAACTTCTTGTATTTTGGGATAACCGTCAGGATCCGGCTAGGTTGCTATTGTAAGTCCCCAATCAAAAATAGGGCTACGAACTTTCCCTGAACATAAACCAAAGCTATTTATACAAGCATTCCTAAATATTCGAATTCGAAAGGTATGGCAATCATGTCACTATGTCTGTAAGTGATTGACTAAATCACTTTCCGCTCGTCTATGTGATTTCGACAGTCTTTACTCCCATTTGCTAATTTGCTCATTCTCTAATCACTGTTGTCCGGTAAAAATAAAATGTTTTAAAAAAATCCTTTAAAAATTATCGTGAACGATTTTATTTCCTGATTTCAAAAAGCAAGTCCGCTGTTAGCGCGCTCAATAGGCCCCGCTTTTAAGCGGGGTATACAAAAGGGATATTCCAGGCTTTAGCCCAAAATAATCCAGTTATACCGGAACACCCGCATCGGGCTTCAGCCCGATTAAATGTTGTCGGAGCTGAAGCACCGATTTATGTTTTTTTCTAACCTGCAATATGTAGGGCTGAAGCCCAAATGAAATTACGCCGATTACAACCCGCCTAAAGGCGGGCCCTATTGAGCGATAATTCTATACCCAAGATTAAAATAACTCAATCATCAAGAAAATACGATCTTTCCTAATTATGGCAAGAGTTTCAATTCTACTGCCCAGCTAAACCTTAATAAAAACTTTTTCCCGGACACTACTGATTCTCTAATTTGCTAATTCCTTCCCCCATCGACAAATAGACAACCCGATAGCTATCGGGTCGCTTATTGACAAATTACATCACAGCCTCCCATCCACCCATTCCCTATTCAACACTGCCCTCGTATCAAAGAGTATCGTATCCGGATTTTTCAGTTTGCTAAAATCAATTGAAAGAAATTCATTATGTGCAACAGCAAGAATTATGAGCTGATATTTATGCTTATAAATATCCTTGATCAGACTGATGTTATAATGACTGATTACCTGTTCCTTCTCAGCGAGTGGGTCATACACGTCCACATCCATCCCAAATTGATTTAACTCACTCACAATGTCTATAACCTTACTGTTTCTGATATCAGGACAATTTTCTTTGAATGTAACTCCCATAACTAGGGCTTTTGAACCCATTGCCTGAACATTCTTTTTTGCCATTAACTTTACAGATTTGTTTACCACAAAGGATGCCATTTGATCATTCACATACCTTCCTGAAAGTATTACTCTTGGATGGTAGCCCAAAGACTCGGCTTTGAACGATAAATAATAAGGGTCAACACCAATACAATGTCCACCAACCAACCCAGGCTTGAAGTTCAGAAAATTCCATTTGGTTGCAGCGGCGTCCAGTACCTCCTTGGTATCGATTTCCATCTTATCGAAAATCAGGGCCAGTTCATTGACAAATGAAATATTAATATCCCTTTGAGCATTCTCAATAGCTTTGGAAGCTTCAGCAATTTTGATACTTGAAGCCTTGTGAGTACCCGCTTCAATTATTGAAGCATAAAGTTCATCGACAAGGTCTGCTGTTTGGGGATTTGAACCGGAAGTTACCTTAACAATATTTCTAAGAGTATGTACAGGATCCCCCGGACTAACCCTTTCGGGGGAATAGGCACAAAAGAAATCTACATTATATTCTAGTCCGCTTAACCTTTCAAGCACCGGGACACAATCTTCTTCTGTGCATCCTGGATAAACTGTCGATTCATAAATCACTACATCCCCTTCATTAAGCATATGACCAACAGTTTCTGAGGCCTTCAGCAATGAACTGATATCAGGCTTCTTTTGTTCATCAACTGGAGTGGGGACAGTAATAATATAAATGGCACAATCTGTCAGATCATTGTAATCACTTGTTAGAACAAGTTTCGATTGATTTAAATCTCCTTCTGATACTTGTAGTGTTAGATCTTTCCCCTTTTTAAGCGATTCTACACGCTTTTCATCTAAATCATAGCCTATCACCCTATATTTTTCAGAAAAAGCAAGTGCTAAAGGCAAACCAACATATCCCAGTCCGATTATTCCAATTTTCAAATCAGGCCGTAGTTTAGGTAGCATAATATCTGTAATTGATCGCTGCAAATATATCAATCAAATTAGAAAAAGGGAGAAAGCATGGAATTGCTGCTATATGAAATTTGATGCTATTGTTGAGGCCCCAATAATCACTTCAGAATAATTTTACTCCTTATTTTCCCGCCCTTCCCAAATCATAGGATTCCGGCTGGTATGAAACAGTGCAAGAATATCGACGTATTGATGATTGTCATCAATTGTAAAATGTATCATAAATGGAAATTTTTCAATTACTACACATCGAACCTTATAATAGCGAATGGTATAGATTCCGGCAGTTGTTTTTAGTTTGTTGATCTGTTTTACAACCTGCTTCTCAAACCTTGAGCCTAATCCATCCACTTGATCTTCGTACCATTTAGTAGCTTTTTGTAAATCATCAATAGCTTCAGAATGGATCCGGATCTTGTATTCTGGCATTCAGGAATTAAATTTTTTGGAAACTACATCCCAATCATGAAGAACCTGTGAATTAGACTGTGCTGATTTAATCCTTTTATAAACGAGCCTTTGATGCTCAATAGGAATAGACATATCTTCCTTCCAAATTACCTCGTTTAGCTCCAGCTTTTCTGATGGACTTAACTTTCTTACTGCATCCAGTAACTGTGTAAATGATAATTCTGCTGCAATCATAATAACAAATCTAATGAATATTTCCTACAACAGCAATGCAATAAGGTTCAAAGCATTATGGGCATGAGTTCCTTAGTCGACGAACAATCTAAGCAAATAAAAAAATCATCTGGATGACATACACTACACATTGTGTACCCTCCCATCGACAAATAGACAACCCGATTTCTATCGGGTACCTCATTGACAAACCAAATGGATCAAAGA
>JBIIRT010000044.1:0-21852 GCA_044341405.1 Daejeonella sp. | reverse complement strand
TTATTGTTTATAATGAAGGAGTTTTACCCCCATCAACAGGTAAATTGATACCATTAATATAGGAGGCAGCCGGACTTGCCAGAAACGCAATTGCTGCTGCCACCTCATTAGAATCGGCTATTCTACCTGCAGGTATGGTATGGATCATGTCAATTTGTACCTCTTCCTTTGTTTTATTCTCGCGTTCTGCAATTGATGAAATTATCGATTGCAGTCTGCCCGTCATCGTAAAACCTGGTAATACGTTATTCACCGTAATGCCAAAGGGTCCGAGCTCAAGAGCCAGTGTTTTAGCCCAGCTTGCTACAGCTCCCCGGATAGTATTTGATACTCCCAGACCTTTTAAAGGTGTTTTTACCGAGGTGGATATAATATTGATAATACGCCCGAATTTATTTTTTTTCATACCAGGCGAAACTGCCTGTACTATTATTTGGTTACAGACCAGATGCATGTTAAATGCATTAATAAACTCATCCGTTCCTGCATCAATAGCCTGTCCACCTGTAGGGCCTCCGGTATTATTGACTAAGATATCGATTTGATTATTGATTAAATACTCATTGATGATAAGTTTCAGTTGATTCTGATCCTGGAAATCGGCAACCAGGTAATGGTGCTTTTGAATCAAATTTGTAGGCAAATCCTGAAGCACTTCCTTAAGTTTATCTTCATTCCTGGCCAAAAGTGTAATATGAGCCCCAAGCAAGGCAAGTTCAATGGCACTGGATCTGCCGATTCCCTGGGTGCTACCACAAACTAAGGCTCTTTTTCCTGTTAAATCTAAATTCATGTTAATGCCGTTTTAAACAGGTTAAGATAATACTGAAAAATACTGCTCCAGTTCCTGAAGTGTGTTTGAATTGGTCGCAATATCTTTGATAATCTTCCCTTTTTCCATTAATAATATCCGTTCACAGACATCCGTTACATGATTAAGGTCATGGCTGGAAATTATTGTTGTCATGTGCTTTTCTTTGCTGATATCTTTAACCATATTCTTCAAACGGATTTGAGTACTGGGATCAATATTGGCGAAGGGCTCATCAAGCATTAGAATCTGGGGGTTCTGAATCATACAGGCAGCAACTCCAACTTTAGTCTGGTTACCTTTAGAAAGGTCACGTATATATTTTCCTTTCTTTAAGATCTCACCATTAAAAAAATCTGCAAATGCAGGAAGTTCAGAATCAACCTGAACTTTGCTTTTATTGTGTAGGCCTCCAATAAAGTGAAAATATTCTTCAGGTGTCAAAAAGTCAATTAGAAATCCTTCGTCAAGATAAGAGGCGGTATAGTCTTTCCATGATTCATTTTCTGCAACATTTTTCTCATCCGAAAGTACTTCTCCTGAATCAGGCCTGATTAAATCAAGCATCATCCGGAAAAGGGTGGTTTTACCTGCCCCATTATTTCCAACAAGTCCGATTGTTTCTCCTTTTTTAATCGTTAATTCAGGAATATTGACAACCGTTACCCCGTTATATTGCTTTTTTAAATTACTTATCCCAATCATATTATTTATTTCTAAAACCTTCTGCAATTAAATATCTTTTTTCCTGAAACCTTTTTACCAGTTTATTGAGCCAAAACTCCCTGCTGATGATAAATATCATCCCGATTACTGCAATCAGTGCCAGTCCAGCTTCCGGGTAACCTAATAGATCAAGCGGAAAATAAATTACGAACGGAGCAAGCAGAAGCGGAATACTCAGTATCCATTGAGATGCTCCAACACCTTCCCAGTTAAATGTAGAACTCTTGCTCAGGTCAATTCTGCGATAGTTTTGGTTTGCAAAATAGAGTACCAGTAATGTATTTACTCCCAAATTCCATATGAACATGATAAAATGCACAATCAAAACCTTCCATCCAAAGTATACATAAGGTACAGTCAATAAAAAACAGATGGAGGAGAAGAAAGTGAACAACAAAAATTTCGACTTGAAAAAATCCATTGCACTGACTTTACTCACTAAAATTCCGTCGAAATGGGCACTTTGCCAGCTAAACATAAACTGCCCATAATTGATTATGAAAATACCCGTCATGAACATCCCGCAGAATATGATACGTGAATATCCCGAGAAGGTTGGATTAGTATAGAAAATTAGTCCGTAAAACATAAACATCAGACTCATTGTTATAACAGAGCGCGGACGTTTATTTCTGAGTATCAGCTTTAGCTCATTGGCTACCAGATCTCCGGCTTTACCAAACCTGCTCAGGTAAGGGATTTCAGTACTTGATTTATGCGAATTATCTGCTGTATGAAGTTCATCTAAATAGAGGTTTGATTTAAGGTAACGGTAATTGATTATATAGACTACCAGAGCTAAAAACATGAATAATAGGCAGTAAAGAGGTTCAGCTAGTACAATCTTGAATAATTCCGCAGAGACTGTTGAGATTGAAAAGAGTTTAAAGTAAAAATCAAGTGAGGCTAATAGTATTAAAGTACCGAAGAAGATCAGCATCCAGATGGCATTCAGGTTCACTTTTCTTTTAATCCATAGACTAAAAAAATGATTGGATAGCGTGAGTCCGATGATTGAAACAAGCAAACTCCAGAATTGGGCATGACCATGTTGTGGTATAACTATTTTTATGAGTAGTGGTAATGATAATAAAACCGGGGTCAGGTTAAATGTTGTCCACAGAGATGTTATGGAAAGATAATTTATGAGCTTATTTTTTTTAATTCTGAGATGCAGATAGGGCCTTACACTCAATGTTGGTAATTCCTGCATTTGAAATCGAAAGAGGAGATCCATTAAAAAATAGTATAGAATATAGCTATTGAATGAGTAAAGGATATCTTGCTCTGGGTTTGTCTTACTCAGAATCCGGTCAAGAAAAAAAGCAACAACAAGTACATTCAGCAGTAGATATAGAATAAGTATTCCCATTACAACTCTCATGGCAACACTTTTTCCTGTATTTTTTGATCGCCAGAATGCTTTAGACTGATGAAGTAAAAAGATTGAAGTCATATTTGAAATTAAATAAATTAAAACAAACTTAATATTTATACTTTCCCTTCCACAGGGTTTTAAGTCGCTCCCGAAGCTTTTCTTCTGCAGCATTATTTCCGGGGTTATACAGCAGGGTTCCACTCAAATTATCGGGTAGGTATTCCTGTGCGGTAAAATTATCTTTATAGGCATGAGAATATTCATATTCCTTGCCATAGCCTATATTTTTCATGAATTTGGTAGGGGCATTTCGCAGGTGCAGTGGTACCGACTGATCGCCTGTGCTCGCTACAAGTTCCTGTGCTTTACTAATTGCCTCGTAGCTTGCATTACTTTTTGGGGATGATGCGAGATAAGTAACAGTTTGCGAGAGAATAATCCTTGACTCGGGCCAGCCGATTACATTAACAGCCTGACAACAAGTATTGGCCAGAAGCAGCGCATTTGGATTCGCATTTCCGATATCTTCAGATGCAAGGATCAGTAAGCGTCGGGCTATAAATGACGGATCTTCACCCCCTGCAATCATTCGGGCAAGCCAATAGACTGCTGCGTTCGGATCGCTTCCGCGTATAGATTTTATGAAAGCGGAGATAATGTCATAATGCTGTTCACCGGCCTTATCATATATAGCCATATTTTGCTGTACATGTTTCATTACCAATTCATTGGTGATGCTTATATCCTGTTTACCAGCAGCATTAACCACAAGTTCCAATACATTCAGAAGCTTCCTTGCATCTCCACCGGATAGACGTAATAGGGCTTCATGCTCTTTAATATTGATCTTCCTATCTCTCAGGTAGCTGTCTTCTTTAATTGCTTTGTTCAGTAATTCAAGCAGATCTTCTTCCGAAAGGTTTTGCAAAATGTAAACCTGGCTTCTGGATAAAAGAGCTGAAATAACCTCAAATGAAGGATTTTCAGTTGTCGCACCAATTAATGTAACTAAGCCACGCTCAACTGCTCCAAGTAAAGAATCTTGTTGGGATTTTGAGAAACGGTGAATCTCGTCAATGAAAAGGACAGGTAGATTTTCATTTTCCTCCTTTAATATGGATGCCTTTTCAATGACCTCCCTGATGTCTTTGACACCTGAATTTATTGCACTCAGACTAAAAAATGGCCTATTTAGCTGATTTGAAATAATTAAAGCCAGAGTGGTTTTACCAACTCCTGGCGGCCCCCAGAGAATCAGTGAAGGAAGCATTTCAGTTTCAATAGCGAGTCGCAAGATCGCCCCCTTACCAACCAGATGTTTCTGTCCGACATAGTCATCGAGTGTCTTCGGACGCATTCTTTCTGCCAGAGGTGGTATTGTTGCCATTGATTTTTGTTGAACCTTGATGTAAAAATCGTTAAACTGTGCTTTATATAATCAGTTCTTTGTCATTTAATTTGTCATTCTATAAAAAACGGAATATAAATCGTCTATTGTGTAAAGGTTAAAGTGCTTTTTTGTGCGGACAGTAATTTGGGCAGACTAGAAAACATTAGTTATTTTTTTCATTACAATTTACTTATGATTTACAATAAGCCTGTAATTTTCTAATTATTTTAGCGTTAATTCTCAAGTCATCTTATTTTAGAATGAATTTAAATTCATTAAACATTCCTGTTTTTCTATTAATTTTTTTCGCGGAAGTTTGTTCCTACGGTCATACTTTTAATAAACCCACAATTCAAAAACCGGCATATTGGAGTGTAATTGATTCAAATTTGGAAGCTGATTTCCTGAAGGCTGAATTTAAAAAAAAATCATTGATTGGTGGCGATATTAATGTTTTCAAGAATTTCCTCAAGGCCCTGCATTTCTTTGATCAGTTGAAAGCAATCGATTCCTTCGCGCCAGTTTTCCCTGTTTCTGCAGGATTTTTTGATGGGTATCCTTCACCAGACTCTTTAAGTGCGTTTGACCAGCTAATTTTTCTTTCCAGAAATCTGGGAGATCGCAACGCAGAAGCAGGAGTACTAAATTCTTATGCAGTAAGACATGCCTTGAACGGAGAAATGGATGATGCTATTCGCCTGTTAAACAAAGCGATAGTATTGAATTTGGAAATCAACCGTATGGGTTCGGTCAGAAGTAATTATTTAACGCTACAGAGGATAAACAGATATAGAGGTAATCTTAGTGAGGCTTTAAAATTTAATCAGGCCATTATTGTCATCGATCAGAACACAAAAAACAATAGATTATTAGCAGAAGCATTTATGGATCAGGCAGAAATTCTTACTAGTCAGAGAAGTTTTATAGATGCGGAAGCTCTGGTTCTGAGAAAGGCTTTGCCATTATATTATTATGGCTTGAAGGATAAAAAGGGTACGATCCGCTGCTATGATCAGCTGGCAGATACCTATCACCAGCAGAAAAAATTTACACAGGCTAAATGGTTTTACATCCAATCGAACATGCTGGCTCGCAAAATTAATAGCCCTTTAGAAATTGTAGAATCATTAATAAACCTTGCGAATGTCAAAATGTCAATAGGTGATTATGAACTTGCCCTGTCAGATTATCAAGAAGCAGAACAAATAGCTTTAGAAAATAAATACAGTAAACAGTTAATCGAACTCAAGAGTTGCCTTTCGGATGTTCATAATAAATTAGGTAACTCCAGTGCTGCAAGTTCTGCTTTTTCTGAGTTTAAGGTCATGAGGGAGACATTTTTGAGAACAATTCAATAATTGAAGCCATGTTGTTATTCCCTAATTCCTTTTTTAAGTATATTTAAATCCTTTTTAAAATACATAAACATGCTATTTGGATTACTTTTTTAGGTCCTTTCCGTGGTTATGTTAAATTTTTGGTATCCAATTAGTTACTGTATATTTTGAAATGAAGTTAAAATCAGTTAGAGAGATGTTAAAGAGATTATGTCTGGCCTTATTTATTGTATCTGCATTAGCTTGTCAGGCCGACCCAAGGGTTAATATAGTTGTTTCAGAAAGTGATCTGAAACCAGAGCTTCAACAATCTGTTATTGCAAAGTCGCTGGTAGAGTTACTGGAAAATTTTCATTATCAAAAAGTAGTGGTAGATGATACTTTTTCATCAATTGTGTTTGATGAGTATTTAAAGGCATTGGATAATGGTAAAAGTTACTTCCTTCAAACTGATATTGATGATTTTGAAAAATATCGATTAACAATGGATGATGATATCCGATCCGGAGATCTGAGTGTTCCTTTTTACATCTTTAATGTTTATCAGAAAAGATATAATGATAGAGTTGCTTTTGCATTAAAGGAGATTTATAAGAAGTTTGATTTCACAAGTAATGAGAGCTATACCTACGACCGCGAGAAACTTCCCTGGCTTAAATCTGAAGGTGAATCAAATAACCTTTGGACTAAACGGGTGAAATATGAGATGCTTAACCTGAAGGTTACGGGTACCGAGGAATCAAAAATTAAGGAGACTCTGAAAAAGCGATATGAGAATCTGGTTTCCCAATCTACCAAATTTAATAACCAGGATGTTTTTCAGATTTTTATGAATTCCTTCACAGGAACGGTAGATCCGCATACCAATTATTTTGTACCAAACAGGGCACAAGAATTCAATGAAGACCTTGCCCGCACCTTTGAGGGTATAGGGGCAAGATTGCAGCTTGAAAATGAGGTTGTTAAAATTGCAGAAATTATCCCTGGAGGTCCAGCTTTCAAAGCAAAAACACTTGAAGTTAGCGATCGAATTGTTGCAGTTGCCCAAGGAAAGGACGGAGAATTTGTAGATGTAATAGGTTGGCGACTTGATGTTACTGTTACCAAAATAAAAGGCCCTAAGGGCACCATTGTTCGATTAAAAGTAATCCCTGCGGGTCAGGAATTATCTGCCACTCCAAAAATAGTTGAGCTAGTACGTGACAAAGTGGTGCTTGAAGATCAGTCGGCAAAAAGAATAATAAAAACCGTGACACAGGATGGTAAATCATATAAAATTGGAATTATCCAGATCCCTGCATTTTATGCAGATTTTAAGGCAATGCAGGCCAGGGACCCTAATTACAAGAGTACCACCAGAGATGTGAAACTTTTACTTGATACCTTAAAGCGGGAAAATGTAGATGCTGTAGTGATTGATCTGAGAAGTAATGGAGGAGGTTCTTTACCTGAGGCGATTAGTCTGAGTGGTTTATTCATAAAATCTGGTCCTGTTGTACAAGTACGGGACAGAAGAAATAGTGTTGATATTGAAGAGGATGATGACCAGTCTGTTGCGTGGACCGGGCCTTTAGGAGTATTACAAGATCGTTTCAGTGCGTCAGCTTCTGAGATTTTTGCGGGTGCAATTCAGGATTATGGACGTGGAATTATTATTGGAAATCAATCATACGGTAAAGGAACTGTGCAACAGGGAATAGATATGGGAAGGGTAATTGGCGCATCTGATAAATTAATGATTAAAGCTGCTCAAAGCGCGGGTAACAAATCTGGGGCTACAGTGAGTGCAAATGCACCACAATTTGGACAGATAAACCTAACTATGGCCAAGTTTTACAGGGTTAATGGTAGTACGACACAGCATAAAGGTGTGGTTCCGGATATAGAATTTCCAACAGTTTTCCCGAAAGACAAATATGGTGAGAGTTCTGAGCCTCGGGCATTACCATGGGATACCATTGCGCCAAGTAAGTATTCATTAATTGCTAATCTGGACAATGTAAAAAGGAAATTGCTTAGTATGCATCAGGAACGTATGAAAACCTCACTGGGCTATCAAAATCTGCAGCAGGATATTGCTGAATTTGCAAAGCGTGAAGCAGAAACTACAATAACCTTGAACGAGGTACAGTTGAAGAAGGAACGCGATGATCAGGAAGCAAAAGTTTTGTTAAGAGAGAACCAGAGGCGCGCTGCCAAAGGCCTGCCACCATTGAAAAAGGGTGAAGCTAAACCTAAAGATGATGTTGATTTTATTCGCGATGAAGGTCTGCAGATAATGGCAGATTACATTAAGATCAAATAAATAAACCCCGGTTCTGCCGGGGTTTATTTTGAATATAGAATGCTAAATTGAATCTGAACTGAAATATCAAAACACTTAAGGTTTCTTCTTATTCTCAGTTTCCATAATATTGATACTCATCATCTGTTCCATGGTACGCTTCATACCTTCTGCTGAGCCGTCGAGGAAGATAACATTTCCCTTACCGTTCTCTGCAAAATGTTTGATAGCTTCTGTCCACATGGTGAACAAAATTACAGAAGTATCAAGGTCTGCGGTCTGCATTTCCTTAGCCGCGTGGGTCATACCCTTGGCTACTTCTTCTCTGAAAAGTGCTATACCCTGTCCGCGTAATTGCGCCGCTTCACGCTCAGCATTTGCTGCAATTTTAATTGCATTACCATCTGCTTCAGCAGCTTTGGTTTTGGTAATTAGTAATGCCTGTCCTTCATTTTCAGCTGCGGCTTTCAGATTATTAGATGCAACCACGCGGCTCATTGAGGTTAGGATCACCTCGTCAAAAGTGATATCATTCAGCTGAAGATCCTGTAAATGATAACCCCAGCTTTCTAATACTACATCTATTTCTTCTTTCACATGATCTACAATATCCTTGCGAAGGCTTAGAACTTCAGATTGCTTTTTACTTGCAACAAATGAGCGTATCGTTCCTTCAATAGTACGGATAAGAGCTTGCATCAAATTCTGCTCATTAATGAATTTAAAAGCTACATTTTTTATAGTCTCCTCATCCGGATTGTTTACTGAATAAAGCACCATCGCTTTAAAATACACATTAGCCTGATCTATAGTAACTGCCTGAAATTCCAATTCAACCGAACGGTTTTGAATGGAAACCCTGGAATGAATCACCTCAATCAGCGGAATTTTAAAGTTTAGTCCGGGTTTAAGCAATCTTCTATACTTTCCAAATATGGTTATAACACCAATTGTTCCCTGTTTAACTGTTACAAACGAGCTAAATAGGATCACGATCGCAATAAATATTAAAAAATAGCTTGTATACATAGTAGTGAAATTTACGGAAGATACGTAACAAAAACTGTTTTCGGCCAGCTATCTTTAGAATAGATGCTAATTACCCGATAAATTTTATTGATCAAATGCTAGAAATAGTACTGTGTTAGTTGATTAAATTGACAGGTGAACCTAGCTAAAACAAAAAAACCGTACTCTTTAGTTTACGGTGTTAAATAGTTAAAAACGAATGCAATTTTTTGGTTTTTATTCTCTCAGAGATGCAAGCAAACGACCGCCTTTATAATAATATTTTCTCCAGTATGCCTCATCAAGATCGCTGATCATTACGCCCTTACTGGTTGAAGCATGTGCAAATTTATTATTACCCATGTAAACACCCATGTGTGTAATCGAGCGACTTCCAATCTTGAAAAATACCAGATCACCTTCCTTTAACTCTGATTTGCTGATCGGGTTAACCATACTAAATATGTTTCTCGAATTGTTGCCTATCAAAGTACTAAAGACCTTGTTGTACAACTGAAATGCAAAGCCAGAACAATCAATTCCTTTTTTGGTTCCGCCGCCTAATCTATAGGGAGTACCAATCCAGTCGTATACAAACTGATAAAGTTTAAGATTTGAGGTAGCTGAGAGAGCTACGCCCATTATTTGTGAAAAGTACTCGGAAGCAAGATTGTCTGGATCTTCAATTTTCTCTATTGGTTTTTGCTCCTTATCAATTGTTTGTGCCTGTAGTGACACACAACAGAATATGAGCAGCAACGCTAAAAATACTTTTTTCCGAATCATTTTTGATCTTTCGTTTATAAATAAACAGCGTAAAGGTAACTAGCTGTCTATTGATTAAATTTTAAGAATGCTACAAAAGTATGAATTTTTAAAATAAAAACAAGTATTCAGATTCGATTCAGTAATTTTTTCAGGGTATCCTGTCATTTAAACATTAAAACAAGGCAAATGGTATTCTTTTTTTGGGAAGATATGGTTAGATTTGTCCTCCCTTGTAGAGGATTAAATTTGTTTAAAAGAAACGATCACGAATGAGTTCAATAGAAATTACGAAAGACACTTATCTTGAATGGTATGAGTCCATGCTCTTGATGCGCAAGTTTGAAGAAAAGGCCGGCCAACTTTACGGGCAACAAAAGATCAGAGGCTTCTGCCACTTGTATATTGGCCAGGAAGCAGTCATGGCTGGTACAATGTCAGTTATCCGCCCCGAGGATTCTCTTATCACAGCTTATCGTGATCATGCTCATGCACTTGCAAAAGGTATGAGTGCCAATGAGGTGATGGCTGAATTGTACGGTAAAGCTACCGGATGTTCCAAAGGTAAGGGAGGTTCTATGCACATGTTTAGCAAGGAAAAGAAGTTTTTCGGTGGCCATGGTATAGTTGGAGGTCAGATTCCACTGGGTGCTGGAATTGCATTTGCAGAACAATATAATGGAACTGATAATGTTTGCATTTGTTACATGGGGGATGGTGCTGTTCGTCAGGGCGCGCTTAATGAAACTTTCAATATGGCAATGCTTTGGAAACTTCCCGTAATTTTTGTTTGTGAGAACAATGGTTATGCCATGGGTACCTCAGTTTCTAGAACAACAAATATGGTTGATATCTACAAAATAGGTTTAGGTTTTGATATGCCATGTGCACCAGTTGACGGGATGGATCCGGTTGCTGTGCATAATGCGTTGGATGAAGCCGTTCAGAGAGCACGTCGTGGTGACGGACCTACTTTTTTAGAGGCAAGAACCTATCGTTATAAAGGTCATTCTATGTCTGATCCAGCTAAATATCGTACTAAAGAAGAGGTTGAAGGTTACAAAGCCAAAGACCCAATAGAGGTAGTAAGGGCAACTATAGAAGAAAAGAAATATGCTGATGAAGCATGGTTTGATTCAATTAATGAGAAAATAAAAGCAATTGTTGACGAATCAGTCAAATTTTCTGAAGAATCTCCTTGGCCAGATGCTTCTGAATTATATACAGATGTTTACATTCAATCTGATTACCCATACATCCGCGACTAAATTTAAATTCTAATATTCTAATCTGAAAATAAAATGGCTGAAGTAGTGAAAATGCCTAAAATGAGCGATACGATGACGGAGGGAGTTATCGCAAAATGGCATAAAAAAGTTGGTGATAAAGTTAGTTCAGGGGAATTGATTGCCGAAGTTGAGACAGATAAGGCTACCATGGACTTTGAATCTTTTCAGGATGGAACATTATTATATATAGGTGCGAAAGAAGGCGAATCGGCAGCAGTTGATGCGGTAATTGCTATTCTTGGAACAGAAGGAGAAGATTACCAGGCACTTTTGAATGATGCTGGAAGTCAGAAGGAGGCTCCAGTAGCTGCGAAAGTTTCTGATTCGGCAGAAAAAACTTTAGCAGAACCTGTTAAAGAAAGTTTACCGATTCTTGCTGATAAAGAGTCCGGTTCATCCAATGGTAGTGATGTAGATGCAGAAGCTATGGGTGCTACCATAATTCGGATGCCTTTATTAAGCGATACTATGACTGAAGGTGTGATAGCTGAATGGCATAAAAAAGTTGGTGATCAGGTTAAGAGTGATGACGCTTTAGCAGACGTTGAAACTGATAAAGCAACAATGGAAGTTACTGCTTACGCAGATGGAGTATTACTATATGTTGGCGTTGAAAAAGGACAAGCAGCTAAGGTAAATGATATCATTGCAATAGTGGGTAAACAAGGTACAGATGTATCTGTTTTACTAAAATCAAGTTCTAAATCAGTTCTTGTTGAATCTAAGCATGAATCCCAACCTGATAAAGCTAAAACAACACCAGAATCAAAAGTTGATGTAGAGGTGCAGCATACTCAAAGTGATTCAACCTCCCGTTTGAAAGCCTCACCTTTGGCGCGAAAAATAGCAAAAGATAAGGGAATTGATATTTCAAAGGTAATAGGTAGCGCTGAGGGTGGCAGAATTGTTAAAAAGGATATAGAAAGCTTTAATCCAGCCATAAAAACAGAGAGCCCTAAAGCAAGTCCGTTATCAGCAGCCCCTGCTGCAATTCCAGCTGCTGAACCTGTTTCTGCAGTTATTCCTAAATTTATCGGCGAAGAGAAATATACTGAGAAGCCTGTATCTCAAATGCGGAAGGTTATTGCCAAACGTCTTTCTGAAAGTTTGTTCACCTCACCTCATTTCTATTTAACCATGTCAATTGATATGGATAGTGCAATGCAAGCTCGTGCTAAGATCAATGAATTTACATCTGTAAAGATCTCATTCAATGATTTGGTGCTCAAAGCGGTTGCTGTTGCTTTAAAACAGCATCCAAATGTCAATTCTTCCTGGTTAGGAGATAGAATTCGTTATAATGAGCATGTAAATATTGGTGTTGCAGTTGCAGTAGAAGATGGTTTATTGGTACCTGTTGTTCGCTTTGCAGATGGAAAATCGCTTTCACATATTTCAGCAGAAGTGAAGGACTTTGCACAGCGTGCTAAATCTAAGAAATTACAACCATCAGACTGGGAAGGTTCAACTTTTACTATTTCTAACCTTGGAATGTTCGGCATAGATGAGTTTACTGCAATCATTAATCCGCCAGATGCATGTATCCTGGCTGTAGGTGGAATCCAGCAGGTTCCTGTAGTAAAAAATGGAGCAGTTGTTCCGGGTAATGTGATGAAAGTTACGTTAAGTTGTGACCATCGGGTTGTTGATGGCGCTACAGGTGCAGCATTTTTGCAAACATTAAAAGCATTGCTTGAAGAGCCTGTAAGATTGTTGGTGTGATTCCGGATCAAGTCCGGAATGACAATCGGATCAAGTCCGGAATGACAACAAATTTCAGTCTTATTTGTGTGTTAAGTACGCAATGAAAAACAATCCCTAAAATTGAGAACATGTGTCATTCCGGTGAAAGCCGGAATCCGGAATGACAACAAATTTCAGTCTTATTCGTGTGTTAAGTACGCAATGAAAAACAATCCCTAAGATTGAGAACATGTGTCATTCCGGCGGAAGCATTTGTCATTTCGGCGAAAGCCGGAATCAACGTAAGCTCAATCCATTTTTGCTCTTATCCGCATAGCCGAACACTTTTTTTAGAAGTGGACTATTCCGCAGTCCCGAATTTTCACGAAGTTTTAATTCCTCCTGTGCTATTTCCAGAAATAATCCTTCCATTGCTTTTTGTGTTGCATAATCAGCCAGGTCAGTATTTACCTTACCAGCAAGTGGAATTTGATTGTAGGCCGTACTAAGTTCCGACCAATATTTTGTGGCCTGAGTTTTATCCATTGAACCTTGAATAACCGGTTTGAATTTGGCTGCTAATGCAGTACTTGTAACACGCTGAAAATAACTTGTAGCAGCATTTTTCTGATCGCTCATCAAAATGTTTGAAGCATCCTGAACGCTCATTTCTTTTATTGCAGAGATAAAAAGTGGCTTGGCCTCTTTTGCTGCAAGTTCTGCAGCACGGTTGATGGTAAGGATAAAATCATCACAGGCTTTATTCATGCCTATTCCCCGAAGTGCTTTTTCAACTTTCCTTGCTTCAGGTGGGAAAAGCAATTTTATTGTAGCGTTTCCTAGAAATCCATTTTCAGCAGACAGGCGGTCTGTACCAGCTGAAACTCCAATTTCAAGTGCTTCTTTTATTGCATCGCTAATTTCTAGCTGACTTGGACTTCCCGGTTTAACGGCATTGGCTGCCTCTTTCAAAACCTGTGGTAACTTAAGCTGAGCAAATAAAGATGTCGCGCTAAATATAAAAGCACAAAATAGTAGAAGTCTTAATTTCATAGTTGAATTTACCTAAATAAACGGATCTAATTGAAATTAATTATGCCTGATTTTTATTCTGTGCACCATGTTTGGTGAATAGCTAGTTTTTATAGTTAATCTCCCATTGCTGTATGTATAGGCAAATACTTTCTGCAGGAAAGTCTTCTTCTCGTCGGAAGATTCGAACGTTTTTTTATGTCTTACTAAGCTTTTAATAAGCATGCTGTCAAGCGCTTGGCACGTCATATTTGCCTGGATTGGAACTTGCATACTCTATACTCAAGTTAGTGTTAGCAGCGTTAGGATCTTACCTGTTGTTGATACAAACCTGAGTGATTCGATAAGTCTACCATTTGCGCTTTATGAATTGTTGGAGGCTGTTAATTGCTATGATTCTAAAATTTTGATTGAGGCCTATGATGTAGAGGTGATCCGTCTAATAAAGAATGTACTTTCCTGGAAATCTGGATATGGAAGTAAAATTGCCAACCATCAGACTGAAGTCAAGGTTTAATCGAATTATTGAATTAAAGTATACAGAAAACGATAAGTTTAGCATCTGATGTTAACTTTGTACTTTACTAGAAATTTAACAAATGAAAAGATTAATCATCCTGGTTTTTTTGGCATTTATCTATTCTTCCTGTAATGAGTCCAAGCCTCAGGAAATTGTGGATAAAAGTATTGCATTTTATAAAATGGATAAACTTAAAAACGCGACTCTGGAGTTTAAATTCAGGACGGCAACGTTTAAAATTATGCAAGATGGTGGCCAGTATAAATATGAACGTTTTTTCACTGATTCTACAGGAAATGTTCATGATGTACTGAGCAATGGTGGGTTTAAGCGGATTTTGAATGGTAAAGAATTGAATCTTGATCAGCTGGATTCAGATAAGTACAGACAGTCACTTAATGCTGTTGTTTATTTTTTATACTTACCCTTGAAGTTGAATGATCCGTCTGTAGTAAAAAAATATTTAGGCGAAATCCAAATCAAGGATAAGCGATATTATAAAATTGAGATTTCTTTTGAAAGTTCAAAGGAAGCCGGTGATCATAGTGATGTGTATTATTATTGGTTCGATACCGAAGATTACAGTATGGACCATTTTGCCTATAGTTCTGGAGGTAATCGCTTCAGGGAAGTACTCCGATCTCAGGAAGCAGGTGGTGTTATTTTTCAGGATTATGTTAACTATCAAATGCCACTTGATGACTCAACAACCACAGTGGATAAGTATGATAGCTTATATGAGGCGGGCAGACTTAGGGTTTTATCTCAAATAGAACTACGAGATATTATTCTGAAATAAGCTTCTCTTGTAGATCAGAGAAATAAACTCAAAATAAAATAAAGGGTTGCTGCAAGCACAGCAGACACTGGGATAGTGAGTATCCATGCCCATAATAGGCTGATTGTTACTCCCCAACGCACCGCAGATACACGCTTACTTAATCCGACACCTATAATTGCGCCGGTAATTGTGTGGGTTGTTGATACAGGTATTTTGAAATGTTCAGTTAGAAATAAAGTAATGGCCCCTGCAGTTTCTGCCGCTACACCCTCTAAAGGAGTAACTTTAGTAATCTTAGTTCCCATGGTTTTTACAATTTTCCATCCACCGCTCATAGTTCCTGCAGCAATTGCTGTATAACATGCCAATGGAATCCATTCTGGAATATGATTGATTTTTACCTTACCATTAAGCACAGTATAGTCAACATGCAGCCATGCCGACATGGTATCAACACTTAAGTTAGCATCTTTCAGATATACAATGATTGCCGCTGCAATAATACCCATTACTTTCTGTGCATCATTTCCACCATGGCCAAGACTGAATAATGCTGAAGATAACAACTGTAGTTTTTTGAACCACCATTCAGCTTTGGATGGATTAGAATGTCGGCAAATATTGATAATAATGACCGTAATAAAATAGGCCATAATCATTCCAATAATCGGGGCAAGTACTATGAAGGATGCAACTTTACCAATAACAGCTAGGTTAACAACATTTAAACCGCCATGTGCCACTGCTGCACCGGCAAATCCACCAATCAATGTATGTGATGAACTGGAAGGAATTCCAAACCACCAGGTCAATAAGTTCCAGCAGATTGCGGCCAAAACTCCTGCGAGAATGACTACAAGATTTATATTCATGGTATCTGCGGTTTTTGCAACTGTGTCTGCCACATTTAAATGAAAAATCCAGTAAGCAAGAAAATTGAAAAATGCAGCCCAGAGTACAGCCTGAAAGGGTGTAAGAACTTTTGTTGAAACAACAGTTGCAATTGAATTCGCAGCATCGTGAAAACCATTGATGTAGTCGAATACCAATGCTAAAATAATGATTACAATTAATAGTGTAAAACCCATATAGCTGGTGTAATATCTTTAATGAGGTAATTATGCGTTTTTCACCAGAATAGATTCAAGTACGTTCGCTGCATCTTCACACATATCCGTAGCAGTCTCTAAGCCAGCGAGTACTTCCTTATACTTGATCAGGTTTACTGCATCTTTTTCATTATCGAAAAGCTCACCCACTGCTTTATCAAAGATATAATCCGCCTGATTTTCAATGCTATTTATACGTACGCAACAGTCTGCGATTAAACGGATATTTTTCAAATCCCTTAATTCATGGATTGCTTTATGAAGATCCTGACATGCCTGTAAGATCAAGTTGGCAAGTTCTTTAATTGGAGGAGTAATAATGGTAACATTATACAGATCCATACGACTTGCTGAGCCATGTATGTAGTCGGCAATATCGTCTATAGCACTTGCAAGTCTGTGAATATCTTCACGGTCGAACGGAGTAATAAAGTTCTTACTAAGCTCCAAATGAATCTGATGGGTAATCTCATCACCGGTATGTTCCAGATCTTCAATATCTTTAAACAGTTTCTTGCGTAAAGAAAGATCTTCAGTGTTAACCGCTTCTACAAGTTTCTCACCTAAGAGAATCAGGTTTGCACTATCTTTTTCGAAAAGTGGAAAAAATTTTTTGTCTTTTGGAATAAAGTACTGGAAAATACTGTTCAGTGACATCAGTTTTAGTTTTAAGATTAAACAAAGCTACAAACTGTATGTTAAGTTAATGTTAATTGGCAAATTCGACTTATTTTTCCCGCTGGAGCGTGAATCCAAAGGTTGAGCCAATATTCTCGGTACTTCTTACAGTAATGGTTTGCTCATGCGCTTCAATAATATGTTTTACAATTGCAAGTCCTAAGCCAGAACCTCCAATTTGACGGGATCTGCTTTTATCTGTCCGGTAAAATCTCTCAAATAGCCTTGGGAGATATTTTTCTTCTATTCCAATTCCATCATCTGTGATTTCCACTAGTATCTGATCATGCAGCTCAAAAGTTTTAATGGAGGTATTTCCATTGCTATTACCATACTTAAAAGAATTATCAATTAGGTTCACGAAAACCTGTCTGATTTTCTCGCGGTCGGCAATTACCCAAGTCGGACTATGGTATTTTTCTTTGAAATTAAGAGTAATGTTATATTTTTTTGCTTTTAATTCCAGTGAATCAATTACCTCATTGATCAGATCGACCAAATTGAAACGATCATAATGAACAGGGATTTCACCACTTTCAAGTTTTGAAATGGCATCCAGATCTTTTATAAAAAATGCGAGTCTGTCTACATTCCTGGAAGCTTTTTCCAGAAATTGTTTGGTCATTTCTTGATCATCAATATCACCTTCCTGCAAAGCTTCAATATAACCTTGAATTGCAAAAAGCGGAGTTTTTAATTCATGGGAAATATTCGAGAGGAATTCTCTTCTGAACTTTTCCTGATCTTTTAGCTGATCAATCTCTGATTTTTTATCTCTTGCCCATTCCTTAACTTCAAGTTCAACATCATTAATCGGATCGGCACTTACATATTCGCCCAATGCATCTTTTAGGTCTTTACCTAGCTTCAGGTTATGAATAAGCTTGTAAATAAGTTTGATTTTACTGTAAACAAATCTTTCAATCAGGTAATAGAAAACCAAATAACTGGTTAAGAGCGATACAAAAAAGGTAACAAAGAAATCAAAAAGGTTTTTCTGAAAATAAAAGTTAATGATCGCCAGTGATAAAGCAACAGCCAGAGCGTTTATAAATACAAGGACCCACAATTTCATAATGCAAGTTAATATTTTAACTTTTCGCCATGTGTTTTTTTAACCAACATTTGTGTAATGCTTGGAAATTTAGCTAAAGTGGATACAGTAAGATCTGAAATTATAGTATTTCCAAATAGCTTTTGAATCATACGACCACTGTTAAGTCTCATTTGAAATTCTTTTTCCCATTTAATTCGATAATCATTTTCAAGAGCAGTCCTGTTTAATACAGCACCCTTTTTCGCAAAGCGCATGATACTTTCAGTAAGTATTTTGGCCGAATGTATAGCGATTGCCATCCCATTTCCACATAGGGGTGTTATCATTCCTGCTGCATCACCACAAAATAGCAAATGATTTTCTACGAGGGTTTTCTTTTCAAATGAGATTTCATTGATTACTTCAGGGGTTTTGAACAAAAAATCCGAGTTTCTATATAGGCTTTTCAAGTGCGGATTTTTAAACAAAACCTCTTCTTCCATTTCAGCAATCCCTGAATATCTTTTAAGATTTGATGTTTCGGAGAGGTAACACAAACAAAATCGATCTTCTTCTATCTTACTTACGCCACAATAGCCACCCTGAAAATTATCAAGACGAATCAGGTTATCAGGGAACTCAGTTTTGATATGGTACTTTACACCCAGATAAGGACTTCTTTGGTAAAAAAAGCTGCGGTTCAGTTTTTGGTCCAGATTAGATCTCTTACCATGTGCAGCGATAGCAATTGCCGATTCATAAACTATATTTCCTGGAGTACTGACCTTGAATTTATCTTCTTCAAACGTAATGTTATCTACACGTTCGAAAATAAATTGTACACCAAGTCTTGTAGCTTCTTCGTACATTAAATGGTCAAGCTTAAATCGACTTAAGCCAAATCCTCCCATTTTTAAATCTGCATAGATCATTTTGCCTGAAACAGAAGTAACAGCCAAGCGGTTTATCCTGGAATATCCTGATTCTGAGATTCCGATGTTTAGGTATTCTAAGAAGGGGAGTACTTCATTCGAAATATATTCTCCACAGACTCTGTGGAAGGGGTATTTTTTTCTCTCGAATACGCTAACCTGATACCCATTCTTTTGAAGAAGAATTGCATTTGTTAATCCTGCCAGACCACCGCCGATTATAAGTACGTCAATCATGCTCAATTTTTAATCAGATTCTTTTCTCCCTTGGTTTGAATAAAATTTGCCATCGGAAAGCCCACATCCATTTGATGGAGAAATTCTTAAATCCTCCTTTTTTCAATAGCTTTTCAAGCTCAGTTCGTTTAAAGCTTCGGAGCACTGAAAGTTTGGAATCATGTTTAACCATTTCAGATTTAGAAAAAAATGAGGTTAAAACTCCGATGGAATGGTAGGCAAACCAATGACGGTGTAAATCATTGATGACCACATAATCAGCAGCACAATCAGACATTTTTTGAATAAGCCGAATCCAGTTTTCATCAGAAAAGTGATGAGTAAACAAACTCGAAATCACGATATTAAATTGATTACTGATCAATTCTTCACTCATAACATCAGCTAGAATAAAAGAAATTTCAGGGAAATCTCTGGATTTATCTCTTGCATATTGAATGGCTGAAGCAGTAGCATCTACTCCAATTAATTGAAGTTTAATATTGCGTTTTCGAGCCCATTTAGCAATTATTCTCAAAGAATCTCCGCCACCACAACCCCAGTCACTGATGACCATCCCATCCTTAATTCCAATTCTATTGAATGCATTAAAAAACACTTGGTAACCGCCCAATACTTTGTTTACAACTTCAAGCTCATCCATGATCGGATCGATTACTTCACTACCCAATGAGAAATCGTCCATCATTTCTTCCTCCACACTACGGCAACTAAAATCAGGCATTTCCATTTCTTTTTAATATCATCGATTCAACGGTTAAACCTGGGCCAAAAGCAAAACCCAGAATATTTTCATTGGCAACGCCTTCAGGATCGTCCATCAGTTTTTTTAGAACAAATAATATCGTTGCAGAAGACATATTTCCATAATCCTTTAAGATATCATACCCAAAGCGATTTTCTACAGTTGAGAAACCAAGGGCATTTTCTGCAGCCTCAAGTATTTTTCTACCCCCAGGGTGGACTACAAAACGACTGATTTCATGGAACTGCAGGTTTGCTTTGTTTAGTAATTTATTCGAAATAGACTGAATGTTTTTAAAAATCAGCTTTGAAACCTTTGAACTCAGCTTCATTTCAAATCCCGCATCCCCTACGTACCATCCCATCTCGTTTTTAGCTTCACTTAGAAATTCGGAATAAAAAGTATCGAGTAGTAATGTTTTTTTTGAGGGATCAATGGATGAGTTATTTTCTACCAGAACTGCGGCAGCACCATCTGAGAAAAGTGAATTGGCAACCCAGTTGTCTAATGTGTTTTCCTTCTGAAAATGAAGTGTGCAGAGCTCTACTGAAACAATAAGAACTTTTGCTTTTGGATCTGAACGACAAATATAGTCGGAAACTTTAAGGGCATTTATTGAACCATAACAACCCATAAAATTAATACACGTTCTTTCAATATTTCGATTTAAACCCAATTTTTCGACCAGTTCAATATCTATTCCCGGAGCATGCATTCCTGTGCAGCTAACTGTTATCAGGTGTGTAATTGAAGAAAGGCGAATTTCAGCATGCTGCGTTAAGCAAATTTTTACCGCTTCTGATGCCAGATCTGAAGCAGTCTCCTTGTATAAATTTAAGCGTTCCTTTGTTCCCGGAAAAGGTTCTAAATCTTCATTTTTGCCAAAAAATTTATGATTTCTACTTTCATTTTCTCCGAAATCTGGGATGACAGAATACCGATATTCAATACCCGAATGATCATAAATTTGCTTTAGCCTTGAAGCTCTGGTATCATTTAATTTGAATGCCTTGAGCATGAATTGAAAAATATCATTCTGTGGAATCCGGTATTTTGGGTTGGCGGTACCAATCGCGCTGATGCAACTGCTCATAATTTAGTAAATTACTAAATATTTATCTTTTTGGTTTTATTAATCAATATATAAGCCATAATTTGAGAATGCGATTTAATTAATTCAAAACTTAGATTTAGTTTAGCTTAAAACATGAAAATTATTTATTAAATGGCTCATTTAAAAGCTTTTTTACCAAGTTTTTCTACTTTCTTGCATTTACGTTTTTTCTTTTCAGTTTTTCTGCTGCCCGTATTTTTCTTTGCTCTTTCACAAGTTCCTGAAATCAATTGGAATAGCGCAATTTTAACTTTTATAATTTGGCATTTGCTGGTTTATCCTGCAAGCAATGGCTATAATAGTTTTTTTGATAAAGACGAAGGAAGTATTGCCCTGATAGAAAAACCTCCTCCAGTTGATAAGAGTTTGTATTACTTTTCCCTGACTCTTGATTTAATTGCCTTGATTCTTACAATTTTTGTCGGCTGGGCATTATTTTTTGCGGTCCTTATTTACGGGACGTTTTCTAAGATGTATAGCCATCCTTCAATTAGGTTAAAGAAATATCCTTTTATTAGTTTTTTTATTGTTTTCGTTTTCCAGGGAGCTTTTGTCTATTGGAGTACGTATGCTTCAGTTTCGGGAATGAATACATTGTATGGTTGGAATTTAAATTTTACCATTGCCGGACTGATCTGCTCCTGTCTGATTGGTGCAACGTATCCCTTAACTCAGGTTTATCAGCATGAAGAAGATTCAAAGAGAGGTGATAAAACGCTTAGTCTCATTTTAGGAATCCGGGGTTCATTTTACTTTTCAGCCCTTTTATTTCTACTTTCTGGAATTCTAATTTTTGCATATTGGTACAGATTGGACTTATTGACTAATTTTTGGCTGTTTTTAATCATATCCGGACCGGTATTTATATTGTTTATTAGTTGGTTCGTGGAAGTTTATAAAAATCCGGATGAGGCAAATTTTAAGAAGATGTCACGAATGACCCTTTTAAGTGGTTTATTGATGTTGATTTACTTCGGACTATTAAATATTATTTGAC
>JBIIRT010000001.1:0-75187 GCA_044341405.1 Daejeonella sp. | reverse complement strand
TTTATCATGAGATTCTTATTGCAAAAAAGATAGAGTTGCCACTCGGCTTTATTTTATAGGACCTATGGTTCTATTATCGGACTGGCCGTCCCGATGAAAAACAGCTCCAGGTGAAATAAACCTTGCCGAAGGAAGTATCTTCCGGCTATTGGTAATTTGATTCAGAACGTGATTTCTTGCCGGAAATACTCCGTAGGAAAGGACTGAACTAAGCTATGAAACACAGGTATTGTTTTAAAAAACCAAATAATACAAACCTAGAGCATCATGAGATCGATTATCATGAGATTTTTTACTCTTCATTATATCGAACTCAAGTTAAAAAAGATTATTTGTCTTATTATATGCTTGTACTTTTATGATTATCCAGGAAATCTTTAATAGTACAGAACCTGTATTTCTTTCTTTTTAGATCTCCAATGAACGAATCCATCCGTTCAATCATGCTCTTGCCCGAATTCCGGCTGACATATCCCGGGAAACCAAATCTTTCCTTATCGCTCAGTGCTGTAAATTCCCAGGGGTGGAAATAGATATTTAGGTAACCATCCTTTTTATAGGTTCTTTCAGCTAGCCACTGATATATTTTTATGGGCAGATTGTGAAAGGATAGCCAAAACAGGGGGAAACGCAATACCGGACTTACAGATGCCGGGATTTGCCAGATGCTGGCTTCTTTAAACAGGGTTCTAGGTTTGTTCAAATTATTGTACCTCCCGGGTAACCAGGTAGGATTGATAGACGAATTATAATCATAACCAGCTTTTCGGACTTCGTTTTCATCCACAGACTTCATTCTTGGCATTCTAAAACCACTTATTTCTTGTGAAGAAATCTCCTGAAGAGCTTTTCTGGATGATGCAAGATGTTCTGGTTCGAATGCTGAATGAAAATATCCATGTGATGCCAGTTCATGTCCGCCCTCGTTTATTCGCTTAATCACATCTGGAGCATTTTGGGCAAAGATTACTGTGCTGAAAAATGTAGCTTTTACTTGATGTTTATCCAGTATATTTAAAATATGCTTAGTTCCCTCTATTGAAATGGATATTTGATCTTCAAATGATATGTCTTTTCCATATTCAAGCGGCATATCGAATTCCTCGATATCAAAACTGAGTAATATCAATTATCTGCTATTTTAAGGTTGGTTGATCGTATGATGTAGTTGGGGCGTTCTTTCACCTGTATGAACATTTTACCAACGTAAATTCCAATTATTCCCAATATTGTGAGCTGTAAACCACCAAAAAATACAATAGTCATAATGATGGAAGCCCAGCCAGAAACCTCTTTTCCGTTATGAAATGCATGCAGCACATATGGCAAATATAAAATTGACAACATTGTAAATGTAAAGCCAAGGTAGATTGCACCATATAATGGCCTGACTGAAAATGAAGTCACACCCTGAAGTGCAAAACTGATCATTCTTTTTAAGCTATACTTACTTTTCCCCAAAGTTCTTTGTTTCGGGAAATATTCAATAGAAAATTGTTTGAACCCAATCCATTTGATAAGGCCCCTGAGGAAGGGTTCATTTTCATGAAAATTTTTCATGATTCTGACTACCTTATTGTCAAGTAACCTAAAATCAGCCGATCCTGATTCTATTTCTACATCAGAAAGTCTGTTGATTGTGTTATAAAAAAGTCTTGAGCTAAATCGTTTACTAATCGGAAGCTTTTTATCTTCTTTTCGTATGGTATACACCACTTCATATCCCGATTCCCATTTTGAAAGCATTTCCGGAATTAATTCAGGCGGATGCTGTAAATCACAATCAAGACTGATCACACAATCTCCGTTTGCATGATCTAGTCCGGCCTTTAAAGCATTTTGGTGACCAAAATTTCTGGAAAATTCAATATAAAATATATTCTTATGCTCAAGAATGAGCTCCTGAATTTTATCCATTGTATTATCCGTGCACCCGTCTGCTACCATGATAATTTCAAATCGGTAAGGAAGTGATTTGATTTGATTTAGGATAGCAGGTACAGTCTTCGGAATATTCTCAGATTCATTATATGCTGGAATAACGATAGAGATTAACTTATCAGGCATTGGTACTTCTTATAAAATCTATTTTAGTATTTGATAAATAATGAAAATCCAAATCAAAAGAAAGGGGAATGCTGTTTATAATGTGGTTTATTTCACGCATTTATAATTCTTTTTCCAGTAAAACCCTATTGAACTTTTTATTTTTTTCGATTTCATGCAATAAAACTCCTAATCTGTAAAATTTTCATTTTCCTTGAAATCAAAAGGTTTAATTGTAATTAAAATATTACATCTGTAAAAATAATAATATTTTTCAGGAAAATGTGTGTTGTAAGGACATAAACAACAACATAACAAAAACGCAAATTATTTAATAAAGGTCAAGTGTCGCTGATAAGAAGATTATTATTTTGTAAATTATTGTTAATCAATTATTTGTAAAATAATTTGCAAGGGCTTTTCACCAATTTGAATTCTATTTTTTCCTGGGGTATGCGAAAATAATGGGCTGAAATATTGATTTGAGGTTTGATAAAGATTTACTAAATACTAGAAGAATTTCACATAGTATTTAAACTATAGATCAAAATCGATTCCAACCAGCATATGTGAAAGAATAGGTTCACATTTTTCTTTACAACAGGAATAATAATTTTCATGTTTCCATTGATCTGACTTTGGTGATTGTCCCCACCAAAATTCTGCTAGTGCCAATGGCTTCATTTGATTTAGATATGCAAATTGTAAAAGCTTTGGACCTGCACATTCTCCTGCACCGGAAGGAGGATTTTTATAGGATGCTAATCTGAAGATTTCAAGCAGACTCTTTAGTTCCCCTTTTGGATTCAGAAAACAATAATGATTAAAAAGTTCGTTTTGAAGGATATTTGAATGAATTTTCCGTCTAATTTTCAGGTTAATGATTTTACTTTTATAATCATAAGACATCAATGCTTCTTCATTTAAAATTTCTTCATTTAAACGCTTAAGTTCTGCCATGCCATTGTTGAGAAAACTATTTTCCTGTAGACTGTCGAAAACCGGAGGAACAAATTTTGGATGATGATTCCCGCCGGCCAATTTGCCTGAAAATGCGGCAAGGTATCCAATTTGTTTTTTTGAATTCTGAACAACCAACACACCGAACATTTTGCCAATAATTCTTCCCTTTTGTTTAGGCTTAAGTCCGAAGTTATGTTCCCAATCTTTTTGGGTGCTCAGGTATAGCTTTAGCTGTTTTGCAGCATCAACACAAAGCGGATGCGGTTCACCATCCTTCATTAAATTAAAACGTTCTGGTAATTCTGATGAACTGTTTAACGGATTGAAATAAAGATCTTCGGAATCTGTTTGTGTTGACAATTTTTAGCTGGATGGATTAAAGATCCGGTACAGCAAATATATTAAACCCTGATTAATACAATAGATCTGTTATTTAATGTTTTGGAATTCCGGGGAATTTATTTCTTGTTACTGAGCTCATTTACTTTGGCAGCCAATTGCTCAAAAGAAAGGCGTTCACTATTGTTTTTCCCAACATAGCGATAAACCTCTTTACCATTTGGACCAAAAAGTATAGTTGCCGGATAATGAACAATCTGATTATGGAATTTATATCCGTTGGGAATACTTAATTGCTTTGCAAGCTGTGCATCCGGATCCCGATAGATTGGAAATTTTTTCAGGTCTTCAGCAGGAAGTTTACCTGACCAGGATCTGATTTCAAGTTCAGTATCGGGTTTAATAAATATTTGCACTGCATTTTTAAGCGTTTTTGCTTTACTAAAATAGTCTTGGGTATGACGAATACAATATGGGCATTCTGTTTTAAGTAAAAAATGCAAGGCTACGAATTTCCCTTTTTCTTTGCTTAGCACAAACTCACGATCATCTGTTGCTGAGCTGAGTCGGATATCTGCCGACTCCTGCGCATATATATTCACCGTGCAGAATATCAATAATAGGAGAATAATGAAACTGATTTTCATTAGGATTAAAATAACTTAGAAATCTTTAAAAGCAAATTTGATTAATTTCCGCCTAATATAATCGGTGCGCTTTTACCATTTCCCATAATTATCACCTTGGCATTTGGTGAAAGAGCAATTTCCTTTTGGGCTTTAATCGTTTCATATTGAAGCTGTTTATCACTTAAACCAGTTGATAAAATCTTTTGGTAATCTGCTATTCCCTGAGCTTCAACACGTTTACGTTCAGCTTCCTGTCTTTCTTTTTGAAGTACAAAAGTCATTTTCTGAGCGTCCTGCTCAGCATTTATTTTTGATTCAATAGTTGTTTTTACTGATGCCGGTAAAGTTATGTTTCTAACTAACAGCTGCTCTAATTCAAGTCCGCGTTTGGTAAAACTTTTATTGATTGTATTAAATATTTTATTTTGGAATTCATCGCGTTTGCTTGAATAAAGTGCTACGGCATCGTAAGAAACGGCATTATCTCTAATCGCTGTGCGAGCAATTGGCCGAACAATTTTATCGAGATAATCTGTTCCAATCGTACGTAGAATTTCAGGAGCAGAGGATGGTTTAACTTTAAAAAGTACAGAGAGGTCGATGACCACTTCAAGGCCATCCGCTGAAAGCACCCTGATGGCATCATCACCGGCTTTTGAACCTTCATCATTAACTCCTGACATAGTATAATTTTGAGTCTTTACGTCAAATGTGGTCACCTCCATCACGGGGTTAATAATATTTAAACCACTATACAAAACATCATTATTAACTTTTCCAAAGAGTGTTTGAACGCCAACTTCACCCGATTCTACCACCTTGAACATAGAAAAAGATGCACCAATTATTACCAAAATAATTGCACCAATGCGTGTTATTGTACTGAATCTTGCAGCAGGTCCGTCCTGAGCTGCCATATAAAAACTGGCGACGATGGCAAAGATTCCAATGATAATTAAAAACATAATTTCTTTTTTTATTTGTTCTAATTTAAGCTAAATGATTAGCTATTTGAGATAATTATAACATTAGAGTTGATGAGTCCTTGAAAATTACTCAGTAAAGACAAAAAGATAACTAATAGTCAGAATTAATCAGTTGAACTTATGCTGTTATAAAGAATTTTGTACTCCTTAAAAATCTTTGGTCTTCTAAATGCCAGATAACAAAGGCCAGCAATCCAGTTTACTCCTATAAAGCTTATTGTCCACATGATTTTTTCAATTGAACTTAATCTATTTGAACGATAAATTTCTTTGAGTGCAAAAATGATCCACACAAGGGTTAATAAAAGATAAAATAACAGTACAAGATTTCGGCCAGGTAAATAAAAATATTTCAGCAGGTATTGCGCAAAAAGAACTATCAGACTGAGGAGAAATACTGGCTTAAACTGAACTAGTTGATTCATCTAAAGATACTTCTTAAAAATATAAATCGTTTTTGTAATCTATTATCAGTAATTCAATTACTACGTAAAGGTACCACATGAATGTTGGATTTTTATGTGACAATAATTTTGTTGTTGTAAGTTTCAGGTAATGCTATTTATAGTTGTATCCAGTTAATATTCACTACAGGTCCTCTGTATCAAAGTGAAAGAGTAATATTCGAAGTAATTGAATAGTTCTCATTTGAATTATTATTAAACTCCCTCTCAGCGGCACTATAAACCTTGCCTTCAATTCTGAATTGTAGCTTTTTACTTATCCGATAATCGAAATTTCCGGAAATTCCTGAAATTCTCAAGCCATTGAGGTTACTGGTTGGAATGATAATCCGGTTTTTATCGTTATAGTATTCTCCCCTCATGGCCAGTTTGATTTTTTCAGAGACTGAATATCTCATAATCAATACAGGTGAATACCAGATGCCATAGTCTATGCTGTTGTATTTGTCGGAACCAATATCAAAACCTGCAATCATGCCTAGTTTTTTACTCATGGCAAATTGCATATATAAATTATGAAAAGTTCGAAGAGCATTGAGATTGCTTTGAATATCTGTACCCGTGAAATTGCTGTAGTTCAATGATAACTTTTCGGAAGGTTTATATGTAACCTGAATTCCAAAGGAAGGTTTTTGGATTAAATTTAGTTTTTTAATCCTTTGCCATCCATTTAGAACAAAAAATGCCGTGCTGAGGTTTCCATTTTTAGTTGAATAACCAAGATTAACTCCTGTTTCATAATAGGGAGAATTTTCAGCGTAAATACCTCTTGTTAAAGTCCAGCAGTCGGCACTGATTGCACTTTCAAATCCAATATGTGAAGGCAGTACGCCTGCATCCAGCCATAGGTTTTGTTCTTTTGATAATTTGATTCCTAAATTAGCTTCAAACAAATGCCGGGCCCAAGCTGGCTCTGCACTAAGATTGTATCTTGAATAATTCCCGGTCATCAAGCCCAAATTTGCTCTGAGATTTGTGTCCGAATAATTCGTTTTTAATAAAATGAGGTTTGCATTGATCTCATTATGCCTTTTATGATTGTATATAAAATCTGGTTTTTCATGATTTGCAGGTTTTGCAAAGTCATAGCTATAATATAATTCAGCATAAGCATTAAACGTCAGATTTTTTAGCGAATCATTCTGGGCAAACAACCATATTGATTGAAGTAATAAAACGATCAGTAAAATTCCTTTCAATGGACTTGCTTTCATTTTTACTTGAAATTAACTGAGTTTTTGTGCTTTGATTATGGGTAAATTTCTAATTTATTTATGTTTTAAAACAATTGAATTTTTAGATAATCTAGATGCTTTTAATCTTCCGACTGGTTGCAATAAAAATTGAAACTAATTTTTCATTTGATTAAAGCCCAATTTTTGAAATCACGGGTTAATAACTGATAACTTACTGCAAGCCAGATTAGCACACATGGCAGCGCTTTTAATGAATATGGTTTTATAAATTCATCTCGAATAAATTTTGGAAATAAATCAGAAGGTGAAAAACTGGTTAAGGCCATGGCAAAAATAAAAAGTGAAATTTGCCAGATTTGAAAGGGTCTCTTTTGGGTAATAAACCAGATAGCCACACCTGTAAAAGCAATAATATAAGTTGGTGATTCAGAACTTGTACTGAAAATAACAGTAAATATTAAGGTGCTTGCCAAGATTAATAATCGAAATACCGGCTCTTTATACTGACTAATCCGCAAATATGGAAGGGCAAATAAAATAATACCGGCTCCCAAAAATGGCCAGTTTGGAATGTAAGGATTTCCAGATATTCTTCGTACCATCCCCATCAGACAAATGTCCTGATCGGTAATCAGCGTACTATTCATCCGATTTTTTTCTGTAATAGCCTCAAACCAATCTTTGTAAGTTTGAATGATATAGGCAGGAGATGAAAATAGCATTGGAATCGAAAATGCAAGGGCTCCCCAAAATACCAGACCTGAAATGAGCGCTAATTTATTTTTCGAGAAAAAAAAGAAAGCTAATCCGACAATTCCGTAAAGCTTTATGAAAGTACCTAAGACAATCATTAATGCTGCCCAAAAATCTTTTTTCTGGTCTATAAATGTATAGGTCAGCAGAATAATTGCTGTCATGGATGGATTAAACTGAGAGCTAAGAATTGATGTCAGATTCTCGTGTGCTGCAATAAGTAAAATTGCCAAGGTTATGCCCGATGGCAAGGGTAATTTTCTAATAGCAAACAGGAGTATGAATGAGTTGAAAAAAGTCCAGAGGATATGGCCCAGCCAGTTTGGGAGTATTGCAAAAGGGGCAATCAGAACACTGAAAATTGGCCCGTATAAATTATAATGTTGAAAATTTTCTGGCTGAGGTAAAAATAAATTCTTCTGATCGATCAGACTGAAAAAAGTATACTTGAAAATTAGGAAGTTATTGTAGTTGCCACCCTTTAAGATTTTAAGTAAAGCAAGAGCGCTGATCAGATACCATAAGGAGAAAATATAGATTTTCTTTTTGAATATAGTTTCAGTAAAAAAAGTGTTTAAGGACTTTAGCATCATCCTTTATTTTTAGACAGTGATAGAAATATAGATACACCAAAGGGCAAATTAAACAGTTTAATTAAACTCAATTCCAAATTGAATATCTGGTAAAGGATTCGGCTGATTAAACTATCCGTATGATGAAGCGTTGCATCTGAACCTGCTCCTTTCCTGATTCGCTTATCAGGTATCATTTTACTCAATAATCTAAAAAGGGCAATAGGAATGAACAAAAGGGTATTATAAAAAGTGCTTCTGACTGGATGTAAACCTGCTTTTTTACTTAAATTTTTAAGGTTTTTGAGTGTGTATCTTCTGTAATGATGGTTGACTTCATCATGGTGACTCCACAAAAACATGTAAGCAGGAACAGTAAGCGCTATCAAGCCTTCATTTTTACAAACCCTTTTCATTTCCTGAATGCCGAGTAAGTCATCCTCTACGTGTTCAATGACATCAAAAGCACAAACAAGATCAAACTCTTCATCTTTGAATGGAAGTTCTAGGATAGAGCCATTAATAATGGTCATATTAAATTGTTGCTTGGCATAATCGCAACAGTCCTGATCATATTCAAGCGAAGTAACTTTCCCGAATTTTGATAAAATTTCACTGGTTTTACCAGTTGCTGCACCAATGTTTAGAATATTTAACTGTTTATTTTCAGAGCTTTCAATGCAACTTGTAATCAGTTTGCTGATGATTTTACCTCTCACCCTGAACCACCAGTGTTCTCGTTCTAATTGAGCATATTCTTTGTAATAATTAATATTCATAAGGGCACTATTCCTGGCGGATCGTTATAAATTTAATCTGTTCAGACAGAATTTGGGTTAAAATCTGATTTTATTCAAAAAATAATTGGCTTAAATACAACATGAACTTACAATTACGGCATTAAATTAAAAATCTTAATTTGTTATTCGCTTTTTAAAATAATAATAAAACGGGACACCGCTAAGAACAAGCATTATTCCTGTCAAAGATTGCTGAGGCTGAACCCAGATCGTATTGATTGTTAGAGCTATAGAAAATAATAGTAGTACAATTGGAACGAATGGGTATCCTGTTACCCTTACCTGAATTAATCCTTTTCTTTTCAACCGTAGTACTGCGAAAGCAAGAAATCCATAAAACACGAAATTCAGAAAGATGACCATATTGGTGAGTGTATCGAAAGATCCCGAGATTAACATAAAACAACCCAGAATCATCATGTAAATTAAGGAAACATGAGGTGTTCTGGACCGGGGGTGAACTTTCTTTATATGGCTAAAAAGGTATCCTTGCTGCGCCATACGATAGAATTTACGGGGAGAAGAAACAATATTACTGTTCAATGCACCGAAAACACAGATGATCAGCAGTACTATCAGCAGTATTTTTCCGAAAGCGCCTAGCAAAGTCTCTGCCACAACAAATGCACCGATTTGATTTACATCTATGGCTCTAATTTGATCAATGCTGAGCACTTTCATATAAGTATAGTTAAGAAGTGTATAAACTAATGCGACAAGAGATAAACCAATTGTTAAGGCAAGTGGAAGGTTACGCCTTGGATTGATGATCTCACCGGAAATGTTAGTAGCTGTTTCCCATCCATTATAAGCCCAAAATGCACTAAGCATTGCCGCAAAAAATGCACTGTAAAAGAGCAGTCCTTCCGGTAGATTTGTGGTATTGAGTATGGCTTTAGTATTTTCTATCTCCTGACCTGAATAAGCAAATCCTACAATAATCAGAATTGAAATACCCAAAATTTTAGCGCTGGTAATTATAGAATTAAAAACACCACTTTCACGCGATCCCAAAGAATTCACACCGGTAAGTATGATAATTGCAAAAATTCCAATAAGTTTTACGCCAGAATTTGCGAACGGGAAAATGAACCCTCCAATTGAAAAATCTTTCCAGGTATCAAGTGGTTTTGGCAGTGGTATAAAGGAATTGATAATTTCACCAAACAAAAAGGCGAGTGCTGCAATTGCTGCCGGACTGATAATAATAAAATCTGCCCAGCCTGATATAAATGCAAAAAAATTACCAAATGATATGCGGAAATATTCATAAAGTCCTCCTGATTCTTCAGTCAGTGAAGCCAAAGCACTCACCGTAAATGCAGCAAATAAACTGATTACACCGGCAAGGATCCAGGCCATCAGAATCGCAGTTTCACTTAGCCCGGTTTGAGCCATCGGGACTATTTTTTTAAATACGCCACTCCCAATGACTATCCCTACTACCATCAGGGTACTCGCGAAAAGCCCTAAGGTTCTGTTAAGTGATACTTCGGTTTTTACTTTTTCTCTCATTACATTGTTTAGAGTTTTTATTTGTTTTCCAGGCTTTCGTCTAAGATAAAGCTCTATGAAAATTATTCATACAGAGCAATTTAAATAATTTGTTGACTAAAACAATTAACAATAAAAAGAAAATACCCAGATAGTTGAAGCTCGCTAATTTATCAATTCAGAAGCCAGGCAAGTCACTTATTTAAAGCCAAATTTTTCAATCTTGTAAAAAATATTAACCAGTTATTAATAACTGTATTTTTAGTGCCTTAACTATTGATTAGCTTAAAAATCCAAGATATTCAGTAGATTTATTTAACTCCAGTCGGACATTTCATTAGGTGGACTGTTCTTTCAATAACACTTAAATATTAAAAAATTGTAATATTATACACTCACTATTGCATATTTCATTAAATTTTTCGTTTTTTTGTACGAATTTTCAATGCTAATACACTATTAAAACAATGAATAGTTTACACTACCAGATCAATACAAAATCATTAACCCAAGCGGGTTGTATGAGGAGTATTGTTTGTAGTAATTTTAGGCCTGAGAAGTTAGTATTGCGTTTCCGACGACCCTTTATGCCGCGGACTTGAATCTTGGCAATAACCCCTAGTTAGCCGGAACATTCCTTCCGGAAAATCAATCACATTATTCACAAAAGGAAAGAAAAACGTTTCTTTTTTCCGATTCAAAACCGGATTTTTTCTTTAAATCAATGAAAGAAAGCGAATTTGTTGTCATCCCGGCAACAGAACAACATATTGAATACGCAACACAGATTTGTGATGAGATGGCAGAATCTGCCAAGGCCAGAGGTACAGGTATAGCCAAACGCACGCCAGAGTATATTACCTCAAAAATGCTTGAAGGCAAAGCTGTTATTGCACTCCACCAAGATGGAACCTGGGCTGGCTTCTGCTATATTGAAACCTGGAGCCACGGAACTTTTGTAGCTAATTCCGGACTTATAGTCAATCCCACCTACCGAAATCGGGGGCTAGCAAGAATGATCAAACGCGCAGTCTTTGAACTCTCCCGAGAAAATTATCCAAAGGCTAAAATTTTTGGTCTGACTACAGGTCTTGCTGTCATGAAGATCAATTCAGAGCTTGGCTATGAACCAGTTACTTATTCTGAATTAACTCAGGATGAGGATTTTTGGAAAGGCTGCCAGAGTTGTGTGAACTATGATATCTTGAAGAGTAAAGAGCGTAAAAACTGTATGTGTACAGCTATGTTGTGGGATCCTGAAGAAAAGGCCAAAGAGATTGAGCGCAAAATGAAAGAACAAGAAGATCGTTTAAAAATTGAGGCCGTAGAGCGGTTAAGTAAAGTTGCCCGCAAACAAACTCTTTTTGAACGTCTTGAGGAAAAATTACGCAATTCATTGAAAATGATTGCAACGATAGTTACATTATTCGTTAAACTTTTACAAAATTAAATGATGAAGAAGAAGGTGGTTTTAGCTTTCAGCGGAGGTTTAGATACTTCCTTTTGCTGTATTTACTTATCAAGAGACCGTGATCTGGAAGTGCATTCAGTGATTGTGAATACCGGTGGTTTTTCGGAGGAAGAGCTTAAGCAGATCGAAAAGCGTGCTTATGCATTGGGCGTTACTTCTCATGCAGTTGTTGACGAAACGCTGAACTATTATGAAAGTTGTATCAAATATCTTATCTACGGTAATGTACTGAAGAATTCTACTTACCCTCTTTCGGTAAGCGCCGAGCGGGTAAGCCAGGCAACTGCTATTGCCAATTACGTGAAATTAATTGGTGCTGATTATGTTGCTCATGGAAGCACCGGAGCAGGTAATGATCAGGTACGATTTGACATGATATTCAATATTATGATCCCTGGGGTGGAAATTATTACCCCAATCCGTGACCTGAAGTTAAGTCGTGAGGCAGAGATTGAATACTTAAATAAACATGGTGTTGAATATACTGCCGAGAAAGCGAGATACTCAATCAATAAAGGTATCTGGGGCACTTCGGTTGGAGGTAAAGAAACTCTTACTTCAAATGAAACCTTACCTGAAGAAGCATGGCCTACACAAGCAACACAAACCGAACCCCGTAAACTGGAACTTGAATTTGAACAAGGTGAATTGGTAGGAATTAATGGAGAAAGCTTATCACCGGTTAAAGCTATACAGAAACTACAGGAAATTGCGCAGCCATATGGTATTGGAAGGGATATTCATGTTGGGGATACCATTATTGGGATAAAAGGTCGTGTAGGTTTTGAAGCAGCAGCTCCTATGATCATCATTAAGGCACATCATACACTTGAAAAGCATACCTTGACCAAATGGCAGCTGAGCTGGAAAGATCAGTTATCAAGTTTCTATGGCAACTGGCTCCATGAAGGGCAGTTCCACGATCCAATCATGCGTAATATTGAAGCATTTTTAAGTGATACTCAGAAAACCGTTAGCGGAAAGGTATTTGTGAAGCTTCATCCATACCGTTTTGAGATCGTTGGTATTCAATCGGATAATGATCTGATGTCCAATAAATTCGGAAGTTATGGTGAGATGAATAACTCATGGTCGGGAGAGGATGTAAAAGGCTTCTCAAAAATATTTGGTAACCAGACGATGATCTGGCATCGGGTACATGATAAAAAATAAAACAATGGGAACTATCAAAATTGGAATTGCAGGTGGAGCTGGATATACCGGTGGAGAATTGCTCAGAATACTGATCAACCATCCTCAGGCAGAAATATGTTGGGTACACAGCCACAGTAATGCCGGTAAGCCGCTTGCTGATGTGCATTCTGATCTATTTGGTGATAGCATTCTGAAGTTTACAGATTCCATTTCTCAGGATATTGATGTGCTTTTCCTTTGCTTGGGTCATGGTGATGCGAAAAAATTCCTTGACTCGCATGAAATTGCTCACAGTATAAAAATAATTGATCTTTCACAGGATTTTAGGCTAAACACCTATGCTCAACATTTAGGCAGATCCTTTGTTTATGGCTTGCCTGAATTGAATAAGGAAGCCATAAAAAAAGCTCATAACATTGCTAATCCCGGTTGTTTTGCTACCTGTATTCAAATTGGTTTATTACCTCTTGCATCTGAAGGACTATTGACTGATGAAATACATATCAACGCAACTACAGGTTCTACCGGAGCTGGACAAAGTTTAAGTCCTACTTCCCATTTCAGCTGGAGAAACAATAATCTGTCTGTTTATAAAGCTTTTGAACATCAGCATCTGAATGAGATAGGTCAAAGTTTAAATCAGTTGCAGAATAACTTTGATCAGGCACTGAATTTCATCCCTCAAAGAGGTGATTTTACCCGTGGGATTATGGCATCGATTTATACTGAAACTGAATTAAGTCTGGATGAAGCATATGATCTTTATGAAAACTATTTTAAGGATCATCCATTCACACATATCAGTAAAAGAAACATTGACCTGAAGCAAGTAGTGAACACCAATAAAGCCCTGATTCATTTAGAGAAACATGGAAATAAATTGTTCATTATCAGCATCATAGATAATTTACTGAAAGGTGCAAGTGGGCACGCAGTGCAGAATATGAATTTGATGTTTGGGCTTGGTGAAACGGTGGGGTTGAGGTTAAAGGCTAGCGCCTTTTGAGCTGAAAGGGAAAAGCTAAAAGGTGAAAGCAATTGGCGTAATACAACATTAAGATTAGCTTTAAAAAACAGCCGTTGAATAGGTTGTTTATGCTTTCCAAATGAGTGACTATAAATTTGTTCTTGAAACAATAATTTGCACTCAAAATTTGGAAATTGATGAGAGATTATAAACGATTAGCGGTTTGGAGAAAATCGCATGAATTAACATTATTGATATATCATGACATACTCCCAGCATTTCCAAAACATGAGGATTTTCACCTTACATCTCAAACAAAGAGGGCTGCATACTCTATTCCGATGAATATTGCAGAAGGAACAGGGAAAAATACTGATAAGGATTTTACTGGTTTCTTAGATATTAGCTTAGGTTCTGCTCATGAGCTTGAATATTGCTGTTTACTGGCAAAAGACCTGGGTTATTTATCAGTAGAACAATTTAATAAAATAAATAACGACACCAATCAGGTAAAAGCAATGCTGATTGGTTTAATCAGATCAATAAGGAAATAGCACGGGCTTTTAGCTTTCGGCTTTCCGCTTTTAGCTTAATAAGATGAAACTATTCGACGTATATCCCCTCAATAACATAGAAATTGTAAAAGCTCTGAGCAGTAATGTTTGGGATGCTGATGGTAATAAATACCTGGATCTTTATGGCGGACATGCCGTGATTTCGATTGGTCATACTCATCCCCATTATGTTAGACGTTTGACAAATCAGCTGAATGAAGTAGGTTTCTATTCCAATTCAGTGATTATTTCACAGCAAATGGAGCTGGCTGAAAAGCTTGGTAATTTATCTGATAAACCTGATTTCCAGCTGTTTCTGTGTAATTCAGGTGCAGAGGCGAATGAAAATGCATTGAAACTTGCCTCTTTTTATAATAAACGAAAAAAAATCCTTGCCTTTAAAGGTGCTTTCCACGGACGAACTTCACTGGCTGTTTCGGCAACAGATAACCCTAAGATCATTGCTCCTGTAAATGAAACAGACAATGTGATCTTTCTACCGTTCAATGATGAACAGGCTTTGGAAGATGCTTTTAAATCATTTGGAAGTGAGATATCTTCCGTAATTATTGAAGGTATACAGGGTGTTGGCGGTATCCGGGAAGCTTCAAAGAGCTTTTTGCAGAAGATCAGGAGCCTTTGCGATCAGTATGATGCGGTTTATATCGCTGATTCAGTGCAATGTGGGTACGGGCGGACTGGCAAGTTCTATGCACATGATTATGCCGGTGTTGAGGCTGATATTTATTCCATGGCAAAAGGTATGGGCAATGGCTTCCCGATTGGTGGAATCTCTATTTCTCCAAAATTTAAGCCCTGGTACGGTGAGTTGGGAACCACTTTCGGCGGAAATCATTTAGCCTGTGCTGCAGCTCTTGCTGTTCTTGAAGTAATGGAGAAGGATAACTTGATGAAGAATGCAGAAGAAGTGGGAAATTACCTTATCAATGAATTGAATAAAATTCCGCAAATCAGTGAAGTTCGCGGCAGGGGTCTTATGATTGGAATTGAACTTTCTGAAACATACTCAAATGTTAAAAAAGACTTACTTTTCAAGCACCGAATCTTTACCGGAGAAGCAAAACCGAATGTGATCAGGCTTTTACCTGCTTTAAATATTTCAAATGTGCATGCTGATCAATTTTTGACAGCTCTTAAGACAGAATTAAATAAATAAAAACGGCTATTTTTACCATTATGAAATTGTTTTCTTCCGTTAATGACGTTACAGATCTGAAATCTTTTATTGAACAGGCATTTATCCTGAAGGCAGATCCATATGCGAACCAGTTGCTGGGTAAAAATAAAACACTTGGTCTCGTCTTTCTTAATCCGAGTCTGCGCACTCGCTTAAGTTCTCAAAAGGCTGCTATGAATCTTGGCATGAATGTAATGGTGATGAATCTTGATAAGGAAGGCTGGGCTTTAGAGACGGAAGACGGAGTAATAATGAATGGAACAACGGTTGAGCACATCCGTGAGGCAGCAGCTGTGATGGGTCAGTATTGTGATATACTTGGATTCCGTTCCTTTCCTAAATTACTGAACCGTGAAGAGGACTATGGCGAAGGTTTGTTTAATAAATTTGTGAAATTTAGTGGAGTGCCAGTGATTAGTTTAGAGAGCGCTACACTGCATCCTTTGCAAAGTTTTGCCGATCTAATTACTATTGAGGAATACAAAAAAGTGGCTAAGCCTAAAGTTGTTTTAACCTGGGCTCCGCATGTAAAATCTTTACCTCAAGCGGTTCCAAATTCATTTTCTGAATGGATGTGCCGTGCGCAGGCTGAGGGTTTGATCGATTTTGTAATCACTCATCCTGAAGGGTTGGAATTGGCTGATAAATTCACTCCAGGGGCAAAAATTGAGTACGATCAGGATGCTGCGTTACAGGGAGCAGACTTTGTGTATGCCAAAAACTGGTCATCCTATAACGACTACGGAAAAACCGTTCAGAATTGCGAATCCTGGATGATTACCCATAAAAAATTGGAGAAAACCAATGAAGCTAAGGTAATGCATTGTCTCCCGGTCAGACGTGATTTCGAGCTTTCTTCTGAAGTTTTGGACGGACCGCATTCATTGGTTATTAAAGAAGCTGCCAACAGAATTTGGTCTGCTCAAACGGTCTTAAAAAATATGCTGGAGGGCTTGATATGAAATCCCTGCAGGTTATTAAGATTGGTGGAAACGTAATTGATAATCCCGAAAGTCTGCAACAATTTATTGCCGACTTTGCCATGCTGCAGGGGCCTAAGATACTGGTTCATGGCGGAGGAAAAATTGCAACTAAACTTGCCGAAGATTTGGGGATCAAATCAAAAATGCTTGAAGGCCGAAGAATTACCGATGGTGAAAGCCTGAAAGTTGTAACCATGGTTTATGCCGGATTGATCAATAAGAATATTGTTGCCGGGTTACAATCTGAGAATTGTAATGCAATCGGCCTTTCTGGTGCCGATGGAAATATGATCAGGGCAACAAGGCGTCTGCCGCAGAAAGTTCTCTCTGGAGGAGAGGATTTGGGTGAGGCCGTTGACTATGGATTTGTAGGTGATCTCGATGAATCATCCATTGATCGTAAAGGTCTTTACAAATTACTGGAAGCAGGTTTTACACCGGTTTTTTCCGCGATCACACACGATGGCAAAGGTCAATTGTTAAATACAAATGCCGATACTATTGCTTCTGCAATTTCTATCGCAATGTCCGTGGAGTACGAAACATCTCTTATATTTTGTTTTGAAAAGGCAGGGGTTTTAATGGATGTAGAAGATGAAAGCTCAGTAATTAAATCAATAGATCAGCATTATTACAATGAATTAAAGTTACAGGGAATTATTAATGATGGTATGATTCCTAAAATGGATAATGCATTCGAAGCAATAAATAAAGGACTAAAAGAGGTTTATATTGGTAAAGCTGAGGCCTTACCAACCTTGAGTAATGGAAATTTTGGTACACGCTTAATCAGCAGATAATGAAAACAGGAACAAAAAAAACAGCAATTTTAGGAAGCGGAAATATTGGTATGTCATTAGCCAAAGGACTGGTTAAAGCTGATTATTGCAAACCCGCTGATATCACCATGACCCGCCGAAACGTTCAGCGACTGGATGCCATTTCAGCTCAGGGTTTTCAGGTCGGTTCAGATAATTATGCCGCTGCTGCAGGCGCCTCTGTAGTTATTCTGGCTGTTTTGCCTCAGCAACTTGATAATTTATTGGAACAGATTGACGGTGCTATTGATCCTGCCAGACATCTGGTAATTTCTGTTATTTCTGGAGTTAGCTGTGCCGATATCCGGGCCAAGCTTGGAAGCAGGGTTCAGGTTGTCAGGGCAATGCCTAATACGGCCATTGCAATAGGCGAATCTATGACTTGTGTTGCATCTGATAATGCAGAGGCCGAAAATATTGCTGAAGTGACCAAAATGTTTGAAACCGTAGGCTCAGTTATTAAGATCAATGAAGATTTGATGACAGCCGCCACTGCATTATGTGCCTGTGGAGTAGCTTTTTTCCTGAGAGCTATTCGGGCAGCTTCGCAGGGTGGTGTTGAGATTGGTTTTCATGCTGATGAGGCATTGCGTATGGCTGCACAAACAGCCAAAGGAGCAGCATCACTTTTACTTCAGCAAAATTCTCACCCAGAACATGAGATCGATAAGGTGACTTCACCAAAAGGGTGTACTATTGCAGGTCTGAATGAAATGGAACATAATGGGTTTAGCTCTTCAATGATCAAAGGGATTAAATTATCCGCCCAAAAAGCGGGTGAATTATATACAAACGACTAAAGAAAATGACCGATAAACTGTTTGATGACAGTATTGATTTATTACGCACGCTAATCAGTACCCCTTCGTTAAGTAAAGAAGAGGATAATACTGCTTTGGTAATTCAGCAGTTTTTGCAGGATCGTGGAGTGAAAACTCATCGACGCAGCAATAATGTATGGGCATACAACGAGTATTTTGATTCAAATAAGCCTACCATTCTGCTCAACTCGCATCATGATACGGTAAAGCCTAATCCGGGATACTCTAGGGATCCATTTGCGGCTGAAATCATAGATGGTAAGTTGTTTGGTTTGGGAAGTAATGATGCTGGCGGATGTCTGGTATCCCTTATCGCAGTATTTATACATTTTTATAAAGAGAAAAATCTAAAATATAATATCTGCCTGGCTGCAACTGCTGAGGAAGAAATTTCAGGCAAAGATGGTATTGAACTAATTTTACCCGATCTAGGTGAACTGGAATTTGCGATTGTAGGTGAGCCAACCTTAATGCATCTTGCAATTGCCGAACGTGGATTAATGGTTTTAGATTGTATTGCACATGGAAAGGCAGGACATGCCGCCCGGGAGGAAGGCGATAATGCAATCTATAATGCAATGAAGGATATCAATTGGTTCAAAACGTATGAATTTGCAAAGAAATCATCCTTATTTGGCCAGGTTAAAATGAGCGTTACCATCATCGAAGCCGGATCCCAACATAATGTTGTACCTGCAGTTTGTAATTTTACGGTAGATGTAAGAGTTACTGATGCTTACCGGAATGAGGAAGTATTGAAGATTATAAGTCAGAATGTTGACTGCGAAGTTAATCCAAGATCAACCCGTTTAAAACCATCTTTCATCAGTCTCGAACATCCGATTGTAAAAGCAGGAATTGCTATGGGCAGAGAGACCTATGGTTCTCCTACCACAAGTGATCAGGCCTTGATTGATATTCCTTCCCTCAAGATGGGTCCCGGAGATTCTGCTCGTTCACATATGGCTGATGAGTATATCTACCTAAGTGAAATTGAAGAGGGTATTGAGCTCTATATAAAACTTTTGACAGAGATCATGTGATGCAAAAGGATTTGAATATAAGTTTAGAAAGTGAAAGGGCTTTATTACGGCCACTTGATCTTGATGATGAACAAGCCTTACAAAGTGTGGCAAATGATGATAGCCTTTGGATTTATGGGCTGCAGGATCTATCAAAGCCTTCGGAGCTAAGAAAATACATGATAAGTGCGATTACTGATCGTCAAAATAGTACAACAGCTGTGTGGGTGATCATTGATAAAATGACTAATAAAGTTGCTGGTTGTACTCGAATTGCAGATATCTCCTGGAAAGATGAACGGGGGCAAATTGGCTGGACATGGATCGGCCGTGATTTTCAGGGAAGCGGATTGAATAAGGAAATGAAGTACTTGATATTAACTTATGGATTTGAGGTTTTAGGACTGAATAGAATAGAATTTAAGGCAGATGAGCGAAATAATCAATCGCGTAGGGCATTATTGGGTATTGGTGCAACCTACGAAGGAGTTTTGCGTCAGCACATGAAAATACATACCGGATTTATCAGGAATACTGTTTTTTACAGTATTTTAAGGTCAGAATGGGATACAGTTAAGTCACAGTATTTCACAAATTTTAAAGCAGTTTTATGAGTAAGCTCTGGCAAAAGGAAACAAAAACTGAAAGGTCTGTAGAAAAGTTTACAGTTGGGAATGACCGGGAGCTGGATCATCAGCTTGCCGCATTTGATGTGTTGGGTTCATTAGCCCATACCAGGATGTTGCAAAGTATAGGTTTAATGGATAGCCGGGATCTGGAACAGGTTCAAGCCGGTCTTAAACAAATATTTCAAGAAGTTCAGGAAGGTAAATTTACCATTGAAGATGACGTGGAAGATGTGCATTCACAGGTCGAAGTATTACTTACCCGAAGGATTGGTGATGCAGGTAAAAAAATTCACAGTGGACGGTCTAGAAATGATCAGGTTCTGGTAGATCTCAAATTATTTTTTCGTAGCGAGATTCAGAAGCTGGTCAGAAATACTGATATTTTGTTCACACAGTTGATTGCACAAAGTGAAGAGCATAAGGAGAAATTACTTCCGGGCTATACGCATTTGCAAATCGCAATGCCTTCATCCTTCGGATTATGGTTCGGAGCCTATGCTGAAAGCCTTGCCGATGATATGGAGCTGATGCTGGCGGCCTGGAAAGTCTGTAACAAAAATCCCCTGGGATCTGCAGCCGGATACGGTTCTTCTTTTCCACTAAACCGTACTATGACCACTGAATTACTCGGCTTTGATTCTCTGAATTATAACGTAGTTTATGCCCAGATGGGTCGTGGAAAAACTGAGCGTATTTTAGCTCAGGCAATGTCTTCCGTTGCGGCAACTTTGGCTAAACTTGCTATGGATGCCTGTTTATTCATTAATCAGAACTTTGCATTTATTAGTTTTCCGGATGAACTGACCACCGGTTCAAGCATAATGCCTCATAAGAAAAACCCGGATGTGTTTGAATTGATACGTGCTCGATGCAATAAGATACAGGCTTTACCGAATGAAATTGCCCTGATGACTACAAACCTGCCATCAGGATATCATCGTGATCTCCAACTACTGAAAGAGAATCTATTCCCTGCTTTCAGATCACTGAATGAATGTCTGGAAATGACAGGCTTTATGTTGCAATCAATCAAAATCAGGGAAGATATCCTTAAGGATGAAAAATATGCCTATCTGTTTAGTGTGGATGCTGTTAATGAAGAGGTTTTGAACGGATTACCTTTTAGGGAAGCTTATAAAAAAGTAAGTGCTACTATTGAAAAAGGGGAATTTGAAGCGCCTGCCGGCGTTAAGCATACACATGAGGGCAGCATCGGGAATCTGTGTAATGAGCATATCAACAGATCATTCCAGGAGATTTTGAAAAGCTTCAATTTTGAAAAGGTTGATCAGGCACTTGAGGCTTTGATCAGCTAGAAAAGATAGTTTAAGAAGATTATATCCCGAAGATTACAAAACATAAAATGAAGGTATCCAAATTAGCAAGTACCCTTGAGGGTTCAGAAATAATTAAAATCGCGGGTCAGATTAATGAGTTGAAGAGTAAAGGTGAACAGATTACCAACCTCACCATTGGTGATTTTGATTCTAATATTTTCCCCATCCCGGATGAACTGAAAGAAGGAATTGTTGAGGCATATCACAAAAACCAGACAAATTACCCACCTGCAGAGGGTGTGGCAGTGTTACGTGAAAATATTTCAGCATTCTTGTTGGAGCGCTTTGGCTTATCTTATAACAGTAAACAAATTCTCGTTGCCGGCGGATCACGTCCTTTAATCTACGGAACATACATGGCTCTGGTTGACCCAGGAGACAGGGTTATCTATCCTACGCCTTCATGGAATAATAATCATTATTGCCGTTTTACCGGAGCAACCCAGGTTGCTGTTAAGACCTCAGTAGCAAATAAGTTTATGCCAACGGCTGATGACATACGCCCGTATTTAAAGGGAGCTACATTACTAGCCTTATGTTCACCGCTAAACCCAACGGGTACAATGTTTGCCAAGAAGGATCTTGAAGAGATTTGTGATCTGGTCATTGCCGAGAATAAGACTCGCGGAGCGGATGAGAAGCCACTTTATATCATGTATGATCAGATCTATTCCCTTCTGACTTTTGGCGATCAGTTTCATTTTGATCCAGTTACTTTAAGACCCGAGTTGAAAGATAAAGTAATCTACATAGATGGTATATCGAAATGCCTGGCTGCTACAGGTGTACGTGTAGGCTGGGCTTTCGGACCTGAACATGTAATTGATAAAATGAAAACGATTGTAGGTCACGTTGGGGCCTGGGCACCAAAACCTGAGCAGGTAGCAACAGCTAAATTTTTAACACAAACCAAAGAATTAAATAATTACCTGACAACTTTTAAAGCAAAAGTTCAAAAAAGTCTGGATACATTATATAATGGTATAATTCAGCTTAAAGCAGATGGTTTTGATGTTGACGCAATTAATCCGATGGGTGCAATATATTTAACTGTTAAAGTAGATTATATAGGCAAAACCACTCCCGAAGGAAATGTTTTGAAGGACAGTGCTGAAGTTAATTTCTATCTGATTAAAGAAGCTAAAATGGGTATAGTACCATTTTCGGCATTTGGAACAGATAGCGGAGTAAACTGGTTCAGGGCTTCTGTTGGAGGATGTTCTCATGAAGATATAGAACAAATGATTCCAAGGATGCGGGCTGCATTAAGTAAGCTGAAATAATAGGTATAAGAAGCTGAGTTCGATATAAGGAAGGATAAATATTACTGTTATAATTGGTCAGATAAGGCTCTGGTATACAATAATTAGGTTTTGGAAAGCAATACCTGTGTGTAATAGGTTAGTCCAGTTCTTTCCTTCGTGGTAGTTCCGCCAATAAATCATTGTCATTCCAGCGACAGCTGGAACCTCCTAATCTCCAAAATTGTTGTCATTCCAGCGGAAGCTGGAACTCCTTCGGCAAGGTTTATTTTATCCGAAGCTGTATTTCATTGGGACGGGCAGCCCGGCAAAAGGCTCATCAACCTTTTGAGATAAAAGGGATGGCAACTGCAGTATTGGTCGGAAGATTTATCTTCCGACCATGAGAAGCCTAATCAGCTTTTTTTGCTTTAATTACCTCTGGAAGGCCTGTTCTGGCTACCTCTTCCATTTTCCTGTTCAGAAGACGAATTACCCCGTCCTTCAGAACTCTGTCTGCTTTGTGATGGAGCCTGACGATCCTGTGGCGCACTTCTTTGAATCCTCTCTGGAGCAGGTGTCTGACGTTGCTGAGGCTCGCTTCTCTGAACCCTTTCAGGAGCCTGATACTGACGTTGTTGCGGCTCACTTCTTTGAATCCGTTCAGGAGTAGCTTGTGACACACGGTCCGGCCTGGTCTGTACTGGCGCCTGTCGTGGCTGTTCCTGCTCTCGATCTGTTATTGGAGGACGCTGTGCTCCCGGATTACTTTGGCTGCCTCTGATATCCTGATTATCATAGGTTCTGCCAGATCTCCGTGATGAAGCCGGAATCTGTCTGCTTTCAGGTCTTACAGCTCCACGATCAAGGGAATTATCAACCAGTGGATCAGTTCCTCTACCGGTTACAGCTCCTCTGCCACCAGAATTATCATTCGGGCGGTTAGGGCGCGGATTTTGGTTTGGGTTGCCTGCTCCCCTGTTCACTTGTGGTCGGTCGCTTCTGCTATTCCCATAATTCGTTGGTCTGTTATCCCTGACATCATGAATACGAACCGGTTGACGGGTTACTCTTCTGATCTCATCTACCCTTGGGCCAGTAAAATATCGGTTTCGATTGTATACATAGGTATTGTTGATAATGACGGTATTGTTAAATATATTCCTGTTTCTGTATCTGTCATAACGCGGATACCTATCGTAAAAAATATAGCGTTGTGGTACAAATACCCAGTAATAATCAGGAATTCTTGAACCGATGTTAATATTAATGTTGATACCTGGACCCAGCGGTGCCCAACCATAATGTCCACCACCACTTCTCCAGCTCACCCATGCTGGTCCCCATCTGGTATCCGGAACCCAAATCCAACCTCTTCTAGTGCTATGATGCCATCTACCATAATGAAATGGTGCCCATCCCCATTCATAATTGGACACCCAGGTATTGCCATACTTGGTCATTTCCCAATGTCCATTCGTATAATAGGGCCTGAATTCTTCCTGATCTACATCTGGGCGCCATACTTGTCCGTATTGAGGGTCATTTATCCATATTCCATAGGGCGACAGTTCCTCATAAAAAGTTTCCAGAGAGACATCGTCATATTGAGCCTTTACCTGTACGGGTAATAAAAATGACAGGAATACTAGTAGTCCAGCCAAATATTCCGGGAATTTAATGTGCGTTTTCATAGCTCCTAAAATTTAAGTTGTGTGATCTTATAGACAAGAGGATAAAATTTTGCTAAAGGTTGTATTGTAATTAAATTATTACGTAAAATGGTTCTGGATGATATTTATGAATGGATGAATATTTACTAATTAATAGATATAACTCATATCAGAGGAATTTGTTTTAATTTGTAGCAAAAATTAAACATGCTTCCAGGCTCCCTTTATCTTATTCCTGTGCCTTTAGCAGAAAATGCTACCGCAAAAAGTTTCACACCCTATTTGGTAGAAACGATTAATCATATCGATGAGTATATTGTTGAGAATAGTAAAACTGCCCGTAGATTTTTAAAAGAAGCAGGCTTAAAAATTCCGCAGAGCGAACTTATTATTCATGATTATGGAAAACATCAGCGGGAAGGAAATTTGAATGATTTTTTCAAAGGACTTCTAGCCGGTAAAGATGTGGGACTGATGAGTGAGGCAGGTTGTCCGGGTGTAGCCGATCCTGGTGCTGAAATTGTTGCCCTGGCGCATCAAAAAGGAATAAAAGTAGTCCCGCTGGTTGGCCCCAGTTCAATTTTATTGGCTCTAATGGCTTCAGGTTTTAGCGGACAAAGTTTTACGTTTCATGGTTATCTACCCATAGATAAAGTCCAGCGGGCAAATAAGATCAAGGAACTTGAATCACTTGCGGAGAGGCATAGCCAGACCCAGTTATTCATCGAAACCCCATTCCGAAATAATCCAATGCTTGAAGAGGTTTTGCGAAGCTGTAAGGCTGAAACAAAACTTTGTGTTGCCTGTGATCTGAATTCGGAAGATGAATTTATTCAAACAAAAAGTATCAAAGACTGGAAGACTAAAGTCCCGGATCTGCATAAGAGACCTGCGATTTTTTTGTTATATAAAAAGTAAGTCGCTTTTATTTAGGTGCTTGTTAGGCGATTAATTACCCGTGAATCGTCTCCGATTTTCCGTAATTCTGAATCACTTTGGCCTCATATTCCAGAAACTCTTTCCAGCGTTTTTCGACGTCAATATTGCCTGCATACTTTCGCGCAAGACTAATAAACATGGTATAATGTCCGGCTTCGCTAACCATTAATTCATAATAAAAATCGGAAAGTTCTTTATCATTGATGTGCTCAGACATCACTTTGAAACGTTCACAGCTGCGTGCCTCAATCATTGCCGAGAATAATAGGCGGTCGATGAGTTGATCCTGCCTACTGCCTCCTTTAATTACAAATTGCATTAACTCATTGACATAATTGTCTTTACGTTCACGGCCCAGAGTATATCCCCTAGCAATAATCAAATCATGAACCCGTTTAAAATGATCCATCTCTTCCTGAACCAGCATCGCCATTTCCTGAACCAAATCAGATAAGTTAGGATTCTGTACAATGAGGGTAATGGCGTTACTGGCAGCTTTTTGCTCACAAAAAGCATGGTCAGTTAGAATTTCCTCGATATTACTTTCAACCACATTTTTAACCCATAGGGGATCGGTAGGAAGTTTCAATTTTAAAATGGTTTTTTCTTTGTTCACGTTTTAACTTTTTAACCTTGTCAGCGTTCTAAACGCTGACAAGGTTGAATTAACGATACAGATTTTTTCCTTCAATAAATTTCAATACCTTCTCGGGTACAAAATATTGCACATTTTTTCTTTCCTTAACAGCCTTGCGGATAAACGTAGCCGACAATTCCATTAATGGGGTCTCAGTAATACTAATGGAGGGGTGTTGTTGAAAATCATGGTTATCAAACCCAGGGCGCGGGTAAATATGAATATGATAATCACGCAAGATGAGTTCATAATTTTTCCATTTTTTTAATGATACCAGATTATCCGAACCCATTATCAGGCTGAACTCATGTTCCGGATATTTCTCGCTAAGAAAAGTTAAGGTATCAATAGTATAAGATGGTTGAGGAAGCTTAAGTTCCACATCACTTACCCGGATATTGACTGCATCTTCAGTGGCCAGTTTTGCCATTTCCAGCCGGTCGTACATATTGATCAGATCACTCTTTTCTTTCAATGGATTATGAGGTGAAACAACCAGCCAAACTTGTTGAAGATCAGTATGATTAGCCATAAAATTAGCTATGATCAAATGACCTATGTGAATGGGATTAAAGGAACCGAAGAATAATCCTATTTTCATATTTTTGGAGATATGAGATATGAGATTGGAGATATGAGACAGGGTAATCCGGACATTCTATATTTATTATTGAGCCAGAAATTCTCTAACTAGTTTTTCTGCTTCATTGCAAGCGATTTCTAGCTCATAATTTTTCAAGATCACATCAAACTGATCTGCATAGAGTAATTCTTTATCCGCTTTTTTGATACGTTCGGCTAGTTTTTCAGGAAGATCGGTACCCCGGCTGGTCAATCGCTCAATTAAAACCTCAAGCGAAGGTGGCTGAACGAAAATCGCTAATGCTTTATCGCCAAATTTTTTCTTCAGATGCAATCCGCCAATCACATCAATATCAAAAATAACATGCTTTCCATCAGCCCAGATTCTATCAATTTCGGAGCGTAAGGTTCCATAAAAAGTACCTGTATATACTTCCTCAAATTCTACGAATTCCTTTTGGGCAATTTTATGTAGAAAATTTTCCTTACTGATAAAATAATAGTCTTTGGCATTTACTTCATCGCCACGCTGATGTCTGGTCGTTGCAGAAATAGAAAATGAAAGATTAGGAATCTTTTTTAATAGATGGTGGACTATCGTAGTCTTGCCTGCACCTGAAGGAGCTGAAAAAATGATGAGTTTGCCGTTCACTGATTTTAGTTGTGAGTTGTCAGTTGCCAGTTGTCAGTATGGACAGCCAACAGCTATAGTACATTTAGTAATTGTTCTTTAATCTTCTCGAGTTCTTCTTTCATTCCCACTACGATCTGCTGCATTTTCGCATCATTGGCTTTTGAACCCATAGTATTGATCTCCCTGCCAATCTCCTGTGAGATAAAGCCAAGTTTTTTACCGTTTGCATCTTTGTCCTTTAATGCTTCAATGAAATAATCACAATGGCTTTTCAAACGAATTTTTTCTTCAGTAATATCTAATTTATCAATAAAGTAAATAAGTTCTTGTTCAAAGCGGTTATGATCTACATTTTCTTTACCAACAGCTTCTTCTAAGAAGTTGTTTAGTCTTTCTCTGATTGAAGGTATGCGGAGTGGCTCTTGAATAGACACTAGTCTCATTCCTTCCAAAATATTATTTATTCTGAGGATCAGGTCTTGTTTCAAAACATTTCCTTCGTCTTGTCGAAAGTTCTGAAAATTTAATAATGCCTCTTCAAAGGTTTTATAAACTACTTTCCATTCATCTTCACTTGCTTCATCAGAACTGTATTGAATGACATCAGGGAAATTTAAAGCTATTTGAAAAAGATTATCACCCTGTGAACCCATATTATCAGCCGCTATTTTGAGCTGATCGTAATAATGTTTCAGTAATGCTTGATTGATACTTGAGGTTTTGAGTGTGGTCTCTGCATATTCAATCTGGATACTGATGTTGACCTTACCTCTTTCAATTTGCTTGCTACAGTCGTTTCTAAGTAAAAATTCTTTATCTGAAAATGATTTTGGAAGTTTTAAAGAAAGTTCGAAGAACTTGCTGTTCAATGATTTGATCTCTACTGTGTATTTTACACTGGCATAATCATTGGCTGCAAAGCCATATCCTGTCATCGATTTTATCATGTCGCAAAGATAAGATTTAATTAGAAAGGCATTGAAACTGTTTGGGCAGCTTATAGATGATTCAATTATTAAAACACAAGTACGATTTAGTAATTTTGAAATCGAACCAAAGTTTACATGAAAGTTTTATTAACCATATTTCTGTTAATTATTGCTTGTGCAGATACTAAACCTGTAATGGCCCAACAAAATAGTGTTCAAGGCTTGATCATGGAAAAAGCGGGTACTTCAAGAATCAGCAGTGTTTATGTGTTTAATAAAAAAACAGGAATGTCAACATATACTAATGAACTGGGTCTTTTCAGGATTGTAGCTTCAGTTGGGGATACACTGCTTATTTCTAAGTCAGGGTACTTAGAACTTTCTCTTCCTTTACTTGAGCTATCTGACAAGGTGCTAATGCTTCAACCTGTTATTACTTTATCTGAAGTTAAGGTTTTGGGTCAGACCAAGAAACAGGAGCTGGATGAAATCAGGGATCAATATCGAAAAAAGGGATCTTTTTATGCGGGTAAACCACCTCTTTTAGCTTATTTCTTCAGACCACTTACTGCCTTGTATGAACTGATAGGCAAAACTCCCGCACAGGCTCGTCGTTTTAATACATATTATATTAGAGAACTTCAGGAATCTGAAGTTGACCGTAAATTTAGTCCGTATGTAGTCAAAAATTTAACCGGACTGGATGGGAATGATCTTAAGAATTTTATGATATTATATCGACCTGAGTATCAAAACGAGGCAATATTTGATGAATATGCAATGATCAATTACATCAAGACTTCCCTTAAGAAATTTAACGATTCCGGCAGGCCAGCAGCGATAAAGTCATTACCAACTTTACCAAAGGCTCCTGATTTATCTGAAAAAAGGCTTAAATATTAGATCCCTTTTTCTAATATTAAATTTTCTATACAGTCGTATACTCGTTTTTTCAATTTACCAAGGTCGTCAGGAATAAGGCTGCTTACTTCAATCCGATCTGCGAAAACACACTCCAACAGGCCAGGGCATACATCCATCGGGCTGTTTCGTGGAAGCAGTTTTCTGGCATTCAAAATTGCCATAGGTACAATGTCAGTTTGAGTTTCAATGGCAAGCCGAAACGCACCATCATAAAATTCAGAAAGTGCTGATTCGGTTTTGTTCATAGTTCCTTCCGGAAAAATTAGAATGGACTGACCATTACTGAGGTCAATTTTCAATTCTTCAACACTTTTCGCACGGCTTTCCTGACTTTTTCTGTCAATCAGTACCACTACCCGTTTATAAATCATTCCAAAAATTGGAGTTTTCACCATTTCAATTTTACCTAATGGTTTAAATGATCCCGGTATTGATAATACTACAGCTATGGCATCTAAATATGAATTATGATTACAAACGTAAATACATGCCTTATTCGGATTAAGTTTTTCTTTTCCTATTGTTCTAACTGGGAAAAAGCATAATACTGAAAAAATCCAGGCCCAAACTTTCAGAAAAAAGAATAGAATGTCTTGTGCCTTTTTTTTCTCAAAAATTGACGAAAAAATCAGAATAAACGGGAAAACCAGGATCATTGCCGAAATGAATACTAATAAGCCCCAAACAAGGAACAGGAATGCGGCTACTTTTTTTACGAGTTTTATCATTATTCAGGTATCAAATTTATTGAAACATAATATGTCCGGGAATTATTCCTGTTTTTTTTAGAAATGTAATATGGATTTTATTAATAAACTGAAAGAGTTTTGGAGGATAAAATAATTTATAGGAATCTTCAATACTGTCAAGCTATTAGATTTTTAGGTGCTCACAAGCTTTTTCGGCAGCAAGCTTTTCAGCATTTTTTTTGTTGTAATCTCTGCCAATCGCACAACTTTCGCCGTCTACACTAATTTGTATGGTAAATAGTTTGGAATTCTCACCTTCATCATTGGCAATCACTTCAAAACTAACGTCTTTTCCATGTCGCTGGCACCATTCTATTAATTTACTCTTAAAATTTGTTTCAGTAAGTTCAAGGGTATGGATATCAATATGAGGTTTTATAATTCTGCTAATAAGAAAGTTGCGAGTGAAATTATAACCTTTATCCAAATAGATAGCTCCAATCATAGCCTCGAAAGTATCACCTAACAATGAACCCTGCTTATTATTATGGCCAATTATTCTATTATCATACTCAATGTGCTCATCAAGTCCGAGCTTCTTGGCAAGCTGGTTGAGATTTGCCCTACTGACAATCTTTGAGCGCATTTCAGTTAGAAAACCCTCATCTTTATATGGGTACATTTTGAATAGAATCTCGGCTATTACCGAGCCTAGGATAGCATCCCCAAGAAATTCTAAGCGTTCATTGCTGTTTTTTGCACCATTTTTTACTTCAATGGCAACTGAACGATGCCTGAATGCCATGCGATAAAGCCTTAGATTCCCAGGAATAAAACCTAAAAGATTCTCTAATGATCGAACGTAAGTACGATTTGGAGAAAAATAAAGTTTATAAATTCTGGAAAATGGCATTAATGACCGAAGGTTCTAATGATAAGAAAAAAATATACTGGTTTTAAAGGAACCCGAATACTGGATATCAAAATCAGACGTTGTATTTTTTGAAGATAACAGAAGCATTATGCCCTCCAAAGCCAAATGTATTGCTCAGGGCAGCATTTACAGTACGTTTTTGAGCCTTATTAAATGTGAAGTTTAATCGAGTATCAAAACCGGGATCATCTGTAAAATGATTGATCGTTGGGGGAATAATATCATTTTTGACAGCCAAAATAACAGCGATTGCTTCTATAGCACCTGCGGCACCAAGAAGATGACCGGTCATTGATTTTGTTGAGCTGATATTCAGTTTAAATGCATCCTCTTTAAACAGATCAAGTATTGCTTTGACCTCGCTTATATCTCCAAGCGGAGTGGAGGTTCCATGAACATTGATGTAATCAATGTCGGAAGTTGAAATACCTGCATCTCTCAATGCATTGGTCATAACAAGTTTAGCTCCAAGGCCTTCAGGATGTGGCGCGGTAATGTGATTAGCATCAGCACTCATACCACCCCCAATCAGTTCGGCATAAATTTTTGCTCCTCTGGCTTTTGCATGTTCAAGTTCTTCAAGAACGATACTTCCAGCACCTTCTCCAGCAACAAAGCCATCGCGGTCTTTATCAAAAGGGCGTGATGCTGTTTTAGGATCATCATTTCGGGTAGAAAGAGCATGCATTGCATTAAAACCACCCATACCTGCTTCGTTAATTATGGCTTCAGAACCACCAGAAACGATTATATCAGCCATATTCAGGCGAATATAATTGAAAGCATCAATTAGGGCGTTTGTTGAAGAAGCACAGGCAGAAACAGTCGAAAAATTCGGGCCGCGTAAGCCATGCCTGATTGAAATGTGACCAGGAGCAATGTCCAAAATCATTTTCGGAATGAAAAAAGGATTGAAACGCGGGGTTCCATCTCCCTGAGCGAAGTTGACAACTTCATCTGTGAAGGTTTTTAAACCTCCAATTCCAGAGCCCCAGATTACACCTATCCGGTTTGTATCTAGGTTAGGAAAGTCTAATCCAGCATCTTTAATTGCTTCGTCAGACGCGGCAATCGCGTAGTGAACAAAAGGGTCGAGTTTACGAGCTTCTTTTTTTTCCAAGAAATCCTCAGGATTGAAGTTTTTAACTTCACAGGCGAATTTTGTTCGGAATTTTTCAGGATCGTAATGCGTTATGGGAGCGGCACCGCTTACCCCATTGATCAAACTATCCCAGAATTCGGGAATAGAATTACCTATTGGAGTAAGCGCACCCAGCCCAGTAACAACAACTCTTTTAAGCTCCATTTATAGTTAGGATATCGTAAATTACTTTACGTTCTTTTCTAAATATGCGATGGCTTGACCTACAGTACCGATAGTTTCAGCTTGGTCATCAGGGATGGCCACGTTAAACTCTTTCTCAAACTCCATGATTAATTCCACGGTGTCTAATGAATCGGCACCAAGATCATTAGTGAAAGATGCCTCTGGTGTAACTTCACTTTCATCTACACCTAATTTTTCAACGATAATTGCTTTAACTCTTGAAGCGATATCAGACATGGTTTTTTGATTTAATTGTTTAATAATTCTGTGCAAAGAAAAATAAATTCTCGCAATTTTCAAACCTTTTTGTTTTAACCTTTTTTAACTAAGTCACATTTTAAAGGATAAAGCGTGTTACATTTGTAAAATCTATTAAAAATACCCCTTGAATAAAACTATTTTAAAATTTGAACTTGACCTTGATTTTGTGCTGGTAGCAATTACTACGCAACTTAAAGACTATATGTTTTGTTTTAAAACTAATAAACAACTTGGCACTAATTTTTCTAAGATAGCCGATCTGGAACTCCCTTTTAACACAGATGAAGATCCATTTTATTTTAGCAGATATTTTTTTCTGTTGCCAGAATCAGAAACAGAATTGTATATCCTCGCAAATAAAGGTACGGAAGGTTTCCTGGTACCCGAAATGAAAAAAGTAGATTTCTTTTTATTAATCCAGAATTATATTGATTCAGAAGACTTGAAAAGAATAATTTATGGTTTGAATAAAATTCCTGAAGTACTCGTTGCTGCAGAAGTTGATCCCAAAAAATTGAAATCCAAAGAAAATCTCATATTTTAGCCCATCGGGATGGTGTATTAAGTACACTTTATCGCCATATAAGTTTTAAATTAAATAAGAACAGATGAAGACGGTTCATAATAGAACTAAAATTGTAGCCACACTAGGCCCTGCTTCTTCCCAGAAGGAAGTATTATTGAATATGATTAAGGCTGGTGTAGACGTTTGCAGGTTAAATTTTTCTCATGGCAATACTGAAGATCATCAGAAGGTGATTGACATTATCCGTGATATAAATAAGAAATATAAAACAAATGTTGGAATCTTAGCCGACTTACAGGGCCCGAAGATTCGTATTGGCTTGGTGAAGGAAGGTGGAATTAACCTTCATAGTGGTCATAAAATCGAAATTACTACCAAGGAATTGATTGGCGATGATAAGCAGATTTATATAACTTATCAAAGCTTTCCGAGCGATGTCCGCTCTGGGGAAATTATTTTATTGGATGATGGAAAGATCCAAATGCGGGTTTTAAGTACCAATAACAAGGATTCTGTTCAGTGCGAGGTGGTTTATGGCGGAATTCTTACTTCCCGTAAAGGGGTCAATCTCCCGAATACGAAAGTTTCAATACCTAGTTTAACTGAAGAAGATTTAGCAAACCTTGAGTTTGCATTGAATAATGATGTAGAATGGATCGGACTTTCATTTGTCCGTTCTGCTGATGATATTATTGAACTAAAAAGAATTATTGCCAGAAGTGATAAAACTGCTCGGGTAATTGCTAAGATTGAGAAGCCGGAAGCCGTTGATAATATTGATGAAATTATTGAAGCTACAGATGGGGTTATGGTGGCACGGGGTGACCTTGGTGTAGAGATGCCAATGGAGCAGGTTCCGTTATTGCAGAAGATGATTGCCAGAAAGTGTCGCGCAGCTTCAAAACCAGTAATCGTAGCGACACAAATGCTCGAAAGTATGATCACTTCGCCCCGGCCTACCCGTGCTGAAGTAAATGATGTGGCGAACTCTGTTTTAGATGGGGCCGATGCAGTGATGCTAAGTGGTGAGACATCAGTTGGTGAATATCCACTGATTGTTATTGAAACCATGAGCAAAATCATACGAAATGTGGAGGACAATGATTATCCGTATAGTACCGCTAAAGTTTTAAATGAACATTCGTCAACCTATATGGGAGATGCAGTCTGTGGTTCTGCTGTTTATCTAGCTGAGAAGACCAACGCAGTTGGTATTATTTCAATGACCTCATCGGGTTATACTGCATTTGAGATCTCAAGTTACCGCCCTAAAGCAGCAACATTTATTTTTACAAGTAATCGTAAACTTTTGAATACACTCAGCCTTTTATGGGGTGTTCGTGGATTCTATTATGATAAGTTTGATAGTACAGATAAGACAATCAGAGACGTAAATCAGATACTTAAAGCTGAGAAACTGGTTGAATCGGGTCAGATAGTAATCAATACTGCCTCAATTCCAATCGAAAAGAAAGGAAAGACTAATATGATCAAGGTGACCATTGTTGATTAATCTATAGGTGCGCCTGTCTAATTGTTCCTGTCAGGGTTATCATAGATAATTGCCACGGGCTTCAGCCAAAATCAAAGAATTATTTTCATTAAAAAAGCCGGTATTTGCCGGCTTTTTTAATGTGTAAGAGGGTGTAACAAAAATCTCCTGAAATCGCTATTTTTTAGAGTTTTCAACATAGTTAATTAGCTTTAAATCATGTTATTACTATATGATTAAGTGTTGGAGCGCAGATACACTAACAATCTGTGGAAAACTCTAATTCGACAAGATTGCTTTCAACTTATAGATTTGATGAAAAACCCCCAAATATTTTTAGTGAGGGTAACACGCTCAATTACAACATTTAATTATTTTTTATGGCTAAATCTTCTACAAACACGGCAACAAAAGGAACAGGAAAGGGTCTGCAGTTCCAAAGGTATTTCACTAAACAAGGGGTAAATGTATATGATCTGTTCAAATACGAAAAACGTACCTCGGTTATTCGCAACCCTGCGGGTGATGCTGTTTTCGAAATGAAAAATGTAGAAGTGCCTGGAACCTGGAGTCAGGTTGCAACAGATATTTTAGCGCAGAAATATTTCCGCAAGGCCGGAGTACCTCAACCTGATGGAACTACTGCGTCTGAAATTAGTATCAAACAGGTAGCCCATCGTATGGCTCATTGCTGGAAATCATGGGGTGAGCGTTACAATTATTTCGCCAGTAAGGAAGATGCTGGTATTTTTTACGACGAATTGGTATACACCATCGTTGGTCAGCTAGCAGCCCCAAATTCACCACAATGGTTCAATACCGGATTACACAGCTCATACGGAATTACAGGTAAGCCTCAGGGACACTATTTCGTAAATCCGGATACAGATCAATTAGAAAAATCAACTTCTGCCTACGAGCGTCCTCAGCCTCATGCTTGTTTTATACTTTCAGTAAGCGATGATCTTGTAAATGATGGTGGTATCATGGACCTTTGGGTTAGAGAAGCCAGAATTTTTAAATATGGTTCAGGGGTAGGAACAAATTTTTCTGCAATTCGCGGAGAAAGTGAAAAACTTTCAGGTGGTGGCTATTCTTCAGGACTGATGTCTTTCTTGAAAATAGGTGACCGTGCTGCAGGTGCAATTAAATCAGGTGGTACTACACGTCGCGCTGCCAAAATGGTATGTCTTGACCTAGATCACCCTGAAATAGAAGGTTTTGTTAACTGGAAAGTTGAAGAAGAGAAAAAAGTTGCTGCTTTAATTGCTGCGGGTTATTCTTCAGATTATGAAGGTGAAGCTTACCGCACCGTATCCGGACAGAATTCAAATAACTCTGTACGTGTTCCAAATACCTTCTTCAAAGCACTTGAAGATGGTGGAAACTGGGATTTAATTGGAAGAATCACTGGTCAGCCTGTAAAATCAATCTCTGCCGAAAAATTATGGCAGGATATTGCTTTTGCTGCATGGGCTTGTGCCGATCCGGGAATACAATACGATACAACAATCAACGAATGGCATACCTGCCCTGAAGGCGGACGTATTAATGCCTCAAACCCATGTTCAGAATACATGTTCCTGGATAACACTGCTTGTAACCTGGCTTCCATTAACCTGGCGCACTTCTTCGATCCTCAAACATTAGTTTTTGATGTGAAAGGTTTCGAGCATGCCTGCCGTGTATGGACCGTGGTTCTTGAAATTTCGGTATTGATGGCACAGTTCCCATCTAAAGAAGTGGCCCAGTTATCTTATGATTATCGCACGCTTGGTTTGGGTTATGCTAACCTGGGCTCTATGTTGATGGTAGCAGGAATTCCATATGATAGCGACAAAGCACGTGCAATTGGGGGTGCAATTACTGCAATCATGACTGGTACAGCCTACTCTACCTCTGCAGAAATGGCTAAGGAATTGGGTACTTTCAAGAAATTTAATGAAAACAAAAAGCATATGCTGAGGGTAATGCGTAACCACCGCTATGCTGCTTATAATAACGATGCTTACGAAGGACTTGAGATTGCGCCTCCAGGAATCGATCCTAAATTCTGCCCTGATTATTTATTGTCTGCTGCTTGTAACTCATGGGATAAAGCTGTTGAACTTGGCGAGAAATACGGTTACCGTAATGCCCAGACCACAGTTATTGCACCGACAGGTACAATCGGTTTGGTAATGGATTGTGATACAACTGGTATCGAACCTGATTTTGCACTGGTTAAGTTCAAAAAATTATCAGGTGGTGGTTACTTCAAGATCATTAATCAGGGTGTTCCTGCTGCTTTACGTAACCAGGGATACAAGGAGCATGAGATAGAAGCCATTGTAAATTATGCAAAAGGTGCAGCTACTTTAGAAGGCGCTCCACATATTAATTTCGACAGTCTGGCTGCTAAAGGCTTCAATCAGGATGAGCTTGAGAAAATTGATAAATCTTTACTTGCAGCTTTCGAAATCGGTTTTGTGTTCAACCAGTGGAGTCTTGGTGAAGAGTGTTTAAACCGTTTAGGATTTAAATCTGATCAATATTCTTCTCCTGATTTTAACCTTTTACGCGCAATTGGTTTTAACCGTCAGCAGATTGCAGAGGCAAATGAATACATCTGTGGTACTATGACGGTAGAAGGTGCTCCTTATTTGAAAGAAGAGCATTATCCAATTTTTGATTGCGCCAATAAATGTGGTCAGAAAGGCGAACGCTACATCCATGCACATGGTCACATCAAAATGATGGCTGCTGCACAACCTTTCCTTTCAGGTGCGATTTCTAAAACCGTCAACCTGCCAAATGAGGCCACAGTTGAAGAGATCAAAGATTGCTATGAATTATCATGGAAACTTGCTCTGAAAGCAAATGCTCTTTACCGTGATGGTTGTAAATTATCTCAGCCATTATCTACCAAATCATCCGATAGTAAAGAAGACAAACTGGATACAGTAGAAGAAGTTCTTGGCGAGGCAGCAAATGTAAAACTGAGTGACCTTACTGCTGAGCAGGTACTTGATGCTGCAAGAACTATTCTTGAGCGTTCTACCGATACCAAGTTCAAACGTCAGTTATCTTCTGTTGTAGAGCGTAAAAATCTGCCTGGTAAGCGTGGTGGATTTACTCAGAAAGCTGCAGTTGGCGGACAAACAGTATTCGTTCGTACCGGAGAGTATGAAGATGGAACTTTGGGAGAAATTTTTGTGGATATGCACAAAGAAGGTGCAACTTTCCGCTCCCTGATGAACTGTTTCTCAATTGCAGTCTCTGTTGGTCTGCAGTACGGAGTGCCACTGGAAGAGTTTGTTGATAAATTTACTTTCACCCGTTTTGAGCCATCAGGTATGGTTTCAGGACATGATAACATCAAGAGTGCAACTTCTATTGTAGATTATATGTTCAGAATGTTAGGTTATGAGTACCTGGGTCGTACAGATCTAGTACACGTAATCACAGAGCAGAAGGCTATTGTTGGAAATCCACAAATGACTGATAGTGATGTGAATCCTGATACCTCAAACGCATTTGTTGAGGCATCAGTTACCGTCACCTCTACAACCTCAAGTTTAAAACTTAAGCCTGTTCTGGATATCTCCGGTGGTGGTCAGTCTGATGCACCTGCCTGCGGTAACTGTGGCCATATTATGGTGAGATCAGGTACTTGTTATAAGTGTTTGAACTGCGGAACGCAGGGAGGATGTAGTTAAGGAGAAAGCTTAAAGCTAAAAGCTTAAAGCCCTGCCGGAAACGGTGGGGCTTTTTTTTGAGTAGATTTATGGGTTGATAATTAGGCTGAAATCGACTAGGTTCGTTTTAAATTTAATACGCTGTTCGACATGTTCCGCAGGGCATGTCGAATTACAGATAATATGGATTTCTAATCCAAAAGATTAGAGATAAAATAATCACCACTAACCAAATATTGATTAATCAATCAAAGTAACCCTTAAATCCAAGTACATAATGAGGTATATCAAATCCTGTTTCCCAACCTTGTTGTTCATGCTTATTTTGATAAGTAGCTTACATGTTTTACAAGCTCAGATCCTTGTTCATGAAGAACCCCGGCACCGGCCAGTCTTTCAGAACAAGGAGATTCGAATCCTTAATGTACGCGTAGCACCCGGTGATACCTCTTTATATCACATGCATAACAAGCCATCCTTTTTTATCCGTCTTACAAATACAATAACCGGGTCGCAGGTACAGGGCGAAGCAAAAAAGGCAGGCAAATCTCAGTCCGGGGAAATACGATTTGAAAATTTGGCACCCCCAAATAATCGTGTTCATCGGGTATGGAACGCCGACAAAGATACTTTTCATGTCATGGATGTCGAATTACTGATGAAAAAGGCAGAATTCGATGAAAAGCCAATGACATTGCCGAATCTTAAGCTTGAAATTGATACGACTTGGGTAAGAGCGTACCGTTTAAGTCTTTTGAAAGAAATTGAGTTTAAATCAATAAATAAAAAGCAAAGTGTGGTTTTAGTTTCTTTAAATGCAAGCACAGTTGAAATTGGCCAAAATGGAAACAGGAAACTTCAAACCCTCAAGCCTGGAAGCTTTTTTGTAATTAACAGGAAGGAATCTTTTTCCCTCAAAAACAAAACTGAAAGTACCAGTCAGTTCGTTCTGTTGGAATTGCCTCCCAAATAATTTGGTTCATAATGATGTTCCATTGTCAATTTGTTAGTCAAAATGTTAAATTTGATAATTGAGTTATACTATTCTTAGTAATCATAATAAATCAATCAAATGGCAACATTGAAAGAAAACCTGATCAAAGAAATTCTGGAAATTAACGATAGCCGGGTTTTAGAAAGCATTAGAAATTTAATTCATAGCATTGAAGAAGAATCCAGATTTATCAGGATTAACAATGAGCAGAAAGATGCCTTTAAAGAAGCTAAAACGGAGTATAATAAAGGAAATTTTCACTCAACAGATGACATTTTTAATGAATTTTGAGTGACAAAGCCGCACATTCTGATACTTATGGTTTGGGATTGCCGGAGGGATCCTGATCAAGTTAAAAAGTTCTTAAAACTCTAAACTTAATTTACTTATTGTCAGATAATTGTTAGTTTTAAATCAATCAAAATCTTTTGATATTTATATGCTCTTTAAATTTTAATTTTGTTCCATGAAAACACTAATATTAGTACTCGCAATGTTCATTACAACTCCGCCTTCAATTTATACCTTCAAGGTTCAGAATATTGATGGCCAGGCACTTGACCTTAAAAAATACAAAGGAAAAAAAGTCTTAATTGTTAATACAGCCTCAAAATGTGGGTATACAAAGCAATATGCTGATCTGCAGAAGTTAGCGGATACTTACAAAGATAAACTGGTGGTTATTGGTTTTCCGGCAAATAATTTTGGCGGCCAAGAACCAGGTGAGAACTTAAATATCAAAGAGTTTTGCCAGAAGAATTTTGGTGTAACTTTCCCTTTAGCTGAAAAAAGCAGTGTAAAAGGAGATGATATCAGTCCGCTGTTCAAGCACCTTACAACTGCCGCAAACCCTGATTTTACTGGTGATATCAAATGGAATTTTGAGAAATTTCTGATTGATGAAGACGGAAATCTGATTCGGCGATTCCGTTCTTCTGTTACACCAATGTCAACTGAAATCACTAAAAATTTATAATACTTAATCAATTGAAAAAGTTCTTATTAATACTTTTTGTAGCGTTTTCGCTATCAGAAGCCTATGCCATTAATGTAAATACTAGTGATGAAGATCAGCTTAAAAGTCTGGTGGATAGTTTTTCAATTGCCATTGTGAAAAAGGATAAAACATGGATGGGAGCTAAACTTAGTGAAACCTGCAAAATGTATGAACCTTCAGGAAGTACACTCGACAAAGCAGGGATTATCTACACCTTTACAGGAGGAATCTATGATGTTAGTAAATCTTCTGCAATAAATAAATCATTTACTGTTGATGCTGCTATTGCTACCGGATCAGCTGATTTTGATGTAATGGGTGTTGCAAATTTAAATGGAAACCGCATGGATATTGCAGGTTCATACAAGTTTAATCTGAAGTTCGTTAAATCGGATAAAGGATGGACGATCTCCGAAATTATTATCAACCAAGGTTAATTCTGATAATACATCTGATATAACAAAAATACCTCGGCTTGTTCGGGGCATTTTTGTTAATTAAATAATTTTGAAGTCACTGAATATTCATTTGCTATACTCAGTGAACTTGTTCCAATTGTAATATACTCTTTTTGTGATAACATAAGTTTGGTTGAAAAGGCCAGGCTTTTATCTGCCGGGATATCAACGAATAATCCGGCATTTAAATCCGATTTGAAATCTGTTTCGAAATTCGTGTCATGTGTTTTGATGTTATTCCAGATGTTTACAACGACCTTAATGCCAACTGTTTGTGCCTCTGCAACTCTTGCGCATAGCTCACCTATAGCTAAAACTAATACCTGTTTCATATTGACGTTAATTTATGTATGAGTCTGCGTATGAAATAATAATACCAAGCTGTAATCTTTAGTGAAATAAGGCCTCTATTAGGTAAGAATGTATCTGATCAAACCAATTCCTTTGATAAATTTGTTTAGTTTAAGTTCCATTGTATTTTTAACGGACAATTTATGATGATTACCGAAATAATAGCCTGGGCAGGTTTGGTTTTTATATTTCTTAACATGGCAGGAATTTATTTCTTGTATAGATTTCTTAAAAAGCGATTGACTGATCTGTTTTCTGTATGGCTTTTCAGTGTCTGTTTAAGTCTTGGAATAACTTTTTTATTAACGCTTTTTGGCTTGATTCTGTTTCTTAATTAATAATTTCACAAAATATTTACATCCCCTCATGTACAAAAACTTAAAGCACCTTGTTTTTTTTATCTTTCTGATAAGTCCGCTAATCAGTTTTGCCCAAACTCAGAGTTCATACATAGGCGCTTTAGATAAACCTAATGATTGGGTTGAAACTGTTTTTAAAAAATTAAACAAGCGTGAGCGAATTGCTCAACTTTTCATGGTTAGGGCCCATACCGATAAGGGAAAGGCTTTTGAGGATTCAATTGCTAGGGTGATTCGAAAGGAGCGTATCGGCGGACTCGTATTTTTCCAGGGAGGACCGGCCAGGCAGGCGGCACTAACTAACCGTTATCAGGCAGCTTCAAAAGTACCCTTATTGATTTCCATGGATGCCGAATGGGGTTTGGGAATGAGACTAGACAGCACCATTTCTTATCCTTACCAGCTCACTCTCGGAGCAATCCAGGACAATAAGTTGATCTATGAAATGGGTAAGCAGGTGGCCATGGATTTTAAACGTATTGGTATGCAGGTGAATTTCGCCCCAGTCGCTGATATCAATAATAATCCGAAGAATCCGGTCATTGGAATCCGTTCATTCGGGGATAATAAATTCAATGTTGCGGCAAAAGTTACTTCCTATATGAAAGGACTTCAGGATCATAATGTTATGGTTAGTGTCAAGCATTTTCCAGGACATGGTGATACAGATGTTGATTCACATTATGACCTCCCGAAACTACCCTTTACCCGCGAGCGCTTAGATTCTTTGGAGTTATATCCTTTCAGAGAATTAATCAAAGAAGGGGCTTCCGGGATTATGGTTGCTCACATGAGTATCCCGGTGCTTGATAATACCCCCAATTTACCTTCAACACTTTCTAGGCCTATAGTTACCGGACTTTTGAAGGAGGATCTTGGGTTTAAGGGAATTATTTTCTCGGATGCTATGGAAATGAAAGGTGTGGCAAAGTTTTATCCGGAAGGTGAAAGTGACGTACTGGGGCTTATTGCCGGACTTGATGTTATCGAACTGTCTGGTAATTCCAAAAGAGCAGTAAAATTGGTGCGTCAGGCAATCAGATCTAAAAAATTAAACTGGGAAGGTATCAATGCCAGTGTTAGAAAGGTGCTATTGGCAAAATATTGGTCAGGCTTATCGAATAAGCAGTTTGTAAATCCTCAAAACATTATTTCCGAACTTAACCGTCTTGAAGCCAGGCAGCTAAATCAGCAGCTTGCGGATGCCGCAGTAACAATATTAAACGGTGATGAACAAATCAGAAATTTGGATTTCAGTAAGAAAACTGCAATGGTAAGTATAGGAACACCCGGCTTGACTACTTTTCAGAACATCATGAAACCCTTATTACCAAATTCCCTAATCTTTTTATTACCCAAAGATGCTTCAGAAAGTGATGTCAATAACGTGAGGGCAGAATTGAAAACTTATGACCAGATCATTGTGAGTATTCATGATATCAGAAAACGTCCTGGTGCGGTCCTTGATTATAATGCTGGCCTAAAAACGCTAATAGCTGATATAGCAGGGATGAACAGTATGTTTACCCTCTTTGCTAATCCTTATGCCATTACAGGCCTTCCAGGAATTGAAAAGGCAAAAACTTTGATTATAAATTATCAGAATTCGGAAGAAGCACAAAAGGCAACTGCCAAACTGATAAGCGGTCAGCTCAAAGCAAGTGGAAAATTGCCGGTTGCTGTAAGTCCGGGATTTAAAAATGGTGCCGGAATCACTCAGAAATAGTCTGAATTTGCATTTTTTAAAATAATCTATTGAAACTATCGAGGCCGGCCTAAAATGCCGGCTTTTTGTATTCCTTCGATCTGTGGAATTGAAATACCTGATTGAGGAATAATTTCAATATTTTTATGATTCCATGAATTAAAATCCGGTTTTCAATAAATTTTAAATGAGTTAAAGAGATGTCTAGGGAAAAACCCCTCAAATTAGTTCGTGCTTCTGCAGGCTCAGGTAAAACTTTTGCCCTTACAGCGCATTATCTTGTTTTGCTGTTTAGCGGGAAAGGCAAATACCGTGAAATTCTGGCAGTTACTTTTACTAATAAGGCAACAGCTGAAATGAAGGAGCGTATTCTTGGATCTCTTGAAGAGCTTGCACGCTTTGGGTTTGAAAAATCAAAGTTCCGCACTATTCTTAAGGAAAATTACCCTGACCTTACTGATCAGGAGGTCAAGGATAGAGCTTCCGAAATATATGCAGGTATTTTACATGATTACAGCCGATTTTCAATCAGTACCATTGATGGTTTTGTGCAGCAATTGATTAGAAGTTTTGCGTTTGAGCTAAATATCGATAGTGGTTATAAGCTGGAGATGAATCAGGAAAAAGTAAAGGATGAGCTTGTGGTGGCATTAAATCTGCAACTAGAAAAAGATCCTGAACTACTTGAATGGGTGACCGGTCTTGCCATTGAACGTATAAATGATGGACATGATTGGGATTATAACCGTGCTTTAAAAGAGCTTGCTAAGGAAATATTTAAGGAACGTTACTTTCCCTTTCAGGAGGCTATGCAGGCCATGGGGACCGAACAGACTAAGGAATTCAATGCATTGCGCAATCAGATTAAAAAGGGTATTAAAACTTTTAATGATGAGATTATTGAATTGGCTGGAAAGCTTGAAAAACTTTTCGACGCTTCAGGAATCGATCCAAAAGATCTATACAAAAAGACATACAATCCACTTTTAAGATTGGATAAGATTATCCAGGGAGATTTAACGAAGGTTGAGCCTCTCAGAAAATTACTTAATAATTTTGATCACTGGCCAAATAGTGCCTTGAAAGATACAAGCCAGATAGAGCGCTTATATGATGAAATAAATCCTCTTTTGGCTCTGTTAATGGGCTATTATGATGAAGGTATTGAGATCTATAATACCTATCTGGCCATTAACAATAATAGCTCATACCTTCGTTTGATGCAAAGAATGGCTGATCTGTTAAAAGATTATCGTTCAGAAAAGCGGGCTTTACTGATCTCTGATGCACAGCAGCTTTTAAAGGGCATAACAGGTTCTGATGCAGATAATCCCTCATTTATCTGGGAAAAAACCGGAAACAAATTCAAACATTTTCTATTCGATGAGTTTCAGGATACCAGTACATTTCAATGGATGAATTTTTTGCCCCTTTTAAAAAATGCGATTGCAGATGGTTCTCATGAGGCACATTCAGCTCATCTGGTTGTTGGAGATGTTAAACAATCGATTTATCGCTGGAGAAACGGCGACTGGCGAATTTTACATAGTTATTTGAAGCGCGATTTGCTTGAGGGTAATGTAATTGAGGAGAATCTGGTGTATAATCGAAGAAGTGCAGAAAATATTATTCGCTTTAATAATTATCTCTACAACAGATTGCCGTCAATTTTACAGCAAAACCTAAATGAGTTCTTTTATGAATCAGCGCCAGGCTATCTCCATGATTCATGGGAAACAGAAAACAGCAGTATGCTTGTTAAAGCGTATGAGGGAAGTCATCAGGAAGTAACCGAAAAAACTTTAACAGGTGGAAAGATCGAAGTAAAATTCTTTCCAAAGAAACCAAAATCGCCATTGGCCGATGAACAGGAAGAAGATGAAGAAGAGAAGCAGTCTGAAGCGACACAATATACCGTTGAGAAGCTAATTGAGCTTTTAGAGCAAGGTGTATCCATGAGGGATATTGGTATTTTGGTAGGGAAAAATAATGAAGCAGTACAAATTCTGGATTGTATTTTTCTGAATGAGAATCAGAAACGACTGACCAAAGCGGCAGGAAAAACCTTTCAGGTAATATCCGGTGAGGCTTTGATGATTATAAATAATCCGGCAATTGCTTTATTAATTTCAACCTTTCGATTACTTACTGTCAGAGAATCGGAAAGTGGAATTTTTAAGGCGGAGTGTGCAAGGCTCTGGATTCAGATTCAAAATCCTAATAAGACGTTGGTTGGATTAGAAAATAAATATTGGATGAATATGGCTTCCGGCTCAATATCTACAATGGAAGAAGTTTTGCCTCCGGAATTGTGTTCTGATTTAAATTCATTTAAGCACTTTCCAATTACTGAATTGACAGAGAAACTGATTGATATTTATCATCTTGGAAATGCAGATACCGAGAATCTTGTTCCTTTTCTTCTCGCTTTCCGGGATCAGGTGGCTTTGTTTGCTGCTTTGGGTGATCAGGGAATTGGTGCATTTTTGGAATGGTGGGATAAGGAAGGATCTAACAAGGCTTTACCTTCATCAGAAAGCCAGGATGCGGTTCAGGTAATGACTATCCATAAATCAAAGGGTCTTGAATTCAAAGCGGTGATTGTACCTTTCCTTAGCTGGGAATTTACTAAATTTTCAAACGGATTACAAAGAAATATTTTATGGGCTGATGCTAAATCTGCTGGTTTCGAGCAGTTTAAAACCCTGCCTGTAGATCTGAGTAAAGGATTGGCATCAACTGTTTTTGCCAGCGATTACTTTGAAGAAGTCATGCTAGGTTACATGGACGTGATCAATACCATGTATGTAGCAACAACCAGGGCCAAAAATTATCTATGTCTGATCTGTCCTAATGTCCCTGCTAAGAAGAAGGATGGCAAAGAAGGTTCAATGAAGAATATTCAATCGATACTTTCAGGGTTATTCGATAATGGTGATACCGGCGATCTACAATTTGAGTCAAATGATACCCATTATTACATGGGCGAACTTCCAGACTTGATTGTGGATTCTGATCCGGTATCAGAACATCAATCCTTGAAGATTCATAAATATCATGTGAATCAGCAGCTAACTGAACGATTCAAACGCAACAGCATGGCTGAGGATTCATGGTTTAATGCAAAGCAGCGTAAAGGAATTGTAATGCATAAAATACTGGAAACTTTGAGCGGTACGGTAGATTTGGATAAACTTATTTCTGAAAAGGTTCAGGAGGGGTTAATTAGGGAATCGGAAAGGGAAGAAATCAGACAAGCTATTGGGGATGTTCTCGTTCAGGAAGAAATACAGCAATGGTTCAGAACTGCAAAATCGGTTATCAGTGAAAAGGATATGATTATTGATTCGGGAACAGTTAAACGGCCGGATAAACTCTTTGTATTTGAGAAGAATGCAGTTCTTTTAGATTTTAAATTTGGGGCGCAAAACAATAAATATATAGTAGATATCAGTCTTTATCGCGACAATTTGATGAAAATGGGTGAATTTGAGCAGGTCGATGCCTATTTATGGTATGCCCAGGATCGTAAATTACAGAAGGTTTGACCATGGAAAATCAATCATCAGATAAATTTTTGTATCGTGTTGCAGAAGATCTTTTGAACCGATTCGGAAAAGATCTTCAGGATGTTGCAATCGTATTCAATAATAAACGACCTCAATTATTTCTGAGGAAGTACCTGGCTGAGATTAGTGGAAAGCCCATCTGGAGTCCGCGCTTTTATACCATTCAGCAATTTTTCTCTGAGTCAAGCAAACTGGTTTGCGCATCACAGTTAAAGCAGTTTTTTATCCTCTATACAGAGTATAATCTCCTCTTGCAAAAGGAAGGTAAAGAACCAGTTAGCGCTGATGTTTTTTATCCCTTAGCCGAAATTATTGTATCTGATTTTTCTCAGATCGATTATTATCTGGCCAATCCTGAGAAGGTCTTTAATCTGATAGGAAGTATTGCCGAGCTGGAACAACAGTTTCCAAATTTTGAAGTGGAACAGCTTGCCTTTATGGAGAGTTTCTGGTCATCTTTTTCCCAGGAAAAGCAAAACAAAATTCAGGAGAAGTTTATTGAGATGTGGCATCGTATGCCAAATCTCTATCAGAATTTTCATTCAAGGCTTTCGGAGCAAGGACTTGTAAGTAGTGCTAAAATGTACCGCAATCTTGCTGAGGGAAAGGATTCTGATCAGCAATTTTTAGATGAATTCAGTCACATTGTCTTTGTAGGCTTTAATGCATTATCCAAAGCAGAGGAAATTCTGTTTAAATCATGGCAGGATGAAGGTCGTTGTTCCTTTTATTTTGATACTGATGCGCATTATTTTTCAGATAATATTCAGGAAGCCGGACATTTTATCAGAAGGAACATCAATATTGTAGGACTGGAAAACCAATTTGCAATCACAGAAAACCGAATTGATAATCCCCAAAAGCAATTTACAATTATTCAGGCTTTGGGTAAAACAGCCCAGGGTAAATTACTCACTGAATTACTCCCGGGAGTTCCGGATCAGGATAACCCTGCTTCAAAAGCTATCATTCTGGCTGATGAAAGCCTTTTACTTCCGGTTCTTCAAACGATAGACGATGAAAATCTGAATATTACTATGGGCTATCCTTTTGAACAATCAGCAGTATTCGGATTATGCGATCTGTGGCTGGATGTTCAGGATGAAATAGCCTCGGGTGATAAAATTTCAATTGCTTATCCCAAAGTTCTGACTTATATTTTCAATCCTCTGCTTGCCGTAGATATAGACCAGCGGAATTTGATCCATAAGGAGATTATTGAAGGGAAGAAGTCGAGATTTAAACTTCAGGAACTTAACGGGAGTGGTAAAATTGCCAGACTTATTTTCAGTCCGTTTGAAAGTCCTGCAAATTCAATCAGGAATTTGGGCAGTTTACTTTTGCTGGTATCAGAACAGCTTGCTGATCTTCGAAAACTTGAAAGTTTGCTTATAAGCGAGGCGGTCAAAACTTTGAATGTACTCTCAGATAGTTTTGAAGAACTTGTGAATGCCGGGGCCATGCCTGAGATAAGTGCCGGATTTGTTCTTCGCACAATCAGGAGGTCTTTGTCTGGACTTACAGTGCCTTTTGATGGAGAACCTTTATCCGGATTACAGGTAATGGGCCTTCTAGAAAGTCGCTGTCTTGATTTTGATGAGCTCATAGTTCTTGGGATGAATGAAGGTGTACTTCCGAAGGTAAGTATTACCCCATCTTTTATTCCGGATAATGTCAGAAGAGCCTTTGCATTACCGGTTCTTGAAAACCAAAATTCCATTTTTGCGTATTTCTTTTACAGATTACTGCATTGTGCAAAGAAAGTTACCCTGATTTATGTTGGAATCACAGATGACAAGTCAGGAAACGGCGGAGAGGCTAGCAGATTTATAAAACAGCTGGAATTTGAAACATCCGGCAAGTTTACCCATGTTCTGCAACAAAATCAGTCTATTGAAACCCCTGCAATACAAGGTATAGAAGTTATCAAGGATGGTCCGGTGCTTGATAAACTCCAATCCTATTTGAAAAGAAATCCGGAAATCAAATATGATAAAAAGATCTCAGCCTCTTCATTTACAGATTATGTAGCTTGTCCGCTGAAATTTTTCTTTAGCAAAATAGCAGGTCTGGCGGAGCCAAAAGATATGCCGGATGAGATTGGTCCGCATACTGTGGGTACCATGCTTCATTCTGTGATGGAAAGTTTTTACCATGATTCACTTGGGAAGGAAGTAACAGCCGAATACATCAGGCAGCGTGAAAAATTACTTCCGGCCATGTCTAAGGCCGCAATGATCAAGGAGCTGAAACTTAATCCTGATTATGAACTTCAACAAAGTGCCTTACAGCAAATTGTGATTAGGGTGATTGAGCAATATGCCTTGAAAGTTTTGAGGCATGATGAGCAAATTGCACCTTTTGTGATTAAGGAACTTGAAGATCGGGATGCCTATACACCTTTGTTTTCTATCGAGGTAGAGGGAAGGGAAGAGCAGGTCAGGCTAATGGGAATCATCGATAGGGTAGACATTCATCAAGGTAAAACCCGTATTGTTGATTATAAAACCGGCAAAGATCAATTAAAATATGGAGATTTTGAAGGCTTGTTTAATGACGAAGGTAAAGGACAGAATAAGGCCCTGTTGCAAACACTATTTTACACCATTGTTTATGAGAAGACCAGAAATCTTACAAAGGTAGAGCCCCACCTTTATACCGTAAAGGATTTCAGCAATGGAACTCAGTTTATTGAAAAGACAAAGGATAAATTAATTTTGAAAGATGAAAACCTTGCCGGATTAAAAGATCAGTTTGCCAAAAAGCTAAAGGAAAAATTGAATGAGTTATTCGATAGCTCGGTCCCATTCAGGCAAACTGAGAATATCGATAATTGCAAATACTGCTCATTTAATGGGATTTGTCAGAGGTAGGGGGTTTGGATTATTGATTACGAATTACGAATTACGAATTACGAATTTTGGGTTATGCGGGAATCAGTTTCTTTTAGAGCTTATTTGAATTTTTCCGATAATCCGACATATTTCTTCTATATCATAAATTAAACTATCACTCATTTCTTTTGACAAATAGTTTGTAGCACACAGTAAGCGTAGCCAGTAGGATGTTTCTCTGGCTTCCTTATATGCTATAGAAAATTTTGAAATAAAATCAGCTTTCGATTGGGCTCCAATACCTTCCTCAATATTTGCTCCTATGGAAGTCCCGCTTCTAAGCATCTGTTTTGAAAGAATAAATTCATTTTGCTCATGTTTCAAATATTTACTTGTATTCACGATTCGAATTGCAAATGCAAAAGTTTTTTTATGTATTATATTTTCTGTTTTCATTCAAAATTTCATTCATTACCGAAATCTCGTGATTCATATTTAAAAATCACTTTTCATCAATTTAACGATATCTGTACTTCGTAATTCGTAATTATTAATTCGTAATTAACAACCAATGTCTTGTTTTCAACGGTATCTGTACTTCGTAATTCGTAATTAATAATTCGTAATTAATAATTAACAACCAACGTCTCGCATCTAACGATATCTGTACTTCGTAATTCGTAATTAATAATTCGTAATTAATAATTCATAGCCTTATATTTGCATCCAAATTTGATTTTACACATGAGAGAAATACAATTCAGAGAGGCACTTCGAGAAGCATTAAATGAAGAAATGCGTAAGAACGATAAGATTTTTTTAATGGGAGAAGAAGTTGCTGAATATAATGGAGCATACAAAGTTAGTCAGGGAATGCTCGATGAGTTTGGTGCCAAAAGGATTATTGATACTCCGATTGCTGAATTAGGTTTTGCCGGAATAAGTATTGGTGCTGCAATGAACGGATTGAGTCCGATAGTTGAGTTCATGACCTTTAATTTCTCTCTTGTTGCTATAGATCAGGTGATTAACGCTGCAGCAAAGGTGTTAAGTATGAGTGGCGGACAGTTTTCATGTCCGATAGTTTTTCGTGGTCCAACGGGAAATGCAGGTCAGCTGGGTGCTCAGCACTCTCAAAACTTTGACAATTGGTATGCAAATTGTCCGGGATTAAAAGTTGTTGTTCCATCTACACCATATGATGCAAAAGGATTATTGAAACAATCCATTCTTGATCCGGATCCGGTAATTTTCATGGAATCAGAAGTGATGTATGGAGATAAAGGAGAAGTTCCGGAAGAAGAATATTATCTGCCGATCGGGAAAGCTAATATTGTTAAAGAAGGAACTGATGTAACTATCGTAACCTTTGGAAAGATGCTTTCGAGAGTGGTTATGCCTGCTATTGAAGATTTAAACAAGGAAGGGATTAATGCTGAAGTGATTGATTTACGTACTATTCGTCCGATTGATTACGAAACTGTGATTAATTCGGTTAAGAAAACCAATCGTATGGTTTTTGTTGAAGAGGCATGGCCATTAGGCTCAATCGCTACTGAAGTTACTTTCAAAGTTCAGAAAGATGCATTTGATTATTTGGATGCTCCGGTGCTAAGAGTTACATGTGCCGATGTTCCGCTTCCATATGCACCAACATTGATTAAAGAAGCACTTCCAAATCCAGAACGGGTAGTTGCTGCCGTTAAAAGTGTTCTTTACAAAGAAGCATAATAGATACAAAATAAGCAAAAGAGCCCTTCCAGGAATGATTCTGGAAGGGCTCTTTTGCTTATAAGGATAGTTAAAGTGTGATTTGGCGCTTAATACTTTCTTCGAGTGAAATGAGGGTTTCGGTTCGTTGAATCCCTTTTACACCTTGTATGTCTTCATTTAATACCTGTCTTAAATGATTGGTATCTCTGCAAATTATCTTTGCAAACATGCTGTATGAACCTGTTGTGTAATGAAGCTCTACCACTTCTTTAATTTTTTTGAGATTTTCAACTGCATCCTTATACTGTGATCCTTTTTCGAGGTAAATTCCTAAAAATGCGCATATATCATAGCCGATTTTTTGTGGATCAATAATAAGATGAGAACCTTTTATGACACCCATATCATGCATTTTTTTCATCCTGACGTGAATAGTTCCTCCCGAAACAATTAGTTTCTTTGCAATTTCAGTGTAAGGAATTGTCGCATCTTCCATTAAGATACTGAGTATCTGAGTGTCCAGATTATCAAGTTCGAAATTTTGGGTTCTATTATCCATTTTTAATTATTGAATTATTAATAATTTCGCAATATAATTATACTTTATGTAATAAATAAAATAGATTATTAAAACATTTGTAAATAGGAATAGACTCTAGCTGTATAATCGGATCAGGCAATCTGAAAAAGATAAGTTACAAACTGTTAGGTGGTGGAATATGGTAGTCACACCTCCTCGTCTTGTTGGCGAAGATCTGGAAAGTACTTTAAATGGGATTTAACTAATCGTGAAGGTTCGACTCCTTCCCTTACAGGGAACCTTATACAATAGGTTTATAATTTAGTTTAAAAATGATCCTGTTCATCAGGAGTTTAAATAATTTGCTAAATACTGTTATAGTAGATGCAGGTAATTTTAATTGGGATTGAAATTCAGTTTAGTTAGTAGTTTCATCAAATCAATTTAAGAGCTTTTCTAAAGAAGAACAGTTAGTTTTAAGTCTCTCAGTGTCTGCTTTCAAGATGATTTTTCTTCTGATGATTTAAGAATAAACATTTTAACAATTGCAATCAATAGACCAAAAAATGGGCTGGCCTAACCTTGATTCCCTTTATCAATATTGAAATTTTAACCTCTTATTTTTCTAATTAATTATTATTGTGGCATTATTATTTTATTATTGTTGCCAATAATATAAAAATTAAATCAAATTATTAAAAAATTTGCAAGAAACGAGAAGTTTGCTTACGTTTGTATTAAGCAATCGGAAATAAATTGCTTTTACACTGTAGGGTGGTGAAATTTGGCAGACACACCTCCTCGTCTCGGTGGCGAAGATTTGGGAAATACCTTAACCGGGAAATAACTGCTTCGTGGAGGTTCGAATCCTTCCCCTACAGCAAACCTTATTCAACAGGTTTATAATTGGTTAGTTTAAATAAGCTCCTGCCCATCAGGAGCTTATTTATTTAATGACAGTTTTATGTGCTGTTCGATTTACTGAAACTCTGGCCATATGTTAAGAGATTTTAAATTTTAAGTTCAGATGTTATCTTTAAATTATCAAATCGTTAATTTAATTGCCAAAATATTGATATTAAAATAAAAATTAAAATATTTACTTAAAATATTTGCAAAGAATACGACTTATATTTACATTTGTTTCAAGCAATCAAAAAGAGATTGTTTATTCACTGTAAGGTGGTGAAATTTGGCAGACACACCTCCTCGTCTCGGTGGCGAAGATCTGGGAAATACCTTAACTGGGAAATAACTGCTTCGTGAAGGTTCGACTCCTTCCCTTACAGCAAACCTTATTCAACAGGTTTATAATTGGTTAGTTTAAATAGGCTCCTGCCCATCAGGAGCTTATTTATTTTAAAAGCTTTCTGCTTCTTTAAATACATTTATTTTTATCATAAAAATAGCTTGAGTATATATTCATTTCAACTCTTAACTTTGAAGCATTATATGAAATCAAGAAAACTTTTTTGTTTATTATCCTATATGCTGACTTTATTCATCTTTACTGCATGTATAAAAGATGATAATGAGGCAATGCCCAAAAGTACAGTTTCGAGATTGTACGTCTCAAATGCAGATATTGATGCTTCGGTAAACAATACTTTAATATTTGATCCAGCCGATCAGACTAAATTCCCTGAGCCTTATAAGTTCAATTCTCAACTACCTGATGGAAACGGTATTCAGTTTGATCCTTACTCTGGAGTTGTCTTTCAAGTTAGCAGAGTGAATAAAAATATAAAAACCTTCAAGGTAAATACTGATGGAAGTCTAGTTTTGAAGAGTTCCTTTATTCATGAAGGTTTATTAAGTGCCCGTGAAATAGCTTTTGACCGATCTAGGGATGTGTTGTATATAGCAAGTAATATCGATAGCGCAATTTATGTATATAATAATGCGAGTACACTTAAGGATAATGTTTTAGCTGATAAGAAGTTGAAGCTCAACGGTCAGCCCTGGGGTATTCATCTCGATAATGATCGTCTTTTTGTAGTTATTGATCAAAATAGAGTTGAAGTTCAGCTATTTGAAGCTGCTTCTGCACTGGCTGTGGGACCAATATTTCCAGCAAAGAAAATTACTGTTAGTGGTGCTAAAAGGTTACGAGGCATAACTTATTCATCATCCAGAGATGTTCTGATTCTGACTGATATTGCTGAAGCTACATTAGCCGGATTTGATTCTGATGGTTCACTTCATATCATTACGGATGCATCCTCTAAATTTACTGCATCTGGGGCCTCAATTTCTCCTTCAAAAACTATAAAGGGAGCTCTAACCGGACTTGGAAACCCAGTTGACGTAGCATGGGACGATCGGGAAGGTAAGGACCTGATTTATATTGCTGAAAAGGCAAGGCGTAAAATTCTTGTATTTAAATATGCAGCCACTGGTAATATTGCACCCTCGTATATCGCTGATTTAACCAGTAGCCCCGAAGCTATCTACCTTGATGCCCGTTAATCGTTATTTGGATTATAAAAAATACAGGTTTTTTCTTTACTTTGAATAAAATTGTAAAATATGTACTCAACTCTTTTAGGCTTACACTCCGGACTTCGCTATTTAGTTCTTTTGTTATTGGCTGTTTCTTTATTATTAGCCATAGTTGGCTTATTTGGCAAAAAGCCTTATACTCAAACCAACCGAAAATTGAATTTATTCGCAATGATCTCTACTCATACTCAGTTTCTTGTTGGTTTGATCCTTTATTTTTTCAGTCCGCTCGTAAATTACTCTAACATGGGTCAGGCGATGAAAGAAACAATGACCCGATACTGGACTGTAGAGCATTTTGTCATGATGCTTTTTGCAATAGTTCTGATTACCTTGGGTCATTCACGTTCCAAAAAAGCAGCAGATGACTTTAACAAACACAGATCAATTGCTTTATATTATGGCTTAGCTGTTTTGGTTATTGTGGTGGCAATTTATCAAAGTGGTCGTCCGATCTTGGGATAATCAAGATTTATTATCTGCTTATAATTATTCTAGCAATATCTGTTAAGCCCATTAAAAAAGGATAAGCTAGAAGTATTAGCTTACATAATCCTTGGATACCCGCCATAAAAGCAGTTATATACCTGTGAAAAAATTTGCATTGTCAAATTTCTTTATACTTTTGTAAGTAATGAACATTAAACAAAATACAGCGAATTGGTGGTGCACTTCAGAGAAAGGCGCAGGCGATAGGTATTTTGGTAAATTTTAATCTACAAAAATCTTAAAAATATCAAGCCCGACGCCTAGAGACGTCGGGTTTTTTTATGGCCTTTGATTGCGCAGTTAGAGAATTTTGATCTGAAAAAAAATATGAAAAAATATAGATTTTACACTTCACACAAAAAGTTACTTGCAGATACCACCACTCCCGTAAGTATCTATTTGCGCTTGCGCGATGTTTTCCCCAACAGTATCTTACTTGAAAGCTCTGATTATCACAGTAGGGAAAATAGTCTAAGTTATGTTTGTTGCGATCCAATAGCCGGTATAATCTTAACTGCTGATAAACTAGAGACCTATTTTCCGGATGGCTCAAGGGAACAATATCCCCTAAGTGACCTGGAATTAAAGAAACAGGTTTCAATTTTCAGAAATCAGTTTGAATCGACCTCAACCGATGATTTTAAATTTACCTCCAATGGCTTATTTGGATATTTTGCATATGAGAGTGTAGAACATTTTGAGGATATAAAATTTCACTCGAAACCTGCCGAAGGTCGGGATATACCATTAATGCAGTATCATATATACAGATACATTATTGTCATTGACCATTTTAAAAATGAATTATATTTATTGGAAAATCGTATAGAAAAAAGCGAATCCGACGGTTTAGAGAAGATCCAGAATCTAATACAGAATAAAAACTTTCCAGAGTATAAGTTCAGTTTAAATGGAGATGAAAAATCAAATTTTACTGATGAACAGTTTATCAATCTTGTAGAAAATATTAAAAAGCATGTATATCGTGGGGATGTATTTCAGATTGTTCCTTCAAGAGCCTTCTCGAAGCCTTTTTTAGGTGATGAGTTTAATGTATATCGCGCCTTAAGGTCTATAAACCCCTCTCCGTATTTATTTTATTTTGATTACGGTGATTTTAAGTTATTCGGATCTTCACCTGAGGCTCAACTTACCATAAAAAACAATATTGCAACCATTTATCCGATTGCAGGCACATTTAAAAGGACTGGAAATGCCCTTCTGGATGCCGAGCTAGCAGAGAACCTAAAAAGAGATGTTAAAGAGAATGCAGAGCATGTTATGCTTGTGGATCTTGCCAGAAATGACCTTAGCAGACATTGTGATAAAGTTGAAGTAAAGTCATTTAAAGAGATTCAGTATTATTCACATTTGATTCATATGGTTTCCAAAGTTACTGGCCAGCTGCAAAGCTCTGTTGATCCTTTTGATGTTGTTGGGGATACTTATCCTGCAGGAACTTTAAGTGGTGCACCAAAATATATGGCTATGCAGCTTATTGATCGTTTCGAAGGTCAGAAGCGAGGATTTTATAGTGGCGCTATTGGCTTTATGGGTTTCAATGGCGACTTTAATCATGCAATTATGATCCGTTCATTCCTTAGCCAGAATAATATCTTACATTATCAGGCCGGGGCAGGAATTGTTTCTGATTCAGATCCGCAAAGTGAATTGAATGAGGTTAATAATAAAATTGCCGCTCTGAGAAAGGCATTGGAGTTGGCGGGAGAGATATGAGATGTGAGATATGAGATATGAGACCTCAGACCTCAGACCTCAGACTTCAGACCTCAAATTCGAAAAATACAGACAAATTAATACATAGATGAATATTTTAGTTATCGATAATTACGACTCTTTTACCTTTAATCTGGTACATCTGCTACATGAAACTGGCCACCAGGCAACGGTCTGGAGAAATGATAAATTTAAACTTAGTGATGTGAATGATTTTGAAAAAATTCTTCTTTCACCCGGACCCGGGATACCATCCGAGTCAGGTCTCCTGCTGGATGTTATCAGAATGTATTCACCAACTAAAAGCATCTTAGGAATTTGTCTTGGATTACAGGCGATAGCGGAGGTTTTTGGAGGTGAATTATATAATCTTTCTCGTCCGGTTCATGGAAGAGCCACAGAGATCACAGTCTTAGACGAAAAGGAAAAGTTATTTAAAGATTGCCCGAAACAATTTAAGGTTGGTCGATATCATTCATGGGCAGTACGGAATGACCTTATTCCCGACGTGATCAATGTGACAGCAATTGATCCTGAAGGCGTAATAATGGCTTTGAATCATAAGACACTCGATGTTCGGGGAGTTCAGTTTCATCCTGAATCGGTACTTACTGAACATGGAAAACTGATGATTTCTAACTGGCTAAGCTGAGCAAACAATTTTGAAGATATGAGTATGAGTGAGAAGAATTCTAATAATACATCGGGTATAAGCATTCTCGATAAGATCGTTCTAAAGAAAAAGGAAGAAATCGAAGCCGCTAAGCTAAAAAAAACAATTTTGCAACTTAAGCAAAGCGAATTATTTTCAAGGGAATGTTATGTTTTGCGCGACTTTATTTTAGATCCTACACGTACAGGAATCATTGCAGAGTTCAAACGTGTTTCACCTTCTAAAGGAATTATAAATGATCATTCCTCTGTTCAGGAAGTGAGTAATGGTTACGCAGACTCTGGGGCTTCTGCCCTTTCAATACTTACTGACCAGAGTTTTTTTGGGGGCAAAGATGAAGATCTTCTTGAAGCAAGAAGAGTAAACAAATTACCATTATTGAGGAAGGATTTCATGCTTGATCAATATCAAATCATTGAAGCTAAAGCATTGGGGGCGGATATTATTTTACTAATTGCAGCTATTTTAAGTCCGGGAGAGGTTCGTGAACTCGCCAGATGCGCAAAAGATCTTGGCCTCAATGTCTTATTAGAAGTACATAACAGGGAAGAACTAGATCGAAGTATATGTGATGATTTAGACGCGATCGGCGTAAATAATCGAAATCTGGGTGATTTTTCTGTAACAGTCCAGCATTCTTTTGATCTTGCTGACTATATCCCAGCCCGTTTTTTAAAAATTTCTGAAAGTGGAATTAGTAATCCTGAAACCATTAAGGAATTGCGCGAAGCAGGATTTGATGGTTTTTTGATTGGTGAGAATTTTATGAAAGAATCAGATCCGGGAAAAGCAATGAAGGAGTTTGTTTCAAAGCTTTAATACCATTTTTATTAGGATATACATCGGGATATTCTGACCGTCAACTGTTCAATTACTCAGGTTCAAACGCTTATCTTTGCAATAATTAATAGATTTTAATGCCCAGACAAAAATATTTTGATACTGCAGCAAAGCCAGAAAGAGCAGTTCTTGTTGGTATAATTACACCTGGAGAGACTGAAGAACAGACTCATGAGTATTTGGATGAGCTCAAGTTTTTAGTTGAAACCGCTGGTGGAGTAACTCAAAAGGCATTTACACAAAGGATGCAGCGTCCAGATAGGGCTACATTTGTTGGAACCGGCAAGCTTGAAGAGATTAATGCCTATGTTAAATCTGAGGAAATTGATATGGTCATTTTTGATGATGAACTTTCACCCTCACAACTTCGGAATATAGAAAACGAATTGCAGGTAAAAATACTAGATCGCAGTAACCTGATTCTTGATATTTTCGCCAAAAGAGCACAAACCTCTCAGGCGAAAACTCAGGTTGAGTTGGCTCAACTTCAATATTTACTTCCACGCTTAACACGTCTATGGACTCACCTTGAGCGGCAAAAGGGAGGTATTGGAATGCGTGGTCCGGGTGAAAGCCAGATCGAAACCGACCGTCGATTAATTCTGAATAAAATATCCCTGTTAAAAGAGAGATTGAAAGAAATTGATAAGCAAAATCTTACTCAAAGAAAGAATCGTGCTCAGTTGGTTAGGGTTTCTCTTGTTGGTTATACCAATGTTGGTAAATCAACAATCATGAATATGATCTCCAAATCGGAAGTGTTTGCAGAGAATAAACTTTTCGCTACTTTGGACACTACAGTAAGAAAAGTTGTTATTGAGAATTTGCCCTTTTTGCTCTCAGATACTGTAGGCTTTATTCGTAAGCTACCTCATCATCTGATTGAATGTTTCAAATCAACACTTGACGAGGTTCGTGAAGCCGATATTTTAATTCATGTGGTTGATATTTCCCATCCTAATTTTGAAGATCAAATCAATACAGTTAATGAAACCTTAAAAGAGATGGGTGCAATTGATAAACAAGTAATTACGGTTTTTAATAAAATTGATGCCTATAAGCCTGCTGATTTTGACCCGCAGGAAGAGCATCCACCACTTACGCTTTCTGATTTTAAAAACAGCTGGATGAGTAAGGATAGAAATCCTGCGATCTTCATATCTGCTTTGAATAAAGAGAATATTGAAGAATTCAGGTTATTGCTCTATGAAAAAGTAAAAGCTATTCATACGGTTCGATACCCCTATGATAAATTACTTTTTTAATCACCATCATCGAATTAATTAGAGCTGAAAAATTTATATAGTTTTTAATTTTTAAACTTTTCTAATCCCTAAAAAATGGAATCTAAACGACAACAGAAGTTTGCAGGAGTTATACAGAAAGATCTGGCTGAGATATTTCAGCGGGAGGGATTGAATTTTTTACCAAGTATAATGATAACTATAACCAAAGTTAGAGTTTCACCGGATCTTGCCATCGCCAGAGTTTATTTGAGTTTTTTTAACAGTACTAATAATTCAATAGCTTTGAATACAATTAAATCACATTCGAATGAGATTAGATATAAATTAGGTAATCGTATCAAGGATCAGGTTCGAATAGTTCCGCATCTTGAATTCTTTCTGGATGATACTAGCGAGTATGTAGAAAAGATGGATAAGTTGTTTGAAAAGATTAGTAAGGAGCCCCGACAGCCTGAAGATTAAGGATATGATCATTGATTGAAATGAGAACCATACGTGAGCCAGTAAATTTTTATACCCACGCTATTCCTGCTGTATTAGCCATACCGGGAACTTTATTACTTCTAAATAGGGCTGATTTGCCAATCGAATTTACAGCGGCTTGGGTTTATGGTATCTGTACAATAGTTCTTTTTGGAATAAGTTCAATATACCATAGTTATCCTAACACGGAACCTGAGGTAAGATTCTGGCAAAAGTTTGATCATTGTTGTATTTACCTTATGATTGCCGGATCCTATACTCCAACTGCACTGTTGGTATTTGATGGATATACGCGATGGTCTTTATTTGGGATGATTTGGGCCATTGCTATGGCCGGATGTACTCTGAAAATTTTTAACCGCCTTCAGCATAAGGGACTTTCCCTCGGGATTTACATCGCAATGGGTGCATTGATTGTGCCTTTGATGAGTGAAATGGCAGAAAAATTGTCTATTTCGGCTATTGGCTGGATGCTTCTTGGTGGTATATTCTATATTGTGGGTACCATTTTCTATTACAAGGATAAACAAATCGGAAAAAATATTCACAGTCACGAAGTTTGGCATCTCTTTGTTGTAGCCGGCGCCTTGTCACATTACATTTATAATTATCTATATCTTTTCGCTTAAGCACATTGAGCTCTCCTTTTTTTTTAAAGATTTTGCCTCTGAAGTGATAATCATTTCCCTGTTTTTTTTCCTTAAATTTAACTATGACTCTTAATTTTATTTTTAGCTTTTTTATAATTCTGGCCTCGTTTTACAAGGATGATCAGCCGGTATTCAGAGGGAAAAATTTAAACTCATTTATTTACAATGTTTTAATCTATCCGGAATACTCTCTTGATAATTGTTTGCAGGGTACGGTTAACATAAGCTTCAGACTAAACAAAGATGGCCGTATCTACCAATCAGAAGTTCAGAAGGGCTTCGGTACAGATCTTGATCTTGAGGCATTACGTGTTGTACGTTTGACTTCTGGAAAATGGATAATTCCTGCGGGTTATGATACTCTGATTTCTATGGTTTTGCCTGTAAATTTCACACTCCGTGATCTTAAATGTGATCAGCTTTCAAAAGATGAAATCAGTGCAGCGATTAATGCTTATCAGGCGAGAAGAGGAATGACCGAAGCGATTTTTAACTATTATGACAAGAAAGTTGCCGGAGTGAATGATGAAGCTGGTGAAATAAGGATGCGGACACTTAAATACCAGTTAGGATTTGATGAGAAATTCATTGACCGCTTGTTAAAGCAGGCACAACGTAAGCTAAAGCAGCAGGATTTTGAGGGTGCATGTGAAGACTTTCAGACAATCAGGAGGCTGGGCAGCGATAAGTCGGCATCTTTTATTGAGCAGAATTGCAAATAATCCCGTATTACAAAAATAGACCATGCGAGAAGGATTATCGTCATTCAAAAATTCAGCACTAAATAAGGCTTTATTTAGTGTTAGTATCATTACAATTCTTTACTGGTGGACAGCAAAATCTTTAAATGTTTATAATTATGCTTTTTTAGGGGCTATCTTCGAGCTGTTATGGCTTATGATGATTGCCGCTGTTTTTATCGGACCTGTGTTTTCGATTTTGTTATTTCTGAGAGATAAGTACAATCCGCGTTCATTAGTGTTGTATTCCTTTTTATGTCAAATAATTGCTCTGTGCATTCTTCTTTTTTTTAATAATTAGTATTAGCCATAGCCTGAAAGAATGGTTTTTAAATTATCTGAAGATAAGATATGGTTCCCTGATGCTGAACTTGCAGATGAGGACGGTTTACTTGCAATTGGTGGTGATTTATCTATTCAAAGATTACTATTAGCGTATCGGAATGCAATTTTTCCCTGGTTCTCTGAGGGTGAGCCAATTTTATGGTATGCACCCAATGAACGATTCGTTTTATTTCCTGAAAAATTGAAAGTGTCTTCCTCTATGCAAAAGATTTTGCGATCAGGTAATTTCAAAATTTCATATGATCAGGCTTTTTCTGAGGTTATAAATGCCTGCGCTGATTCAAAGAGGAGAGGGCAAGATGGGACCTGGATAACTGACTCCATGAGATCAGCTTATATCCAATTATTCGAACTTGGTTTTGCTCATTCTGTTGAGGTATGGGAAAATAATCTTTTAGTTGGAGGCTTGTATGGAGTTCAAATGAATCATGTTTTTTGTGGAGAAAGCATGTTCGCCACCGTCAGTAATGCATCTAAAGTGGCTATGGTATATTTATGCCGGTCTTTTAATTTTAGTTTGATAGATTGTCAGGTTTACACCAGTCATCTTGAAAGTTTAGGGGCTGAATTTATCAGCTTAGAAGATTATCTTGTCTTTTTAAATGAAGTCAGATCCCATCCGGAATAGAAAATGGAATGGTCATTATTCAAATTATATTAAGTTATTTCATTAGTTTATTTTTAGAAACCAAAAATGCAATTACCATATTATATCGATCTCATTGGAACACTTGTATTTGCAGTATCAGGTGCATTAGCAGCTTCAGATAAAAATATGTACCGCGATATTTTTGGTGTTGCTTTTACAGGATTTGTTACTGCTGTAGGCGGTGGTACTCTTAGAGACATGATTCTGGGCATCAGGCCAACCTGGGTAGTTGATGGGAATTACCTGATTGCAATAACTATTGGGGTAATAATCGCAATTTCTTTTAAGTATTATATTCTAAAATATCGTCGTACTTTTTTCTTGTTTGATACTTTAGGTATTGCACTTTATACAGTGGTAGGAGTACAGAAGGCCTTGCTATTTAATGTAGCTCCATTAGCAGCGATTATTATGGGTATGTTTTCAGCAGTAATGGGAGGCGTGATTCGGGATACCTTAATCAATGAAGTGCCACTTATTTTCAAAAAAGAAATTTATGCCACAGCCTGTTTGTCGGGCGCATCGGTTTTCGTGTTATTAAAACTTTTTCATGTGGACGACAATATGAATTCGTTTATAAGTATCTGTGTTATTATTCTAATCCGGACCCTTGCAGTAAAATATCAGCTCACTTTACCTAAAGTGGGTTCAAAAAAATCAGTTTAATATTTCCTGAATATCTTTTGCGGTTAATGACTTTACGAAGCTCTCTTCGGTTGTAATTAAAGATTCAGCTACTTTGCGTTTCCTATTCTGTAAGGCGAGAATTTTTTCTTCTACCGTGTCCTTTGTTATAAATTTGTATATAAATACATTTTTATTTTGGCCGATGCGGTGTGTCCGGTCAATTGCCTGCTGTTCCACAGCTGGGTTCCACCAGGGGTCTAAAATAAAAACATAATCTGCTTCAGTCAGGTTAAGACCCACTCCCCCTGCTTTAATCGAAATCAGAAAGAGCTTTATATTTTTATCAGACTGGAATTTTTTCACTACTTCTCCGCGTTTTGATGTCGCACCATCAAGGTAGGAGAATGGGATATTTTTAGAGTCGAAATATCTTCGGTAGATATCAAGATGCTTAACAAACTGTGAGAATACAAGTACTTTATGACCTCTGGAAAGTACGTTTTCGAGTGTATGAATTACATTTTCAAATTTTCCCGAATCGCCTTCATATCCATCATCAATCATTTGAGGATGGTTGGCAATTTGTCTGAGTTTAGTTAGACCTTGTAATACTTGAATTTGAGATTTTTTGAATGAACCATCTTCCAGATTTGACAGGAGTACATTACGATATTCTGATTTGATTTTTTCATAATACTCTTTCTGATCTTCACTCATCTGGCAATAGAACAGGTTTTCAGTTTTTGGAGGTAATTCTGTGGCTACCTGTGATTTTGTACGTCGTAACACAAAAGGTTTGATCAGGGCTTGTAGCCTGGCGGCCTTTTCTTCATCCTTTTTCTTCTCTATCGGAATCACAAACTCGGAATAAAACAAACTCTGACTTCCTAACAAGCCAGGATTAATAAATGACATTTGTGTCCATAGATCATTCACTGTATTTTCTACCGGAGTTCCGCTCAATATTAATTTTTGCCTCGATTTCAGAGATTTAACTGCTTTAAATGATTTTGAGGATGGATTTTTTATATTCTGACTTTCATCTAGGATAATGTAGTTGAAGTAAAAATTTTTTAAAAATTCAATATCTACCCTGCATATTCCATAGGTAGTAAATACAATATCATAGGCTGTGAATTTTTCTACATCTTTATTCCGAAAACTCCCAGTATGGACGTAAATTTTAAGTTTGGGTGCGAATTTTTTAGCTTCATTTAACCAGTTATAAATCAATGAAGTTGGCATTATTATAAGTGAAGTAGAAAGTGTACCTTCTTCCTGGTCGTCTTCCTTAATTTTTTGCATTAGGGCAAGAGTTTGCACAGTCTTTCCGAGACCCATATCGTCGGCAAGACAGCCACCGAAATTATATTTTTTCAAAAAGTGAAACCAGTTATAACCCGCTTTTTGATAGGGACGCAATAAGCCATTGAATGATTTGGGAACATCAAATTGTTCAATCTCTTCAAAATCAGCTAGTTTTTGAAGTTTTCTATCCATAGTAACAGTAGCCAGGTCGCTATTGCTAAATTCATTCACTAGTCCGATATGATATTTTTTTAATCTTAATTGTTTGCCAGCTTCAGTGAATTGAAGCAGATTGCTATATTGAGCAAACCATTCCTCTGGAATTACAGCAATTTCTCCTGAGGGTAGTTTAAACTCACGGATTCTATTTAAGATATGATTTTTGAGGTCCATAAATGGAATTTGATGGGGTCCGAAATGGACTACAGCATGTATATCAAACCAGTCGTTATTCTCTCGGATTTCAAGATCTAGTTTGCTTCTTCCGATCAGATATTTTTTAGAACCTTCAGTTTGTTCAAATGAAAAGCCTCTTTCATTTAGCTCATCATGGTGCTTATTTAACCAGTTAATGACGCTTAATTGAGGTAAATCTGCATCCCGAATCATAGTTTCCTGGTTATTGAAATTCGGCAAGAGAGCTCCTGAAGAGCTTAATCCAAGTTCCTGAAGGATATTAATTTTATTTTTCTCCCAACTTAAAGAGCGTTTTATCCTATGAAATACATAGTCATTCTCCTTTTTTTCCATTCTGACAGTTACTCTTCTTTCACTACCGGAAGGAAAGATATATTCTCCGTATCTGAAATAAAGTTGAATTAAAGGTTCCTCTGTTCCGGAGTGGATTAATTTTAGAATAGGTATAGCTTCAAATTTCTCTGTACGGATCTCAAAACCCTCAGCATATACAGCATGTTTTTCAATCAAAGGAGCTACAAATTTTTCGAAGTATGTTGTCTCTGATGATTTTGGAATTGAAATAAATCGCTTGTTCAGGAATGGAAAAAGCTTTTTTCCTTCTATATCTTCTTCAAAATAGTAAAGTACATCTTCCAGCAACAGCCACGCAGGATAATTACAAATAATTTGCGCTTCCTTGAACATAAACTCTATCCTTTGCCCCTGAAATTTAATTGTTGGAAAATATCTGGTTTCAGTGACATTTCTCCTAAAATGGAACAAAACTGAAGCAGGTTCTGATGCGATAATCAGCTTACGCTCAACCGGCCAGCCTTCCTTACTCATTTGAAATATCCCCTTATCACCAATAAGTTTTAGTGCTTCAATAAGTTTTTTTTCAATTTTGGGCCGAATGACTTCGTATATTTTTTCGTTAAAAATTGTCCTGAAGTATTCAACCGGCCGAATGGCTTTTTTGTGAAAACGTTTTATAATATGACTTTGTTCGATTTCTTCAAGAAGCTTGATCAGTTTTAGATCAGTTTCATCTAAAATAGATGAAAATTCTTCTGCAGTGGTAGTAAATAAACGCTGATAGGTGAGGGAAAATCCATGATCAGAATTTAGTTGTACAACATGTGGTTCAATGAGATATCCAAGAAAATCATGTTTGCATATCGAGTATACAATTTTGCATGATTTATTACTGTCAACTCTCAACATAGCTTATTCGAAAAATATAAGAAAGCTGACTATTAAAAAATTCTAAATCTATATAGAATTTTCATTTTTACATGAAATTCTTAAACTAATATGAAATTTTGTTAGAGAATTAATTATTTCAAAAATTTCACAAAAAATAGACCTTATGAGCTAGTTTAATTGCCAATATTGAAATTTTTCGTTAGAGGATTACAGGATTTTAATCCTTGTAAAGGGGTAAAAGAACAAAGCTATCAGGACTTATAGCTTAATACCACCCGAAAAAACAAAAGTAGCAGGTCCTTCCAAAAAAACTTCAGTAAAGGAGTGCCCATCAAATTTGAAGTCTACACCTAGCTCTCCGCCTTTTACTTTGATTGATGAATGTATTTTTCCAGAAAGTCCTTTTTTCTTTGCCATACACATTGCAACAGCTGTAACTCCTGTTCCGCATGCAAATGTTTCATCTTCAACACCCCTTTCGTAAGTTCTTACGAAATATGAATCGCCAAAATCTTCCACAAAATTAACGTTGATGCCCTGCTCTTTATAGGTTTCATTGTATCGAATATCTTTTCCTTCATGATACACATCCCTTTTATCGAGATCATTCACAGGAAGTACATAATGAGGTGATCCTGTATTAAGAACAAATGCCTCGCCGTCAGAAATTACTGATTGAACATCAATCATCTGTAAGCTTACCCAGTTTGATTTTTCTGAAATTTTGGCATAATGCGGACCGTCAACTGCCAAAAAGTTAGTTTCATTGCCTATGATTCCCAGGTATTTTGCAAATGCTACGATACATCTTCCTCCATTGCCACACATACTTCCTTCACGGCCGTCTGCATTATAATAAAGCATCTCAAAGTCATAACCTTCTTTAAGCTGAAGAATCATTAGTCCGTCGGCCCCTATTCCAAAATGACGATCACAAAGTTTATTTATTGCCTCAGGTTGGTTAAAAAGAGGAAAGATTTGATTCCTATTATCTATAATGATAAAATCATTTCCTGCGCCTTGATATTTAAAAAAGTTGAGATGCATATAAATAATGTCATAAAAGCCTTATTAGCTTGATAGTTCAAACATATTGATTAAACATTTTATAAATTTCGGTATTTTAAATTAGAATGCCTTGTATTAAAGTGTAGAATTAAAATCAGGGAATAGAGCTTTAACATTTTTTAACATAAAAAGGATACCCTTTATGCCGCATTTTCGTTTTAGTGGTATTAATTTTGACTGGAAGTTATTAATAAAGAAAACATAACAAAATAAACATATGAAAAAGATAGGTGTAACTTTTTTAGCAGCATGTCTGGGCGGGGCTGTTGCTGTTAGTGCGTACAAGTTTATTGAGAATAAATACGGGGATGGAATGTCTTTTGAAGACAAACAAAAAGTATATTTCACAAACAATCCGGGTTCTTCGATTAATTCATCAACCGGAGCCCTTGATTTCACTCAGGCTGCAGCTTCTGTAACTCCTGCAGTTGTGCATATCAAAACAACTTATAACGCCGATGCGAGTCGAGGATATTCAGGACGTGATCAGATGCAGGATATGTTTGAAGATTTTTTTGGTGGTCGTCGTCGTCAGCAGGGGCCTGCACAGGGATCAGGCTCGGGGGTTATCATATCGGATGACGGTTATATTGTCACAAATAATCATGTTGTTGACGATGCTGATAAGATTGATGTTATACTTCCAGATAAACGTTCTTTTGTTGCAAAAGTAATTGGTCAGGATTCAAATACTGACCTTGCCTTGCTTAAAATTGAAGGCTCCGGTTTTCCGATTCTTAAACTTGGCAATTCTGATGATGTAATGGTTGGAGAGTGGGTATTGGCAGTTGGGTATCCATTTGCACTAAACACCACAGTTACTGCAGGTATTGTGAGTGCTAAAGGAAGGCAGATTGGAATTCTTGACCAGGGAATGCAACCAAATGAAGATGGTGTACCTCAAGCCCGAACAGCAATTGAATCATTTATTCAGACTGATGCCGCAATTAATCGTGGCAATAGCGGGGGTGCTTTAGTCAATACCAAAGGAGAATTAATCGGAGTGAATGCTGCAATAGCTTCTCAAAGTGGCAGTTATGAAGGGTATGGTTTTGCAATTCCCATTAATCTTGCAAAAAAGGTGTTGAATGATTTCAAAGAGTTTGGGTCTGTTAGAAGAGGGTATATTGGTATTCAGTTCACCGGGCTGGATGCGGAACAATCTAAGCGTTTAGGGGTTGATGAGATTAACGGACTTTATGTGAATGAGGTACTGGCGGATGGTGGTGCAGCTCAGGCAGGAATAAAAGAGGGAGATATTATTACTAAAGTTGATGGAAACCAGATTATATCTCCATCTGATCTTCAGGAGCGTATTGGCCGTTTGGGTCCTGGTGATAAGGTACAGCTTTCGTATTTGAGAAATGGAAAGACATTAACAAGCGATGTGACTCTTAAAGGCGAAGAATCGGTTAAAGCCGCAAGTAATTCAACGAGTGTGGTTACAAAAAATTTGGGTGCAAGCTTTGTGCCAGCATCTGAAGCTGTCAAGAAGAAGTATAAAATTAGCTCGGGTGTATTGGTCACCAGCGTTAAAGCAGGTGGATTCTTTGATCAGCTTGATCTTGTTCAGGGTACAATCATTACCACCATTAATGGCCGTCCGATCAATAAAACTGATGACATTGAAAGCGCCATTACCGCCGGAAGAAATAATATGGCTACTGTAAATGCGATAAGTCCGGATGGAATGCAGATCAGATATCAGTTTCAGGTAAGATAAGCATAGCTGATTAATCTTAATGAAAGCCTTTCCCGTAATGTGGAAAGGCTTTTTTAGTTTATTTACTATTCAACCAAACTTTCATTGCCAGATGATTTGAAATACTGCAAGAATTAAAAATGGCCTTATTTGACTATTCGAATTGTGGAGATAATATTTATGATTAACCAGGTAAAATTTAGATTGTTTCTAAATAGATAAAATCGCTTACTCCTTACATTGGATTTACGTGATTTTTGTCTTATAATGATAAATTTGTTTCCTGAATAATTAAAATAATAAGAACAAGGTAATGAGCAATCTCGCAAAAACGTTCTCATCCTCATTGGGGAGGAAGCTGGTGATGGCCTTAACAGGCTTATTCCTGTGTACTTTCCTGATTGTGCACTTAGTTGGGAACCTACAGTTGTTTAAGGATGATGCAGGTCAGGCTTTTAATGCCTATGCCTATTTCATGACACATTTTACACCAATCAAGGTGGTTTCTTATCTGTTATACGCATCAATTATTATCCATGCAATTTATGCTTTGATAATAAGTGCAGGTAATAAAAAGGCTCGTCCAATAGCCTATGCTGTGCAAGCTGGAAGTCAAAACAGTCCCTGGACTTCCCGAAATATGGGCATTTTGGGTACAATTTTATTAGTGTTCATTGTGGTTCATATGGGAGATTTTTGGTGGAAATACCATAATGCTGAGTTGCCCTATGCCAAATATGAGATTAGTTTGGATAACCCAAAGGACATTCAGGTTTCAGAGTTACCCTATGATGCAGATCGTCTGGTACATTCAGAAGTAACCGACATCCAGGCAGGTAAAAGAATTGTTATTTCCAAAGATCTTTATAAGATTGTAAACAATTCATTTCAAACATGGTGGTATGTTTTACTATACGTCATTGCAATGTCGGCGCTTTCTTTCCATTTGATACATGGTTTTAGAAGTGCCTTCCAAACTATTGGCTGGAATAACAGTAGGTTTTTGCCATTGGTTCGTTTTATTGGAGTCTGGGTATTTGGGGTTTTAATTCCTCTTGCTTTCGCTGCAATGCCATTATATTTTTTCTTTAAATAGGATTACACAATACCCGAGAAATCGGGATTAAAATAAGTTTCTGAGATGAAATTAGATTCTAAAATACCAGAAGGTCCTTTAGCCGAAAAATGGTCTAAACATAAATTCAACCTGAAGCTGGTTAATCCGGCTAATAAAAGGAAATATACAGTTATAGTCGTAGGTACAGGCTTGGCAGGTGCATCGGCAGCCTCCTCGCTTGCTGCACTTGGTTATAACGTAAAGGCTTTTTGTTATCAGGATAGCCCCCGTAGAGCACACTCGATTGCTGCACAAGGTGGTATAAATGCTGCAAAAAATTATCAGAACGACGGTGATAGTGTACATCGGTTGTTTTATGATACCATAAAAGGAGGTGATTATCGGTCTCGTGAGGCAAATGTTTACCGTCTGGCTGAAGTTTCTGTAAATATTATAGATCAGTGCGTGGCACAAGGTGTACCTTTTGCAAGGGAATACGGTGGTTTGCTTGACAATCGTTCATTTGGAGGTTCTCAGGTTTCTCGTACCTTTTACGCAAGAGGTCAAACCGGGCAGCAATTATTATTGGGAGCTTATTCCGCATTGAACCGTCAGATCAATTTAGGCAAAGTAAAAATGTTTACCCGTCATGAAATGATGGACATTGTAAAGATTGAAGGCGAAGCAAAAGGTATTGTCACTCGTGATCTCATAACTGGTGAAATCGAAACTCATGCTGCTCATGCTGTACTTTTATGTACAGGAGGTTACGGTAATGTATTTTACCTTTCAACTAATGCAATGGGTTGTAATGTAACAGCTGCGTGGAAGGCACATAAACGTGGTGCATTTTTTGCAAATCCATGTTTTACTCAAATTCACCCTACCTGTATTCCGGTAACGGGAGATCATCAGTCGAAATTAACCCTGATGTCTGAATCATTGCGTAATGATGGTCGGGTTTGGGCACCAAAGACAGCTGAATCTGCTCAGAAGCTTAGAAATGGAGAAATCAAAGCGACTGATTTGAAAGAAGAGGATCGTGATTACTTCCTTGAGCGTAAGTATCCAGCATTTGGTAATCTTGTCCCAAGAGATGTGGCATCTCGCAATGCCAAAGAAATTGTAGACGAAGGGCGTGGTGTGGGATCTTCTGGCATTGCTGTTTACCTTGATTTTGCTGAATCAATTCAACGCCTTGGAGAAGATGCAGTTCGTGCAAGGTATGGTAACCTTTTTGACATGTATCAGCAGATTACAGATGAGAATCCATATAAACAACCGATGAGGATTTACCCTGCAGTTCATTATACTATGGGAGGTCTCTGGGTTGATTATAACCTGCAAACTACAGTTAAGGGACTTTATTGTCTGGGCGAAGCCAACTTCTCAGATCATGGTGCCAACCGCTTGGGAGCATCCGCTTTAATGCAGGGACTTGCTGACGGATATTTTGTAATTCCTTACACATTAGGAGATTACCTTGCTACAATCGGGCCAGATGCGGTTGATTTGAAAAACCCTGCATTTGAAGAAGCAAAAAAGAATGTTATTGATAGGGTAAATCAGTTGTTATCATTAAAAGGAACAAAAACGGTAACCGAATATCATCGTGAATTGGGTCATATCATGTGGGAATACTGTGGAATGGCACGAGATAAAGAAAATTTGATCAAGGCAAAGAAAATGATCCGAGAGCTTCGCGAAGATTTCTGGAAAAATGCCAGGGTTTCAGGTGTTAGTAATGAGTTCAATCAGAGCCTTGAGAATGCTGGTCGCGTTGCCGATTTTCTTGAGCTTGGTGAATTAATGATTGATGATGCATTAGATAGAGAGGAATCATGCGGTGGCCATTTCCGTCTGGAGAGTCAGACAGAAGAAGGTGAGGCATTACGTGATGACAAAAATTACGCTTATGCCGCGGCATGGGAATATAAAGCAGACAACCAGCCTGAGGTTTTGCATAAAGAAGAGCTGGTTTTCGAGAATATTAAATTATCACAGAGAAGTTATAAATAAGACAGGAGATATGAGATATGAGATTTGAGACAGGATCGTCTGGAATTTCAAAATCAATCTCAATGATAAAAACCAAGATTGAGACAAGAGGTAAAGATTTACATCTCATATCTAATGTCTCACATCTCAAATCTCAATAAAAATGAGTAAAAATATGAATTTGACGTTAAAGGTTTGGCGTCAGAAAAATTCCGATACTAAGGGTAAATTTGTTACCTATCAGGCTGATCATGTATCTCCGGATATGTCATTCCTTGAAATGCTTGACGTTGTAAATGAAGATCTGACAAGGAAGGGCGATGACCCGATACATTTCGATCATGATTGTCGCGAGGGAATATGTGGATCCTGCTCGCTTCATATCAATGGAAGACCTCACGGTCCGAAGCAGGGTATTACCACCTGCCAATTACATATGCGCTCGTTTAATAACAATGACACTGTGGTAATTGAGCCATGGCGTGCTGAGTCATTTCCTGTAATTAAGGATTTGGCTGTAGATCGTGGAGCATTCGATCGTATTCAGGTAGCTGGAGGTTTTGTTTCGGTTAATACGGGTGGAGTTCCTGACGCTAATGCAATTGCAATACCTAAAGTTATTGCCGATGAGGCATTTAACTCTGCAACCTGTATTGGATGTGGTGCTTGTGTGGCGGCATGTAAAAACGCTTCAGCGATGCTGTTTGTTTCAGCCAAAGTTTCTCAGTTAGCATTATTGCCACAAGGCCAGCCAGAACGTTATCGTAGGGTTCAGGCTATGGTTGCACAAATGGATGCTGAAGGTTTTGGAAGTTGTACCAATACAGGTGCTTGTGAGGCTGAATGTCCAAAGGAGATTTCAATAACCAATATTGCCAGAATGAACCGCGATTATTTTACTGCTAAATTAATTAAGCAGGAAGAAGCATAAGTTTATTCTAATAAAAAAATGGGGCTCAAACGTAATTTCACGTTTGAGCCCCATTTTTTTATTAATTACGAATTACGAATTACGAATTACGAATTATCAATTACGAATTACAATTCGCAAAAAAATTGATTAATCTTTACTCAAATTTTTATGGCTTCTTTCTTTTTCTTAGGGATAGAAGGATATTGCCATTATTAGAGTAATTTTGAAGCATTCTGAACTATTAAATTCTGAAATATGCGAATAAGTTTTCATGGTGCTGCGAGGAATGTAACCGGGAGTAAACATTTGATTTCTTTAGAAAACGGGACAAAAATTTTACTTGACTGTGGAATGTTTCAAGGTATGGGGGAAGAAACTGATCAGCTAAATGAGCATTTCGGATTTAATCCTTCAGAAATTGATTATCTTATTTTAAGCCACGCACATATTGATCACAGTGGTTTGATCCCCAGGTTAATAGCCCAAGGGTTTAAGGGGGATATTTTTTGTACTGCAGCAACCATGGATCTGACTAGAATTTTGCTTATGGATTCGGCAAGAATTCAGCAATCTGACTCAGATTACAGCAATAAACACAGAAAACGTAAAGGCTTGCCTTTGCTTAAGCCCTTGTATACAGAAGAAGATGCGATTCGCGCATTGCGTCAATTTAAGATATTAAGATATAATACGGAACATCAGATTAACGATGATATTACCGTACTTCTTACAGATGTCGGACACATCATTGGTAGTGCAGCCGTACATCTTTCAATAAAGGAAAATGCTAAGACAAGCCGCTTAACCTTCAGTGGAGATGTTGGCCGTTATGGAGATCTGATCCTCAAATCACCCGAGATTTTTCCTCAATCGGATTATATTCTTCTCGAGTCTACTTATGGGGATAGTTTACACGAGGATACAGAACCGGCAGAAAATTTACTAAAAGAGATTATATATCAGACCTGCATTTTAAGAGGTGGTAAAGTTATTATTCCGGCATTCAGTGTTGGTCGTACTCAGGAATTACTTTATTCATTAAATCATTTGGAAGAAAGGGGGATACTGCCTGATGTTAAATATTATGTTGACAGTCCTCTTTCCATAAAAGCTACGAATGTAGTTAAAAGCCATCCTGAGAATTTTAATAAACACGTTCAAGAAGTCATGCTTCACGACGACGATCCATTTAGTTTTAAAAATCTGAGTTTTATACAAGAAACAAGGGATTCAATCGCTTTAAATACAGACCCAGAGCCTTGTGTAATCATTTCTGCATCAGGAATGGCTGAAGCTGGTAGGGTTAAACATCATATTAAAAATAGTATTGCAGATGAAAAGAATACTATCCTTTTGGTTGGTTATTGCGAACCAAATTCATTGGGAGGAAGATTAGCAGCCGGATATAATGTAGTTACTATTTTTGGACAAGAATTTCCGGTGAGGGCTGAAATAAGATCTGTACGATCTATGAGTGCTCATGGTGATTACAATGATTTGATGCAGTTTATCGCCTGCCAGGATCCATTAAAGGTTAAAAAGATATTTTTAGTACACGGTGAATATGATGTTCAACAAAATTTCGTAGAAAAAATCCAGGCCAAGGGTTACAGGGATATTGAAATCCCCGAAAGGCATCAGGAATTTATTCTAGATTAAGCAAATTAAATTATTAAAAATCTTAAGAAAAATATTATGAAATATTTAATACTAGGTCTATTTATTTTTTCGACATTTTTTGGCTATTCTCAAACTGTACTCATCAGGCAAGATCAACAGATCAAACAGATGCTTGATGAGGTATCTGAAAAGAATATAGAAATGATAGTTAGAAAACTAGTGACATTTGAAACAAGACACAGTCTGAGTGATACAACGAGCACTACTACTGGAATTGGTGCGGCCCGAAACTGGATTAAATCAGAGTTTGAAAAATATTCCAAAGCATCAGGAGGACGATTAAAGGTTGAATTTGACACGTTCACACAAGCAGCCGACGGTCGGAGAATTGCCAGTCCCACAGTTATGAAAAATGTATTGGGAATTCTTCCGGGTACAGATCCGGCTGATAACCGCGTATTTATTGTTTCGGGCCATTATGATTCAAGGGCATCGGATGTTAACGATTCAAAAATCTTCGCTCCGGGTGCAAATGATGATGCTTCAGGAACAGCCGCTGCGATGGAGTTAGCACGTGTAATGAGCCAATATAAGTTTAACTGTACCATAATTTTTGTAGCCATGGTTGCAGAAGAGCAAGGTCTTTATGGTGCAGTAAATCTTGCGAAAAGAGCAAAAGCCGAGAAATGGAATTTGGCCGGAATGATTACGAATGATATAATTGGAAATACTTATGGCATGGAAACAGGCATTAAGGATAACAATAGTGTACGAATATTTAGTGAGGGAGTATCAGTTGTTGAAAGTCCTGCAGAGGCTAACCGAAGAGCTAGTACCGGATCTGAGAATGATGGTCAAGCACGTCAATTTGCCCGTTATATCAAGGAGGTTTCTGAAAGATACGTGGAGCAGTTAAATGTGAAACTTATTTATCGTCGTGACAGATATCTTAGAGGGGGTGATCATACTCCATTTTCGCAAATGGGATTTGCAGGCATCAGAATTACTGAAATGAATGAGGATTTTGACCGTCAGCATCAGGATGTAAGGAAAGAAAATGGCGTGGATTACGGAGACCTGCCTGATTTTGTGGATTATAATTACGCTCAGAAAGTAACTAGAATGAATCTTGCTTCTCTAGCAAATCTTGCTCTTGCTCCACAGGAGCCTTTAAATGTGGGTATTGTCACCAGTGGCCTGACCAATAAAACAGTACTTAAATGGGAGAATCCCGTCGGTGAAAAACCAGCTGGATATTATGTGGTTATGAGAGAGACTAGCAGTCCGGTTTGGGAGAAAAAATTCTATATTACCGGTAACACAGCTAGTCTTAATTACTCAAAAGACAATTATTATTTTGGTGTTCAATCCGTAGATGCCGATGGCCATGAAAGTTTAGTTGTAATTCCGAAGTCAGTTCGTTGATTTCTATACTTAGTTTGGTAATCACGAGGAAGATAATTAGCATTTGAATGTAAGTTTAGCGCCAAAATGCTAACTTAATCTTTTAGACTAAGGGGGATGTAAAATTCCGTTCATTTATAGTTCCTGACTTAGATATAAAATTTGCCAAAGTATATTCACATTGACTGATTTTTACCTGTTTCATTCCAGACTGGTCTTTCCGTACTATTTAGATTTTTACATTATACTAAATGAGTATTCTGAAATTCTTAAGCAAAGAAGTTTTAGATACAATCTGGGTTTAATTCAAATTTAGATGTTTTTTGCAGGTTTGGCCGCTCCGATGAAAGACAGCTCCGGGTAAGATA